>NZ_JBXAFX010000017.1:0-79196 GCF_058793515.1 Novosphingobium sp. GW835-FHT14H07
CATTCACTCCTTCTCTTCGCAAAGAGGCGTGAATCACAACATGCTGGTATTGCTCAACAACTTTCGGTTCGGGCTCTAAAAGCCCAATATCGACCTTGCGGACGTGAAAGTGTAACACCGTTAGGTTTTGTGATGGTGTATTCCGCAGAATAATAATTATGCGCAGTGATGGGGTCTAGTTTCCAAGGACCCTTTGGATGATTGTCTGGGTTTGAATATGCGTCAGTATTGTCACGGGGCAGAAGGGGCCTTGGCCAGTCTTCCTTGCTTTTTGCATAGCACAAGATAAAGTCATGGGATGAAGAGAAGTATCGTGAAGAGTTTTTGCGAGTATGGACCTTTTCCCATACAATTGTCGCAACAAAATTTTGTTCACCAAAA
This sequence comes from Novosphingobium sp. GW835-FHT14H07, assembly GCF_058793515.1. NCBI lineage: Bacteria > Pseudomonadati > Pseudomonadota > Alphaproteobacteria > Sphingomonadales > Sphingomonadaceae > Novosphingobium > Novosphingobium sp. GW835-FHT14H07. Next base: position 382 of record NZ_JBXAFX010000017.1, read on the forward strand.
ACTTCGTCACACATCCTCTTGAGAGAGGCCTGCTCAGCATCGTCGACACTGACAAAAATTGCACCGATTTTCGATAGCAAGTCATTAGCGAGCATCAATCGCGGGTACATCATGTTCAGCCAGTCGGTATGAAACCGCCCGCTGGCTTCCTTGTTGCTCGACAGTCGAACGCCGTTCTCGCCGCGCTGGCCGGTCAGTGCCTCGTAGTTTGCCAAGCTGTCGGAGAAATTATCTGGGTAAACGAAGTCCTTGCCCGTATTGTAGGGTGGATCGATGTAGATAAGTTTGACCTTGCCCGCGTAGCTCTTGCGCAGCAGCTTGAGCACTTCGAGGTTGTCGCCCTCGATCATGATGTTCTTCGTCGTGTCCCAATCGACGCTGTCTTCCTTTGCCGGGCGAAGGGTGCCGAGGCTGGGTGTGAGTGCAAAGGCGCGGGCCTTGGCCTTGCCCTTCCAGTTCAGGCCATAGCGTTCGGCCCCATCGTCCACCGCATCGCCCAGCAACTGGCGCAACACGTCGAAATCGACCTTCCCATCGGTCACAATCGCCGGGAACAGCGTCTTCAACGCCGCAATGTTCTCCGCCACCACATCGCCGCTGTGCGCAGCCGGATCGTCACGGGTCACGCGGGGAATGGGGCTCGCTGGGTCAGACATGCTTCTACTTCTTCTTTCCGTTGGTCTTCAGCCACGCCGCAACCTCGGCGTGGTTCACGTTGATCGCACCCGTGGGCAAGAGTATTCCTGCTGCCACCAACATCTTCAATTCCACTTGTCGCATCAGGGGGTTCTCTGGCAGGGCGAAACCCAGATCGTCCAAAATGACGTCGCGATCCAGCTCTTGCTCCCTCGCGATGCGGTGCTGGTGCAACACGCTTTTGCTGACTTCAACTCGCGCAACTATAACCTTCTGCTTTTTATGTTTTTTCTTGTTTTTCCGTTTCAACCTCGGAAGCGGAACAAACAAGCCTGGTTCGCTCCTGGTCCGTGTGGGTTCCGTCCTCCCGGTATCTGCCGCCGGATCGAACGACCAGCCGCCGCCAGGTCCGATTATCGTCGATCCCCCGTTATAGCCGCCTTTGCCCACGTTGCCCCCATCCGCTGGTCGAGGCGTTAAGCCAGATCACCTCGGCACTTGTCCAGCGAGGCTTTGAAAATGTGAATTTTTTCACCTAGCTCGACCCGACGCGCCAACCGGGTTTCCTTGCGCATTGCGGCGGTTACGCTCGCGATTTCCCCTTCCAGCCTGCCGCATTCCACCAGCGCCGCTCGCCAGCGTCCCCACTCCTCTGCCGAAGTTGGTAACCGAAAGGGCCTGCCGCCTGACCGCGCAGCAGCCAAAGCTTCGGCACGTTCAACCAGTCCAGTGTACAGGGCCGACAGGTCACGCGATGGCAACCGCGCCAGCGCAAGCGTGGCAACAAAGGCCCGGTCTGCCGTCCCCAAGGCTCCGGTATCGTGCAGAGCCGTCAACACCACGCGCCCCGCCTCCCGCTCTGCCATGCGCTTGGTAGCGAGCGACACGCCAGCAGTGGCATCGGCGGCTTCACCGGCGTGGATCAGGATCACGGGCTGCGGAATGGCACGATGGATGATCTCTGCCAGCCGGGGCGGCAGTGGGCCGTGTGTTCGGGCGAGCAACAGGTTCACCGTCTGGATCGACAAGCCCTCGCTTTCGCCCGTAGCAATGCCGGTCGTCGCCGGGTTGATCGCAGCGACCCAGTCGAGCCGGGCAAGCTTGCCATCGATCAAGCGCTTGTCGGCGGCGGTCGGCACGTTGTCTGCCAAGGTGGACTTGGCAATGCGGCGTGGCGGTGACCCGGGCGGCAGATCAAACGCCGCAATGAGGTCTTCGGCGGTTATGGGCTGCTCGCTCATGCGGCCCCGAGCACCGGGAACCAGGCGACGACTTCCCAATCATCAAGCCCGCTCGATCCGCTCATGCCCTGCGGCGCTCCGGTCGTAAACAGGCTGTCCACGGCACGTTCCTGCGCTGTGCCAGTCACCCCTGCCAAGGCGGCCTCCAGCAGCGCCTGCCAGCGCTCCATCCTGCGGCCTTTGCGCGTCTCCCGATCAAACCTCTGCCACAGCTTCTGTCCCTCTTCCGGGTCAAGCCGGGAAAGCTTGCGCATGGAGTCCAGTATGCGCTTGGGTGCCGAGTGCGGCAGGTGGATCGTGCCATCGGCACGCACATGAACGAGGGCGTGCGGGCGCAATGGGTCCTTGGCATCGAGCGCGGCCAGCGCGGCTGGCGTTTCGGCCCGAAGCACGAAGATTGCGCCTTCGGGCAGATCGTCAGACGCCGGGACCGGAGCGTGGGCGGTAAGCGGCATTCGCTCGATTGCTTCGCGCTCGGCCTCGGAAACCTGGGCCAGGTCGAGGCGGAGGTCATTCAGAGTCAGGTCGGTGATGGCCACGCCTTGCGACAGGTCTTCCAACTCGATCACCTGGTTCTGCATCGCCTCAAGCTGGCGGCGGCGGTATTCAAGGTCATTCATTCCGTTGCCGGGGTCAGCCTCGATGATGTTCTCCTCGCCGGTCGCGGAGACGTCGAGCAGCTTCATGCGGCCCGAGACTGTGCGCTCCAGCCCGATGTAGGCATCAAGGTCCATGTTCGGCCAGAAGTTGACCAGCCGGATACGCTCGTTGATCGAACCGAGGCGGTCGACACGGCCAAAGCGCTGCACGATCCGCACCGGGTTCCAGTGGATGTCGTAGTTCACCACACAGTCGCAGTCCTGCAGGTTCTGGCCTTCGCTGATGCAGTCGGTGGCGATGACCAGGTCGATCTGCGGCTCGCTGCACAATGACTCCGGCCGGTTGCGGGCGCGGGGCGCAAAGGCGGTGAGGATTGAAGCAAGATCGGGCTTCAGGCGAGGGCTCGATACGCGGTTGCTGCCGCTGCCAGTCACCAGCGCGGTGATCCCGTCCACCTCTTCGGCAAGGTGGTCGTAGAGGTACGCGGCGGTGTCGGCGAAAGCCGTGAAGACGAGCACCTTGTTGTTACCGGGGTTGATCTGCTCGGCTCGCTTCTGGGCGATCAGCGTGCGCAGTTCTTCGAGCTTGGCGTCGCGGTCGGGGGTAACGGCGCGGGCCTGTCGCAGGAGACGCACGAGCCGCTCACGGTCAGCTTCCAGATCGCGCTCCCAGGCTATGAGGTCCGCGTCGGACAGCAGCACCTTGACGCGCTTGCCCACGCCCAAGGCTTCAAACATGGGATCATCTTCGGCCAAGTCCTCGATGCTTGGCGCTTCCACCGAGTCATCGTGTGCCGCGATCCGCTCGATCAGCGCATCTACAGCTTGCAGTTGGCGTTCAACCGTCAGCGCAAAGGCATGGACCGAGCTTTCCATGCGCTTGAGCAGGTTCACGCGCATAAGCCCGACAAGGCTTTCCTCGCGATCCAGCTGGCGGAACACCGAGCCATCGGACTTGGCTGCCTGCGTGTAACGTCGGTCGTACTCTTCGCGCTTGTTGGCGAGCACGTAGCGAAGCGGCGCATAGGCGGCGAGGGTGAGGCGACGGATTTCGTCGTTGATGCTGGCAATCGGCGGGAAGCTGCCGTCGGACGATACGTCGGTCTTGCGGTTGTCGGGCGGGAGCTTTTCGGGGAACCTACCGGTCTCGCCGAGGCCGTAATAGCGTTCGATGTGCTTGCGTGACCGGGCAATGGTCAACAGGTCGAGCAGGCGCACGTAGTCGAAGCCCAGCATGTCGAGGAGGCGTTGGGACGTGCGACGGTCAGCCGGGAGCGCCTGCCACTTGTTGAACGCGGCCTGCGCCAGCCGCACCGTCCCGGCAATGCTCTTGATCCCGGCGTCCGCCAGCGCAGCGTCATTGCCTTCAGTGGCGAACGCGATCTGGTTCTTCAGGTCGTTCAGGCGGTTGTTCACAGGCGTTGCCGACAGCATCAGCACCTTGGTCGGGATGCCTGCCTTAACGATGTCACGCATGAGCTTGTCGTAGCGGCTCTCACCATCACGGCCTGATGGGCGATTGCGGAAGTTGTGCGACTCATCGATCACGACCAGCCCGTAGTTGCCCCAGTTCACGTGATCGAGGTCGATGTCACCTGACAGGCCGCCATCGCGCGATAGGTCGGTGTGATTGAGCACGTCGAAGGCGAAGCGGTCACCGGCCAGGGCATTGCGAACGTCGTTACGGGTCCAGAGTGTCCAGTTCTCGCGGAGCCGCTTGGGCGCAAGGACCAACACACGTTCGTTGCGCAGTTCGTGGTACTTGATGACGGCGAGGGCCTCGAAGGTTTTTCCCAAGCCCACACTGTCTGCAATGATGCAGCCACCCCACTGGCGCAGTTTGCCGATAGCGCCGAGAACGCCGTCACGCTGGAAGCGATAGAGCATCTGCCAGACGCGGCTGTCTTCGAGACCAAGGCGGCGATCGGGCAAGACGTCGTCATCGGACATCATGTCGTTGAAGAGGGAGGCCAGACTGCGGCGATAGACGTCAGCAGCGGTGAAGGATGCCGTTGCGTCGTGGAGTGCGGCCTCAAGTGGGTTCGCCTCCAGAGAGCTTGAACGACGCCACAACTCCTCGAACCACGCACTGAGGCCCTGGACTTCGGCAGGGTCTTCCAGAAGCTGGATCATGCCAGCTGCTCGGCTGGGTGCTACGCCGAGGCCGGCTGTAGTCAGATCACAATCCCCTACCACCGCGCGGGCAACTGGCGCTCCACACAGCAGCAGCGACTGGCGTAGGGGCAGATCAGTGGCTCGCACCTCAGCACCTGCCAGCCACTGCAGGCAATCTACGCCTTCCCCTCTCAGGGTCAGGCTGTTGCGTCGACGCCTATCTGCGGGGTCGCATTGCAGGTTGGTCTCCGAGGAAAGAAGCAAGCGCTCGAGATCGTGGTTCGACTGCAAGCGAGCCATGCCTGGGACCGATGTACCCACGGTAGCTACCGATAGCTTGGTCGCATGGGGGAGGTGATCAATGACACGCTCGGTGCCGACGTTGGAGAGCAATCGCATAGGAGCATATAATCAGCCGCTTCGGGTGCGGGAAAGCCTCATTCGCGCCGTGCCTTACCGCATCAACGCGAGGGCATCTTGCATACGCTCTTGGCTGGACAACTGCCGCAAAGCAAAAAGGCTCAGGACAGGCCCTCGGCAGTCAACTTCTGCAGCGTTGCCATAACTTTGGCCAAGGTTGCGGCATCGAGAGACGTGGACGGCTCGCCAGCCGCAATGCCCCGGATTAGCTCGGCTTGCCGATGCGCCGAAATCGTGCCGTAGCTCGTCAGCGTGGTCATTGCATGGGCGTGCCCCAGGTTCTGCGACCACGCCTTGAAGGCTTCGATGTTCGGGCAGATGCGCTCGCCCAGTTGGACCAGCGTGTCGCGGAAGGAGTGCGGGTTGAAGTAGGGCAGACCAGCCGCTGCGAATGCTTCGGCGAAGATTTTGCGAACGGGTCCGGCGTTGCTCCAGCCGTCGCGGCGAAGTCCCGCCGCGACAAAGCCTCCGCTTTCGCCAATGGCGATGCGCGTTGCCGGGAAAAGCGGTTCTTCATCCGACCAGAGTAGTACTTCGCGAAGGTGCTTGCACCAGTCGCGCAGGATTTCCAGCGCATTGCCGCCGACGGGAAAGAACCACGTCGAAAAGGTTTTGCTGGCTTTCGTGCGCACGTCGCGGGCGTCCTGATCGACGCGACCATCGTGCAGATCGACGTGCTTCAGGCGGAACGACGCCAGTGCGCCGTCACGCGCGCCCGTAAGCAGCGCAAAGGCCACCAGCGCGCGGTTGCGCTTCTCGATGTCGGTTGCGGACGGCATGACGGACAGGACATGGTGCACCTGTTCGAGCGAGGGGAACGCCTTATGGCGCACGGCCTTGGCGATGCGCACTTCTGTTTCGGCCAAGTTGAAGTAGTCGGCATCACCATAGCGAAGGTGCGACTTATAGCCCGGCTGGCCTGCCAGCCAGACGAAGAACGCGCGCAGGGCTGATAGCGTCGAGTTCACCGTGGCGCGGCTCAACGGCTTGCCAGTACGCACGGCGCGTTCCTCGTCCAGCTTGCGCTTGAAGGCGACGGCTTGCTGGCGGTGGAACTTGCGAAAGTCCTTATGCCCGTTCGCCTCTTCAAAGCGGTCCAGCGCCTTGGCAACGGCATCGATCGACGCTTCGCTGCGACGCCCCGCTTCCTTCAGGTACTGGAAGTAGTCGCGCTTGATGCGGGCGTTGTCGGCGTTGTGCTTTACCATGGTACGTCAGTCCTTCAGTTTGTCACAATTCAGGGAGGGGGCCACGCGCTCTATTAGGCGTGAAGGAGCCTGCCTGATTTGGACGGCCAGCCGGGGCATGATCGTGCTGATCTTCGCTTCATTGGCGCGGCGGTGCATCGGCGTGCCGCACGTCTCGCAAAGGGCCGTCAGGTTGCCAGTGGTGCCCTTGCCGGGGATGAACTCCACCATGCCAAGCGCAGGCGCTTTCGGTTCACGGCACTTGAAACAGTAGATCGTCCCCGGAGGGCAAGGGCGCTTGCGGCTGGTCTGACGGGCCAAGAGATACGCCCTGGTCATGTCGCCCTGGAACAGGGTGGGACGCTTCCCGTCGATCGCGTGAAGGCCAGCCTTCTGCCAGTTGCGGACAGTGTTCTTGTCCACCCCAAGGCAGTCGGCCAGCTCACGCACATCGTAAAGGCGATGCAGCTTCACCCGGTAGGGATTTACCCGGCGGGCAGGCATCGGAATTACTCCTGCCCTGCCACCAGACGGCGGATCGATTCCGCCTTCACCAGCGTGCGGCGGCCCAGCTTGAAGGCTTCCAGCCGCCCGTCCGCGATCATCGCGTAAACGGAAGTGCGGCCCAAGCTAAGGGCGCGGGCGGTTTCATTGATCGAGTAAGCGAGACGTTCCATCAGTGCTGCTCCATATGAACCATGGCGGGTGCCAGCGGGTGCAATGGAACCTCAGCGAAGCAGAGGAGCGCGTCGGCCAAGAACTACCAAATATTGCCAATAACTAACGGCGATTCAGGTTATTGGCAGCCTGGAGTTTGACCGCGTTGAGTTCAGCAAGAAAGCGCTTTCCGTAGGCTCGCAATTGACTGCTTTCCGGAGCATCGTCGCGGGTCTGGATGAACCATGCCCGCAAATGGCGCGCGATGTCAGATTGGTTCGGGTCATTGCCGTCAGCGCGCAGCAGACCATCAGGACTTGCGTGCGCAAGAGCAGCCAAGTGGAGGAATGCACCATCCCAGTCCCACTTGCGTGTTGCGCCGCCTGGGTTGGTTGGTGGCGGCGCAGTCAGCAGGTCTACGGCGGGCAGACCCGCACGATCAAACTTCACGCCGGTGGCAGAGCCGATCGCATAAACTCCACAATCGTCTTCTTCAAACGAGAAGTCGCCAGCAATCCAATCAACGCTCGCCACATTCCTTAGACGCTGCAGGGTGCGCCAGAAGTTAGGACTGATGAGCCGTTCGTCCGGCTGCAGGTGAAATACATGTTCATCACCCTCTTCACGGCGACCTTGTACGAACCGGAACCATACTGGTCGGCTGACCAGGCTTCCCTCGCTTAGCCGTCGAAGCAAGGCATCGGATGCTCGGGCCATAGCTGCGCGCTGTTGCTTTTCCCTCGTCTCGTACTCGGCAACATCGTGAGTGGCGTAAGCCTCGCAGACAAGACGAAGTGCCTCGAGTGAAGCGATCCAATTGCGGGGCTTGTTATCTTGCGTCGAAGCCTTCGGCGCACTTTTTGAAGGGAGCATGTAGGCATCGTGTGGATCGAGGCAGACTTACTCAAGTGCAACCGACTGCGTATCCCCGAGTTTATAGACGGCCGGTAGCGGACGTCATTCTTCGTCACATCGTGTTGACCCTGCCACTCGTGACTTCTTTGGGAGAGAAAAGGATGCCACCCTTGTCCGAAACGTTTCGAGACAGTCGGCCCACTGTGGCGCCATGTCGGCGCGCTTCTGCCAGTGCTGGCTGCGATGATTGGCGGCGCACGCGGCGTCTTGTGGGCCAGAGCGCGTTCGATCGCATCAGGGGGGCAATTGCCTGATTCGAGTTACCGAGGGGCCGTCGAAATTTGGAACCCTTCGTCGCAACCGGATACGTTAATGAGCGGAGCGGTATCTGCGTGCCACAGTGATCAGCACACCATCGCGCACGATCAAGTAGGTATTTCGGAGCTTTTCGCACATTCTACCAACGCCGGGGCCGAAATCGTTCGCGATGTCGATCAGTGCAGTCCTTGTGAAGATCAGACTATCGACGCCGTTTCGTGAGGAACGGATTTCACCGTAAGTAAGAAGCGCCGTAACAACTAAAATATTCAATCCGCGTTGCTGAAGTCGGCAATCGAAATGTTTGGTACGGATGATGCCATTCATGGGGATGTCCTCCTTGATGGCTCCCCATGATATGCAGACTTCTTGTTAAGTCAAAAGTGCTAAATGATAAAAGCGTGTCAGATTATCTGACCAAATTTGTGTCAGGTAACCTGACAAGACTATTAGACTCATCCTTCGATGTTGTATCGGTGTAGCGTGAATTTTTTGCTCTTGGCTTAGAGGCAAGATTTCGGGTCGATCCGCTTAGTCTTCAACCTGGAATCCGCATCAGTCTCACGATCGGCATCAAGCTAAAGTTCCACTGCAGATCGAATGCCCATCTTGAACGAGATGTCGGCTGACTTCGACGCGGTGATCGCTCGCATTGACAGCATAACTTTGCACTTATCATCGGACCGATCTCGGATGCCGTGGGCCTACATTCTAGCCGGATTTCTGTTTCCGGAAGGAAAGGATGTCCGCCCCAGTCCGCAACGTGTCCAGATAGTCCGCCCACCACTGCGCCATATCGACGCGCTCCTGCCAGTGCTGGCCGCGATGGTAGGCGGCGCGCACGGCGTCCTTGTCTTTGTGGGCCAGCGCGCGTTCGATCGCGTCGGCGGACCACTTGCCGGATTCGTTCAGAAGCGTGCTGGCCATGGCGCGGAAGCCGTGGCCGGTCATTTCGTCGTTGGAATAGCCCAGACGGCGAAGCGCGGCGTTGACGGTGTTCTCCGACATCGGACGAAGGTGCGTGCGGATCGACGGGAAGACATACTGGCCATCACCCGTCAGGGCGCGCGCTTCGGCCAGCACGGCGAGCGCTTGGCGCGACAGGGGCACGACGTGTTCGGAGCGCGCCTTCATTTTCTCGGCTGGTATCCGCCAGACCTTGGCGTCAAAGTCGAACTCCGACCACTCGGCATAGCGCAGTTCGCCGGGGCGGACGAAGACCAGCGCGGCCAGTTGCAGGGCGAAGCGCGTGACTGGGTGCCCGTCATAGCCATCGATCGCGCGCAGCAGTTCGCCCGCCTTCTTCGGTTCGAGAATGGCGGCGTGGTGCTTCGACTTGTGGCTGGTCAACGCTCCGCGCAGATCGCGGGTAGGGTCTGACGGGGCCAACTGGTTCGCGATGGCGAAGCGGAAGACTTGGCTGGCGAACTGCAAGGCGCGGTGCGCGGCTTCGGTGCGTCCGGTTGTTTCATACTTGCGCACGGCTTCCAGCATTTCGAACGGCTGGATCTCAGCAACAGGGCGCGCGCCGACCGTGCGGTCCAGAAGCTTCAGGAGCCATTCCTGCTTGGACGTGGTGCGTTCGGAACGGCCTTCACGCTGGCACTTCTCGATGTAGGCGCGTGCCACGGCTTCGAAGGAATTGGCGGCGCTGATTTTGGCGGTGTGGGCATCACGGCGCTTCTTCTCGGCAGGATCGACGCCAGCCGCCAGTGTGGCGCGCGCTTCGTCACGCATCCGGCGCGCGTCCTTCAGGTTCACTTCGGGATAGGTGCCGAAGCCGACCTTCTTCTCGACGCGCTTCGGCTGGCCGTCTTCGTCGCGGCCATCGACACGGAACTTGAACCGCCAGAGTTTGCCACCCGATGGCTGGACCAGCAGGAACAGGCCCTTTTCGTCGGTCAGCTTGTAGGGCTTCGCTTGGGGCTTCGCATTGCGGATTGCGGTGTCTGTCAGTGCCATTTGGGGGCCACGCCTTTCGCCGGTTTCAAAGTGGCCCCCAGAATCACCCGGCTACGGGCGTGCAAAGGCGGACATCAGCGGTTAGGCCCATGGTGAAAATGGCAGATTTCTGCCGTTTTTTAAACTTTTCGCGGATGATGGCGGATAGGGAAATGGTGCCCGGGGACGGATTCGAACCGCCGACACGCGGATTTTCAATCCGCTGCTCTACCAACTGAGCTACCCGGGCATCGTCCTTTGCCGCGTCCTGTGAAGGACCTGCAGGCGATGGGAAGCGCGCCTATGGCGAAGCGGCGCGGGCTTGGCAAGCCCCATCGCGCGAAAATTTTGGAGAGGCTAGTCTTCGTGATCCTCGTCGGCCGGTCGTCCCGGGAGCGCGTATCCGCCTTCCAGCCACTGCACCAGATCGCGGTCCTTGCAGCGGGTCGAACAGAACGGGGTGTGGGCTTCGCTGCGGGGCTTGCCGCAGATCGGGCAGCGCTTCTGGGTGGGCCGGGCGGCAGGCGTATTCATAGCGGCACGCCTTGGGCAAATCCGCCGGAAAGGGCAAGGGCCGGGTCTTCCTTGCGGCGGATCGTGCGGCCGGTCCGACTGGCCAGTTCCGTCTCCCATGCGGGGAGAATCGCGGCAAGCACGCGCGGATGGGCGGACAGCAACAGTGCGCCGGGCTCGCTGACGCGCTCGGCGTTGCGCAGAAGTGCACGGGCAGCGGCAGCGACCGGAAAGCGCGTGTATCGCGCCACGAGCGAGGCGCGTTCAAGCCGCGACACCAGATGCACGAAACCGAAGCCGTTCATCGCGGTGCGCTCGCCCTGCCAGTCGATCAGCGCATCGCCGAGCGCCTTGTCGACGTGTTGGCGGTCCTTCTTTTGGTGCAGCGTCGGGAAATCGATGCCGACCGATCCGCCGATATCAAGCCGGTGCAGCGCATCGGCTATGACATCGACCGCGGACAGCGCGAGCTTCAGCGGCGGAAGCGTGCCATCGATATCGATAAGTGTCATTGCCGGGGTCGGGCTGACGATGATCGAGCCGCCCGCGAATGCGATCTCGCCCGTGACGGCCTGTTCAGCGAGTTCGTCCCAGCCATTCTCCGCAAAGGCACGGCCCGTGATGGCGACCGATTTGACCGAAGCGCCGGTCGCTTCGAGTTCTTCGCGCAAGCTTGGTGCTGGGCGAGGATCCTCGCCAGGGGCGGGACGGACGACAGGGAGCTTGGTGCGGCCGCGTTCGGCGATGGCGGCGCGGGTTACACGCACGGTCAGGCTTACGCCTTCGGTAGCCTCGCGCGGGAGCTGGTCGACCATTGCTTCGGCGCCGTCATCGAAGCGCACGACACCGCGCCGGCTGCCGGCGTGGCGGGTGACGAGGCGGGCCTGCGCGACCAGACCGGGACGCACCTTCTCTCCCCAGCAGACGCGGGCAGAGAGTATGCGACCGCCCGAAACCAGAATCGCGCGTTCTTCGCCGATCCCTGCTTCATGGAGCCAGTCAGCAGACATCGATGCCTGCGGCTCGCAAGAGTTTGCGTGTTTCGAACAGGGGGAGGCCAATCACGCCGGAATGGCTGCCCGAAAGCCAGTCGCAGAAGCCTTCGGCGCTGCCCTGGATGGCATAGCCGCCGGCCTTGCCGTGCCATTCTCCGCCAGCGATGTAGCTTTCCATTTCCTCGTCCGAGAGGCGCTTGAAGCGCACGATCGTCTCGGACAGGGCTTCGCGCAAGGCTCCGTCCGGGGTAATCACCGCGATGGCAGAAAATACCCGATGGCGACGGCCCGAGAGCAGGGCGAGGCACTGGCGTGCGGTTACCTCGTCTTCCGCCTTGGGCAGGATGCGCGCTCCGGCACCTACGACGGTATCGCCCGCAAGGATCACGCAATCCGGGGCAAGTGCGGCAGCGGCGCGGGCCTTTTCGGCAGCAAGCCGCGACGCATGGGCGCGGGGACGTTCGCCCCTGCGCGGTGTCTCGTCGATGTCGGTGGCCACGACGCGCGAAGGCGTCACGCCGATGCGCCGCAGCAGTTCAAGCCGGCGCGGGCTGGCCGATGCCAGAACCAGTTGGTGGGGTGATGACGCGGGCGAAAGCTCGCCCGTCATCAAAAGCCGCCGGGACCGCCGCGACCGGGCATGAAGCGGTAGGTGATGCGACCTTTGGTCAGATCATAGGGGGTGAGTTCGACCAGCACTTCATCGCCCACCAGCACGCGGATGCGGTTCTTGCGCATCTTGCCGGCGGTGTGGCCTAGGATTTCGTGGTCGTTTTCGAGGCGGACGCGGAACATCGCGTTGGGCAGGAGTTCCACCACCTGTCCGCGCATTTCGAGGAGTTCTTCTTTCGCCATCGGCGGGCTCGGATGCCTTTGTATAGAGGTATGCAAAAAGGAACGCGCAGGTCATCGGAAATGATCCGCGCGCAGAGGAATTGCGCGGCCCATAGCCTTGCCGGGCGAAAAAGGGAAGAGGCGCGCTGGAAGTGACCAGCTTTGGTTCAGGTTCCGCTGCCGATGTAACCATGCATGCTGCAGTGCGACAAACTGATACGAAATGCGCATAGCCACTTCGGGACCGTCTCGGCAGGTGTGACGTTGAAGAGCCGACGCTTGCCCGGCACCCCCGAGTTCAAGGATTTCCAGACGTGAGATTTTCCGCCGCGCCCTCGCTGGCTGCCATTGCCCTTTGCCTCTTGGCGGCCAATCCGGCCGTGGCGCAAGACGTGATCGCGGGAACCGACGATACGCCGCCGGATGCGCTGCAGGATCTTGAAGGCAACCCGATTACAGCCGAGGACGACGAGATTCTGGTCGTTGCCACCCGCATCAAGGGCCAGGTCGATACGGCTCAGCCGCCGATTGCGGTGCTGGATGAGAACGCGATCGCCTCCTATGGGGCCGGTTCGCTGCAGGAACTCCTTGCCGCGCTTTCGCCGCAGACGTCGTCAGGGCGTGGCCGTGGCGGCGGGATGCCGGTGGTCCTGCTGAATGGCATGCGCATTTCGGGCTTTCGCGAGATGCGCGGACTTCCGCCCGAAGCCATCCGCCGGGTCGAGGTCCTGCCCGAGGAAGTTGCGCTCAAGTATGGCTACCGGCCCGATCAGCGCGTGGTGAACTTCATTCTGAAAGACAACTTCAGCAGCTTCGGCAGCGATAGCGAGCTGCGCCTGCCCAGCGGCGGAGGCTTCACCGAGTGGGAGCAGGAATTCACCCTGACCAAGATTGCCGGCGGCAACCGCATCAACGTTACAGGCAAGCTTGAGGATGCCAGCCCGCTGACCGAGGCGGAGCGCGGGATCATCCAGCCCGGCACTTCGGCGACGCGCGTTGCGGGCGATCCGAATCCTGCCGCTTACCGGACGCTGATTTCGGACTCCAGGTCGGCGCAATTGAACGCCACGCTGGCCCGTGCGCTTGGCAGCGGGGCGGGCCTCAGCGTCAACCTGCTCGCCCAGCGTGATGACCAGCGCTCGCTCAACGGGCTCAATGGGGTGACGTTGACGGATGCCACCGGCAGCTTCTCGCGCTTCACACTTGATCCGCAGCCGCTGACCACGCGCCGCCGCACAACGACCCTGCAGGCGAGCGCGGCGCTGAACAAGCCGCTCGGCGATTGGAACCTGGCGGTTACCGCAGATGGCGGGCACGTCGAGACGAAGAGCACGATCGATCGCCGCGCCGATCTTTCCGGAGTGCAGGCGCTGGTGACTTCAGGTGCGCTTGCCGCTTCGGGCGCTCTGCCGACGACAGCGATTCTCCCCGGCGCGGCTGACCGGGCGCTGTCAAAGACGGATTCGCTCTCAAGCCTGGCTACGCTGTCTGGCCGTCCGCTGCGCCTGCCGGGCGGTGAAGTGGCGCTGACTGTCAAGGCCGGGTTCGACTATTCAGGCATCGAAAGCAGCGACACCCGCACCAATACCGGACAGATCAATCTCAAGCGCGGGGATGCGCAAGCGGGGTTCAGCGTCGATCTGCCGATTACCAGCCGGAGGGAAGGCTTCGGTGCAGGCATTGGCGACATTTCGCTTAACGCCAATGCCGAAGTGCACCGGCTTTCGGACTTCGGCACGCTTTATAACTGGGGCGGCGGGCTGACCTACAGCCTCACCGAAAAGCTGACCCTGCAGGCAAGCTATGTGGCCGCCGACAAGGCGCCGAGCCTGACGGAGCTGGGCGGCCCATCGATCCTGACCGAGAACGTCTCGATCTACGACTTTTCGCGCGGGGAGACGGTCCTGGCGCGGGTGATTTCCGGCGGCAATCCGAACCTTGTGAAGGAACGTCAGCGCGACTGGAAGTTCGGCCTCAACTGGTCGCTGCCGTTTTTGAAGGATTCGACCTTCGTCGCCGAATACTTCCGCAATCGGTCGACCAATACCACCAACAGTTTCCCCCTGCTCACGTCCGAAGTCGAAGCTGCGTTTCCGGGGCGCGTCATTCGCGATGCCTCGGGGCGGATCGTGTCAGTGGACCAGAGCCCGGTCACTTTTGCCGAAGAGAAAGGTTCGCGCCTGCGCTATGGCATCAACCTTTCAGGCAATTTCGGCAAACCTGACCCTAACATGCAGCGTGGCGCATTCGGCGCCGCGCGCGGTGGTGGCGGAGGTGGGGGCGGTCCTCGCGCCGGGGCCGGCGGTCCTCCTCCGGGCGCGGGGCCGCGCATGGGCGGCGGGGGGCGCGGTGGGCCGGGCGGGTTCAACTCCGACGGTCGGGGGCGCTGGAACCTCTCGGTGTTCCACACCGTGCGCTTCCAGCAATCCGTGCAGATCGCGTCCGGTGGCACCGTGCTCAACCTGCTGGATGGCGATGCCATCAGCGGGAGCGTGGCGCGCCATTCGCTCGAGATGGAGGGCGGCGGATTCTATCGCGGGTTCGGCCTGCGGCTCAGTGGCAATTACACTGGCGGTTCCCGCATCGATGCCAGCGGCCTGCCGGGTTCCACAACTCTCAGGTTCGCGCCGATCGCGACATTCAACCTGCGCCTTTTCGCTGATTTGGGCAGAAAGGCGAAACTGGTGGAGCAGGTGCCGTTCCTGAAAGGCTCGCGCGTGTCCCTGTCTGTCGACAACGTGTTCAACGCTCAGCAGCGGGTCACTGACGATAGCGGGGCGGTGCCACTGCGCTATCAGCCGGGGTATCAGGATCCGCGCGGCCGGGTGTTCGAGATCGAGTTCCGCAAGCAGTTCTGACGGTTCAGACGATCCGGCTCTTGCCTTGAACCCAGGCCCGGGCGCGTTCCTTGTGGCGTTCGCGCTCGGTCTGCTCGAAGTTGTCGGAAAAGTGCCTGAGGGCGATGACTTGCGACAGGGGCAGTTTCTCCTCGAACATCACGCCGCAACGGCCATAACGGGCCCAGCGAATCTGGCCGAAGGCTTCAATATGTTCACATTGCAGGATCGCTGAAGCGCCGACCGGGGGCAGGCCTTCCTCAGGGATAAGGGCGGCTCCGGTAGCCGAGAGATCTTCGAGTATGCAGGACTGCACGCTTGTCAGGAGGATCAGGCGTGCGGGCAGATGCAGGCGAACGCGAGCGTCGCTACGCCGCCCCTGAGGAATGGCGCTTGCGCTCGTTCCAGCCCTGCCAAATGGTTGACCGATCATGTGAGGCTTGTCGCGCAACGGCGCTAATACTGCCAAAACGGACCATGCGGGAAAACCCTGATGACTTTGGGGAAACCGGCCACCTTGCCATTGCGCCGCGCGCTTCAGCGACTATTTGCAGGGGGACGCCATGGCCCGCACGCCCGCCCCTCCACCCGACCGCGATACCGAGCGCTTCCACGAAGATCGCGCGTCCACCACCGTGCGCGGAGCGGACAAGCCGGACATTGAGCTGGGCGTGTCGGTCATCCGCGATACGGTGAACACGCTGCGGCCCAAGCCCGGCGTCTACCGCATGCTCGATGCGCGCGGGGACGTGCTCTACGTGGGCAAGGCACGGGCGCTGAAGAACCGCGTTGCGAATTACACACAGGTGGATCGCCTGCCCAACCGCCTGCGCCGCATGGTCAGCCAGACGCGCAGCATGACGATTGTCACAACCAATTCCGAAGCCGAGGCGCTGCTGCTTGAAGCACAGCTGATCAAGCGCTTCCGCCCGCCCTACAACGTGCTGCTGCGCGATGACAAATCGTTCCCGTTCATCCTTTTGCGCGGCGATCACGCGTTCCCGCGCATCCAGAAGCACCGGGGAGCGCGCAAGGCCAAGGGCAATTATTATGGCCCCTTTGCCAGCGCTGGCAGCGTCAACACCACGATCAACGCGTTGCAGAAGCTGTTTCTTCTTCGAAGCTGCAACGACGGCTTCATGGCGCGGCGTGACCGGCCTTGCCTGCTCTACCAGATCCGCCGTTGTTCGGCCCCTTGCGTCGACCGGATCAGCTCGGAGGACTACGGCGAACTGGTCCGGCAGGCGAAGGATTTCCTCGGCGGCAAATCAAGCGCCGTCCAACGCGAGATCGAGGCGCAGATGCAGGAGGCGGCAGAGAACCTTGACTTCGAGCGCGCCGCGATGCTGCGCGATCGCCTGCGCGCCGCCACCTTCATCCAGGGCAGCCAGGCGATCAATGCCGAAGGGGTCGGCAATGCCGATGTCTTCGCCATGGCGGTCAAGAGCGGGCAGGTTGCGGTGCAGGCCTTCTTCATCCGCGGCGGGCAGAATTGGGGGCACCGCGCCTTCTTCCCCAGCCACACCGAGGGCCTGTCGGAGGAAGAGGTAATGACCAGCTTCCTCGCGCAGTTCTACGAGGAAGTGCCACCTGCACGCCTGATCCTGGTGGACCGCGAACTGCCCGAGGCTGCGCTGCTGGCCGAAGCCCTGTGCGAGGGCGCGGGCGGCAAGGTCGAGATCTCGGTTCCGCAGCGCGGCGACCGGCGCCGGTTGATGGAGCAGGCACAGCGCAACGCGGTGGAATCGCTCGACCGCCGCATGGCCGAAAGCGGCACCAAGGCCAAAGTCATGCGCGAGCTGGCCGAGTTCCTCGAGCTGCCGGAAGTGCCGCAGCGCATCGAGGTCTACGACAACAGCCACATTCAGGGCACCAATGCCTTGGGTGCGATGATCGTCGCGGGGCCGGAAGGCTTCGTGAAGGGCCAGTACCGCAAGTGGAACATCAAGACCGCGCAGACCAACGACGACTTCGGCATGATGCGCGAAGTGATGACCCGCCGCTTCGGCAAGGTGCAGGAGGAAGATCCTGATCGCGAAAGCGGCATGTGGCCCGACCTCGTTCTGATCGACGGCGGCAAGGGGCAGATGTCGGCGGTGAAGGAAGCACTGGGCGAGCTTGGTATCGAGGACGTGCCGCTGATCGCGATTGCCAAGGGCCCCCACCACGGGCGCGAAGGGCGCGAGGTGTTCCACTTCCCCGACGGGCGCGAGAAGATGCTTCCCGTGAACTCTCCGGTGCTGTTCCACCTCCAGAACATGCGCGACGAGGTCCACCGCTTCGCCATTGGCGCACACCGCGCCAAGCGGAGCCGGGCGATTACTGCAAGTCCGCTGGACGAAATCCCCGGCATCGGCCCGGCGCGCAAGCGCGCGCTGCTGCTGCACTTCGGCACGGCGGGCAAGGTGCGCGCCGCCAGCCTTGATGATCTGCAGCGGGCACCGGGCGTCAGCGCGGCAGTGGCGCAAACCGTCTATGACTTCTATCATCCCAATGGGTAGAGGATGGAGGCAAGGATGGCAGACCAGCGCAGGGCATGGAGCGACGAGGCCGTGCGCCGGATCGAGGCGGACTTCAACCGCTCTGCCGACACCCACCTGATCCGCGTCGAACTGCCCAAGTTTCCGGGGATCACGCTTTACCTCAAGGACGAGAGCGTCCACCCGACCGGCAGCCTCAAGCACCGCCTGGCGCGCTCGCTGATCCTCTATGGCCTGTGCAACAACCGCATCGGGCCCGGCACGTTGCTGGTCGATGCCACCAGCGGTTCGACCGCCGTTTCCGAGGCTTATTTCGCCAAGCTGATCGGCCTGAAATTCGTGGCTGTCATCCCGCGCAGCACCTCACCTGCGAAGATCGAGGCCATCCGCTTCCATGGCGGCGATGTTCACATGGTCGACAGCGCGAGCGAGATGTACCCTGCGGCAGAGCGACTTGCCGCCGAAGCGGGCGGACTGTTCCTTGATCAGTTCACTTACGCTGAACGGGCAACGGACTGGCGCGGCAACAACAACATCGCGCAGTCGATCTTCCAGCAGATGGCGCGCGAGGACCATCCGGTGCCGGCCTGGATCGTCTGCGGGGCAGGGACGGGCGGCACTTCGGCCACGCTTGGCCGCTTCATCCGCTATGGCCGATATCCGACGCGGCTTTGCGTGGCCGATCCCGAAGGCTCCGTCTTCCATCGTCACCATGCCGATCGTAGCGTGACAGCACCGCCGCAGGGTGCGTGCTGCCTGATCGAAGGCATCGGCCGCCCACGCGTCGAACCTTCCTTCGTGCCGGAGGTGATCGATCGCATGATCGCCGTGCCGGATGCTGCTTCGATCGGTGCAATGCGTGCCATCGCCACGCGGATCGGCAGGCCAGTGGGCGGCTCGACCGGAACAAATATCCACGCCTGCCTGCAGCTGGTCGAAGAGATGGCGGCTGCGGGTGAGGTGGGATCGATCGTAACGATTCTGTGTGATTCGGGCTTGCGCTATGCCCAGACCTATTACGATGATCAGTGGCTGGAAGCGCAGGGCTTACATTGGCGCGAATTTGGCCAAAAGGCGACACACTTGCTTAATTAAAGCAGGATATACGCAAAAACACTATTGACGTATCGGTAACCTATTCTGTTTGGAGCGGTTTCAGGCTGCTGCTGTCTGTTGTCTACAGAAGTTGCATCGAATATGGATGAAGCCGGGGGGCTAGTGGCATGGTGGGGCTGAATTTGCGCAAGGCAGCGCTTCCGCTGGCAGCGGGTCTGCTGCTGAGCGTTTCTGCTCCTGCGCATGCGCAATCCGCCAATGGAGTCGGGTCGCCCTTTGAACTGGCTTTCTGGCAGTCGGTGGCGGGAAGCGACGATCCGGCGGTCTATGATGCCTATCTGCAGCAGTACCCTGCCGGTACCTTTGCCGGATTGGCGCGAGCGAAACTTGCCACCTTGCGCAAGGCTCCGATTTCGCCTGCTGCAGTCGCGCCGGTGGCCGCTCCAGCCGTTGCGCCGGTTGCGGCGCCTGCGGCTCAACTGACGCCGGCCGTGGCGACCGTGGTGTCGCAGCCGGCTCCGCCGTCCGCGCCGCCAACGCCTGTCGCTGCAACTGCGCCAGCGGCCGCGCCTGTGCCGATGCAGAGCCCCGCGGAACCAAAGCCAGCAGTGGTTGTAGCGCCCAAGGCTGCCACTGCCGAAGCCTCGGACGTGACCAGTGATGCGAACCTGCTGCTCGAACTGGCCAGGTCGCAGGAAGTTGGCGGCGGCACGGACCGGGTCGCTGCAGCAAATGGCTTTGCGTTGCCCCCGCGGCCAGTCCTGACCGAAATTGCCGACCTGTCCTTGCCAACCTCGTTCTGCTCGGCCGAACAGCGCAATGCGTTCTACGAGACCCGCTACAAGCCGCACCTCGATCTTGCCCGCGCCAACAATGATGCGGCCATTGCCCATATGCAGAAGCTGCAGCAGGCCTATGACAGTTTTCAGCTGTCCCGCGATCCTTCGCCGATGAATGCCCTGGCGGCGGAAGCCAGCTCCTACCAGCAGCAGGTCGCCGCTGCCGCCTATGCGCGTCAGGCTGCGGTGGTTCGCCAGTTCGACCAGCTCATGGCCTTGCCGATAACGGCCTGCCAGATCGCGACGGCGACGAAGTGAGGCGCGCGGTGGAACTGGGAATGGCTGGCGTGCTGCTTGCAGCAACCCCGGCCCAGGCCGAAGCGTGCCTTGACCGTGAAACCATCACTGCGGCGCGCGTTCACGAATTCGAGACGATGATGATGGCGGTAACCCTGCGCTGCAAGGCGATCGGCACCGATATCGGGCCGGTCATCGAAGCCATGATGGGCACGCACCGCCCGATCTTTGCGGCGGCGGACCGGCGCATGCGCGCGTTCTTCGCGCCGCAGAAGCGGGCGTACGAAAGCTATTCCACGCAACTTGGCAACCGCTATGGCGGGGGCGCGACTGACACTGCCAACTGTCACCGTTTCGAGAAAGTCGCCCGGGAACTTGCCGGCAAACCCGGTGTGACGTCGCTCGGACGGGTGGTCTTCGCAATGATCGACAAGCCCCGCATCGTCGGCGCCGTCTGTGCCAAGCCCTGATCAGTCGGCAGACGTCTTCCGCTCGATCGGTCGAATCAGGCCTTCCTGCGCCACGCTGGCGACAAGACGGCCATCACGCGTGTAGATCCGTCCGCGATTGAAACCGCGCGCGCGCCCTGCCCAGGGACTGTCGCACGCATAGAGCATCCATTCGTCCGCGCGGAACTCGTCGTGGAACCAGATCGCATGATCGAGGCTCGCCCCCATCAGGTTGCCTTTCGACCAGCTGATGTCGTGCGGGAGGGTGGACGTGCCAAGCAAGGTCATGTCGCTGGCATAGGCCAGGACCGCACGGTGGATGCGGGGATCATCGGGCAGGGCGCCAACCGAGCGGAACCAGGTGTGCGCACGCGGTTCTTGCGGTCCATTGTTCATCCAGTGCCGGGCCTCGATGGGGCGCAGCTCTATCGGCCGCGGCTGCAGCATTTGCTGGCGCTGCTTCTCGGGCATCTTTGCGGCATAACGCAGGCGCAACTCGCTCTCGCTGGCAAGGTCGTCCGGCCCCACGACCTGGGGCATCGGCTCTGCATGGTGTCGCCCGTCCTCGCGCCGGTGGAACGAAGCGACCATGTTGAGAATCGGCTTGCCCAGCTGGCTGGCGACCACCCTGCGGTTCGAAAAGCTGCCGCCATCGAGGTCACGCTCGACCTTGAAGTCGATCTCGTGATCCTCGTTTCCGCCGCGCAGGAAATAGGCATGGAGCGAATGGACGGGGCGGTCGGCGGGGACGGTGCGTTCTGCACTTGCCAAGGCCTGCCCGATCACCTGGCCGCCGAACACGCGGCCGACGCCGCCGATCTTGCGACGACCCTCGAAGCGGTCGCCGCCGTGGTCCTTCACGTCGAGAAGGTCGAGCAGTCTTTCGACGAGTTCCTGCGGTGTCGGATTTTCAGAGTCGGTCATGCAAACGCGATGGACGTGGCTGCCGTTTACGTCAACGGGATCAATTCAGCGCAAGCCACGCGCCTTGGCATAGACCCGCCAGCACAGCGCCTTGGTGCGATTGCCATTCGGCCAGCGGCCGGGCGGGCGTGGCTTCATGCCAAACTTGCGCAGCAACCCGTTGAAGGCGCGCGCGTCTGCTTCGGCAAAACTCCATTCTGATCGCCAGGTGATCGAGAGGGAAACTGAGGGCTGCGGGCCATTGCGTACAAAATGGGGCGACATCACCGGCACGTAGAGCGCCTCGCCCGGGGACAGCGACCAGTCCTTGCCGCCGCCGAGCAATTCATCGCGCCAGAACAGGTCTCGCCCGCCGCCGGTGTGATAGGTCTCGTGCGTTTCGTCCGGGGCAAAGCGGGCATCGCCTGCCGGAAACATCGTCATGACCTTCGACCCCATCACCTGAAGGAGGATGTTGTGTTCGGGGTCGAAGTGATAGGGTGTCACGCCGCCCGGGCTGGTCACGAAGATGAAGCCCTGCGGTTTCAGCATTGCGCCCGTGCGCTGTTCGATGACCGGGCGCAATTCGTCGAGCAGGCTGTCGAGAAGCTCCGCATAGGCGGGGATCTGCTCGATATTCTTGAGAGCCGCCCAGCTTCCGGTGGATGCGATGTTGCGGATCGTCTCGCCGATACCAATGCCGTTGGCGGGAGCTTTTTCCCCGTTGAGCCCCAATGGCAAGGCCGCACGATTGTATTCGACCGAGCGGTCCGGCAGCGCCTCGCCAAGGATAGCGAGGGCATCGGGATGCATCAGCGGGTGCATGCCCAGCCGGTGGACCAGCTTGTGCGGCACTTCCGGATAGGAGGCGGCGAAAGCGGAGCGCGAGGTCTCGTCGAAAGCGTCGAGGGGCGCGGCTCCGCCAGCGAAGGCAATCGGTTTGTTCATCGGCTCAGTCCGACAGGGTTGCGCCCCAATTCGAGCGACAGGAGAGTTTCGAAGAACCTGCGCCGGATACTGCCGCCGATGGCAACCGAAATGCGTCCGATCGGCCGGCGTTCGGTCCAGAGGCTGTCGATCATCGGATGATCGGGTGCGGCGCAGCTGTCGCACCAGCTGATGTCCGGTCGCGACAGGAGTGCGAGGTTCTCCCGCTGCAACAGGACGCCAGGAGAAAAGCGCGCGAAATCCTCGTCGAAGGCGGTCTTGTAGGAGAAGCTGCCGGGCGGCGTCAGGAAATTGGCGAGCATTGCGATGGGGCGCCCGTCCAGCGTCAGTGCCAGGCGCTCCAGCCTGCCAATCCCCGCAGCTTCGACAAGCGCCTTGCGAAACAGCGATTCCGTCGTGGACGCACAGGCCATTGCGCTGCCACTGGTGCCTTTCCAGCCGCGCCTTTCAAGCAGGAGAAACTGCTCGATCCAGCTTTCGAGATCCGTGGCATCCAGCTGTCGTTCGAAGGCCAGCCTGCCCTGTTCGGCCAGGCGCGCGTGCTGGCGACGCAACTCCTTGCGTTTCTTGCCGGTCAGCGCGCGCTCGAGGTAAAGATCCGGCGAAAGCGGCGAATGCAGCATGGCCCGTCGTTCGCGCATGACGAGCGCAGCCTTGCGGCCCTGCAGTTCGGACAGTTCGAACAACGCTGCGGTCAATGGCTGTTCCAGAGGCATTGCGGGCAGGTGCAGGAACTGAGCCTGTTCGCGTGTCGCCGCTTCGTCGGCCCATTGCAACAGCGCTTGCCAGAACACTCTCTCGCAGCCGGCCCGAACCAAGGGCACGCCCAGAAAGGCGTTGGGATGCAGCCAGCTCGCCAAGTGCGGCAGCGGCCAACGCCCATAGCGGCGCGGCCTGGTCAGCGGCATCAGCGCGGCCAGTTCGCCACCAATCTCGACGGTCAGCAAGCGCTTGGTCCCCTGGGGATCGAAGGCTTCGAGCGAGGGTATGAGATACCAGTGTTCAAAGAAGGGATTGGGGGTCGAGGCACTCTCGGCCAGCGCCTGCCACTGCGCCGGTCGTCCGTCGACCGTCCACTCGCGCCAAGGCCGCACCGTTGCCACCGCCGCGCTCGGCGGACAGAAGGAACTGGGCGTGCTTGCCGTGGTGAATGTCGCGACGTTCAAGTTCTCGGGTCTCCGCCACCGGCCTTAGGTGGAATGCCCGAAAACTCGGTTAACAAGCCAGCAAAGAAATACCCCGCCCGGATTGCTCCGGACGGGGCATCCTCTCCCCAACTTGGGCGTTGGCTCCTTAACCCACGGCGTTGGTTGCAAGAGCGGCGAGCAGCAGCAGAGCTACGATGTTGGTTATCTTGATCATCGGGTTCACGGCAGGGCCAGCGGTGTCCTTGTAGGGATCGCCCACGGTATCACCCGTGACAGCGGCCTTGTGGGCGTCCGAGCCCTTGCCGCCGTGGTTGCCGTCCTCGATGTACTTCTTGGCGTTGTCCCATGCGCCGCCGCCCGAGGTCATCGAGATGGCGACGAACAGACCGCCGACGATCACGCCCAGCAGCAGGGCGCCAAGGGCGGCAAAGCCGTTGGCCTGACCGGCCACCGCTGCGATCACGAAGTAGACCGCGATCGGGGCCAGCACCGGCAGCAGCGAAGGCACGATCATTTCCTTGATCGCGGCCTTGGTGACGAGGTCCACCGTGCGGGCATAGTCAGGCTTCGAGGTGCCCGCCATGATCCCCGGATTGTCGCGGAACTGGTCACGCACGTCGATCACCACGTCGCCCGCCGCGCGGCCCACAGCGGTCATGCCCATCGCGCCGAACAGGTACGGCAGGAGCGCGCCGAGCAGCAGCCCGACGATGACATAGGGGTTTTCGAGGCTGAAGCTGACCGCGAGGTTCGGGAAGAACTCCCTGAGGTCGGTGGTGTAGGCCGCGAAAAGGACAAGCGCGGCAAGGCCGGCCGATCCGATTGCATAGCCCTTGGTTACGGCCTTGGTGGTGTTGCCCACCGCGTCCAGTGCGTCGGTCTTGTCACGGACCGAATCGTCGAGGCCCGCCATCTCGGCGATGCCACCGGCGTTGTCAGTCACTGGACCATAGGCGTCCAATGCCACGACCATGCCGGCCAGCGCCAGCATCGCGGTTGCCGCATAGGCAATGCCGATCAGCCCGGCGAGCTGGTAGGCAATGATGATGCCGGCGCAGATCACGATCGTCGGCATTGCGGTCGATTCAAGGCTGATGGCCAGACCCTGGATGACGTTGGTGCCGTGGCCGGTTTCCGACGACTTGGCGATCGAGCGCACCGGGCGATAGTTGGTGCCGGTGTAATACTCGGTGATCCAGATGATCAGGCCGGTGATGACGAGGCCGAGCAGCGAGCAGTAGAACAGCACGCGGCCGGTGAAGGTCACCGTGTTGTCGAGGATGGTGTAGCTCATCGCGGTTTCCATGTCGCCCAGCGCATAGGAAATCGCCCACCAGATCGCACCGATGGAGAGGACGGCGGTGACAAGGAAGCCCTTGTACATTGCGCCCATGATGTTGTTGGAGGAGCCGAGCTTGACGAAGTAGGTGCCGATGATCGAGGTGACAATGCAGACGCCGCCGATCAGCAGCGGCAGGGCCATCATCGCGCCGAGCGCATCGCCCAGGCCCTTGAGCAGCAGTGCGGTCAGCACCATGGTTGCGCCAACGGTCACGACATAGGTTTCGAACAGGTCGGCGGCCATGCCGGCGCAGTCGCCCACATTGTCGCCCACGTTGTCGGCGATAACGGCCGGGTTGCGCGGATCGTCTTCGGGGATGCCTGCTTCGACCTTGCCGACGAGGTCGGCGCCGACGTCGGCCGCCTTGGTGAAGATACCACCGCCAAGACGCGCGAAGATCGAGATCAGCGAAGCACCGAACGCGAGCGCGACGAGGCCGTCGACCACGGTGCGATCATCGCCGCCCACGGTGTAACCGGCGATGTCGGTCAGGTAGTGGTAAAAAACCGCGATGGCGAGCAGGGCGAGGCCTGCCACCAGCATGCCAGTGATTGCGCCCGCACGGAAAGCGAGGGTCAGGCCGGCCTGCAGGCCGTTCTGTGCCGCCGCAGCCGTGCGCACGTTGGAGCGGACCGAGATGTTCATCCCGATGAAGCCCGCAACGCCCGAAAGCACGGCGCCGATCACGAAGCCGGTGGCTGAGATTGCGCCCAGCGTTGCGGCAATGATCACGGCGACGACCACGCCGACGATGGCGATGGTGGTGTACTGGCGCTTGAGGTAGGCCTGCGCGCCTTCCTGAATGGCGGCGGCAATTTCCTGCATCTTGGCGTTGCCCGCCGGTGCGCCGAGCACCTGACGGCTGGTCACGAAGCCATAAACGACGGCAAGCAACCCGAGTATTATCGATAATACGACTAGGTTCACGTTGGCATCCCCCTTTATGTCCGGTGCCACGAGTGGCCCGTCCCCGTCGTTGCGGGTGGGGGGAAGCTATCGTTTTATTTCTGCCCCGCAAGCCCTTCCATGACCTTGGCCAAGGGCTTTTTAATCGTGCATATAACCCAGATTGCCATGCGGCACTGCACCATCGATGATTACAGGTGATGATGTCGCCGCCTGCGCCACCCCGATGCGAAGGGCGGCGACTGGTGCAGGTAACCCCGGGGGGAGCGTGAACAGCAGTTCGTAATCGTCGCCCCAGCGCATTGCATCGTCGCGACGGCTGTCGGGCAGGGCGGCAGGAAAGGGCACACTCTCGCTGGCAATGGCGAAGGTCACACGGCTGGCCTGTGCCATGCGCGCCGCATCGATCAGCAGGCCGTCGGAAACGTCCATCATCGCGGTTGCCAGTGGGGCAAGTGTCCGGCCTTCGGCAAGGCGAGGCAAGGGCCGCCGGAAAGTGGTGCTATCGCGGCCGGTTCCGTCGCGCAGTGCTTCGAACCCCAGCATCGCCGCACCAACCGGCCCGGTAAGCCAGAGGGTGTCGCCCACCTTTGCCCCGCTGCGCGAAGGTACGGGTGAACAGGTCGCTCGTCCCAGCGCGGTCAGTCCAAGGCTGCGGGGCCCGTTGCCGCTGACAGTATCGCCTCCCAGCAAGGGCACGCCAAACGCCTGCAATGCCTCGCCAAGTCCGGCAACAAAGCGCGTGTCCTCCTCGCCCAGCGTGAAGCCCAGCAGCACACCCACCGGTTCGGCCCCCTTGGCTGCCAGGTCGGACAAGTTGGTTGCGACGAGTTTCCAGGCCACGTCCGCCATGTCCTGTCCCGGCAGCCAGTGTACGCCTTCGACCATCATGTCATGGGTCAGCACCAGCGTCTCGCCGCCGAACGGCAATACCGCGCAGTCATCAGCCAACCCGCGGGCGGCGGGGTGCAGGGCCAGCTTGCGCATGGCCGCAATCAGGTCGGATTCCTTGCTCACGCCCGGTCTATGGGGCGCGCTGGCGAACCGCACAAGTCCGCTTGACCAGCACCATTTCGCCCCTTAATCGTTCGATTAAAGATGTATCGAGAGGAGTCGGAACACATGGCAACAGCCTATATCGTCGACGCAGTACGCACGGCTGGAGGACGTCGCGGCGGACGCCTTGCCGGCGTTCACCCCGTCGATCTCGCCGCGCGCAGCCTGGATGCCATCATCGCTCGGACAGGCATTGACCCGACTGCCGTCGACGATGTGATCATGGGCTGCGTCACCCAGGCCGGACAGCAGGCGATGCAGGTCGGCCGAAATGCCGTGCTCGCCTCGAAGCTGCTGCCACAATCGACGCCGGCCGTTACCATCGATCGCCAGTGCGGTTCTTCGCAGCAGGCGATCCAGTTCGCCGCGCAGGCGGTGATGTCGGGCGTGCAGGACGTGGTGATCGCTTCGGGCGTGGAAAGCATGAGCCGGGTGCCAATGGGCTCGAACGCCACGTTCCACATGAAGGAGGGCCTTGGCCACTACAAGTCGCCGGGTCTGGACGAGAAGTATCCGGGGATCATGTTCTCGCAGTTCATGGGCGCGGAAATGATCGTCAAGAAGCACGGGTTCTCCAAGGATGACCTCGATCGTTTTTCGCTGAACAGTCACCAGAAGGCCATCGCCGCGACGAACGCGCAGGCTTTCGCTAATGAGATCGTGCCGGTCGAAATCGAGACTCCTGAAGGCCCCGCCATGCACACCGTGGACGAAGGGATCCGCTTCGATGCCACGCTCGAAGGCATTGCCGGAGTCAAGCTGCTCAGCCCGGAAGGTTCGCTGACCGCCGCCAGCTCCAGCCAGATCTGCGACGGATCGAGCGCGGTGCTGGTCGTCTCGGAAGCCGCACTGAAGGCGCACGGGCTCACCCCGTTGGCGCGCATCCACAACCTTACCGTGACTGCGGGCGATCCGGTGATCATGCTCGAAGAGCCGCTCTTCGCGACCGACCGTGCGCTGCAGCGGGCCGGGATGAAGATCTCGGACATCGACCTTTATGAAGTGAACGAAGCCTTCGCGTCGGTGCCGATGGCCTGGCTCAAGCACACCGGGGCAGACCCCGAGAAGCTCAACGTCAATGGCGGCGCCATTGCGCTCGGTCACCCGCTGGGCGCTTCGGGTACGAAGCTCATGGCCACGCTCGTCCACGCGCTGCGCGCCCGCGGCGGCAAGTACGGTCTGCAGACGATGTGCGAAGGTGGCGGCGTTGCCAACGTCACCATTATCGAAGCTCTTTGATTTTTCAGCCCTTTAGAGAGGATAACTCGCAATGAAGCTCGACAATACCGTTGCCGCCGTGGTCACCGGCGGCGCTTCCGGCCTCGGCGCAGCCACCGCCCGGGCGCTTGCCGCCAAGGGCGTGAAGGTCGCCATCTTCGATCTGCAGAAGGAAAAGGGCGAGGCCGTGGCTGCCGAGATCGGCGGCGTGTTCTGCGAAGTGAACGTGACCAGCGACGAGAGTGTCGACGCCGGCTTTGCCAAGGCGCGCGCGGCGCATGGCCAGGAGCGCATCCTCGTCAACTGCGCCGGCACCGGCAATGCCATCAAGACGGCAAGCCGTTCGAAGGAAACAGGCGAGATCAAGCACTTCCCGATGGATGCGTTCAACTGGATCATCCAGATCAACCTCGTCGGCACGTTCCGCTGCATTGCCAAGTCGGCCGCCGGCATGATGACTCTCGATCCCTGCGACGAGTTCGGTGAGCGCGGCGCCATCGTGAATACCGCTTCGGTTGCTGCTGAAGATGGCCAGATGGGCCAGGCCGCCTATTCGGCCTCGAAGGGCGGGGTTGTCGGCATGACCCTGCCGATCGCGCGTGACCTGATGAGCGAGGGCATTCGCGTCAACACCATCCTGCCCGGCATCTTCAACACCCCGCTGCTGCAGGGCGCGCCGCAGAACGTGAAGGACGCGCTCGCGGCGTCAGTCCCGTTCCCCAAGCGCCTCGGCATGCCCGAGGAGTACGCCAACCTTGCCATGTGCATGATCGAGACCGGCTACTTCAACGGCGAGGACGTCCGCCTCGATGGCGCCATCCGCATGGCGCCGCGCTGATCGCCTTAAGGTTGTGTCCCCGCGCAGGCGGGGACCTCGGTGGTCTTGCGGGGCGCTTTCGCTAACCGACTGAGGCTCCCGCCTGCGCGGGAGCGCAACGGCATTCAAGGGAGAGTTTCGTGGCCGACTATACGCAGATCAAGCTCGACATCGCCGATGGCATCGCGACGATCACGTTGCACCGCCCCGAAAAGATGAACGCCTATACCGGCACGATGATGAACGAGATGATCGATGCGTTCGATCGCACCGATGCGGATGACAGCGTGCGCGCGGTGATCGTTACCGGGGCGGGAGACCGCGCATTCTGTGCCGGCGCAGACCTCACGCCCAGTGACGGCAAGCACGTCTTCTCCAGCGGCGATGCGGTGGAAGACCTGTCCGATCCTCGCGTGCGCGATGGCGGCGGCATGATCACCTTGCGCATCTATCAGTCCAAGAAGCCGGTGATCGGCGCTATCAACGGTGCGGCGGTCGGTGTCGGCGTCACCATGCAGTTGCCGATGGACATCCGCCTGGCCTCGACCAAGGCGCGCTTTGGCCTTGTCTTTGCGCGCCGGGGGATCGTGCCCGAAGCCGCGTCGAGCTGGTTTCTGCCGCGTATCGTGGGGCTGCCCCAAGCGCTCGAATGGTGCATGACCGGCCGTGTTTTCGATGCCGAGGAAGCCCTGCGCGGCGGCCTTGTTCGCTCGCTGCACGAACCTGAGGACCTCATGCCCGCGGCAATCGCGCTCGCACGCGAAATTGCCGACAACACCAGTGCGGTCTCGGTCGCGATGACCCGCGCCATGCTGTGGCATAACCCGTCGCTTTCGCATCCGATGGAGGCGCACCGCGTCGACAGCCGTGCGATCTACACCCTCTCGCGCGGCGGCGATGCGGCCGAAGGCATCGCGAGTTTTCTGGAAAAACGCGCTCCCCGCTACCCCGGACGCGTTTCTTCGGATATGCCGTCGTTTTATCCGTGGTGGAACGAGCCGGGTTGGGAATGAGTACGGAAGTGTCAAAGGGGGAAAGCCTGGAAACGCCGGGCGCACGCGAGCAGCTTCTGCAGACCGCGTCGAGCATCATGCGCGAGGGAGATGTCGTCGACATCTCCCTATCGGAATTGAGCCTGCGGTCCGGCCTGAACTCCGCGTTGGTGAAGTACTACTTCGGCAACAAGGCGGGCATGCTCAAGGCGTTGCTCGACCGAGACATGGAGAACATCGTCAAGTCGGTCGACGCCCTGCTCGCCAAGGACGACATGAGCCCCGAGGCCAAGCTGCGGCTGCACATTTCGAAGTGCATCGATACCTATTTCGAATATCCCTATCTCAACCGCCTGCTGATGCGTCTTGTTCGTGACAGTGACGAGGCTGAAGCGAAGCGAATCGCCGACCAGTATCTGCTGCCGCTGCATCGCGCCTACAACCGGTTCATCGGCGATGGCGTGAAGGCGGGCGTCTTCCGGCCGATCAACCCGCAGCTGTTCTACTTCACGGTTACCGGCGCGGCCGATCGCTTCTTTTCGGCGCGTCTGGTGCTCAAGCACTGCTTCGATCAAGACACCCTCACCGAGGAACTGCGCGACAGCTACCGCGAGCACACCGTCGATTTCATCATGGCCGGCATCCTCGCACACTGAGCGGGATCGCAGTCTCGAGCAGGTGCAGCATGAAACAATGCTGCACCCCTTGCGCTGCAATGCGTGCTAAAGCTGGAGGCATGGCGGCATAAAGAAAATGTCGTCTAGCGCCTACGTGCGCATTGATCTATCGCGCATGCCACCGCTTGGTGGCATAATATTTCGCTCTTGCGCATCAGGCTGGTTTCATGTGATACGAAATCATGCCCGGAACACAAACGCGCCTCACCGACTTCATGCCCTACCGGATGGCCATCACCTCGAATGCGGTGAGCGGCCTCATAGCGGGCGAGTATCGCAGCGAATTCGGCCTGAAGATTCCCGAATGGCGGATCATGGCCGTGCTGGGTGACGCAGGGCCTTTGACCCAACGCGATCTTGTTCGAGCCACATTGATGGACAAGGTGGCTGTCAATCGTGCTTGCAAGGTGCTTGAGGAGCGTGGCCTGGTCCAGCGCAGCCCGAACGAGCAGGACGGTCGCTCTCATCATCTGGAACTGACGGCATCGGGATGCGAACTGCACGGCAGGATCTGGCCGCAGGCGTTCGAGATGTACCAGAAGATATTCTCGGCAATATCCCCGCGTGAACAGGAAAAGCTGCGCGCCATTCTTGAGAAACTGCTCAAGGCTGCCCGGACGCTCGAAGGCGAAGAGAAGTGAAGCTCGCATCATTACCGCAGGGACGCGACGGTCGGCTGATCGTCGTGTCGAACGACCTTGCCTGGTATGCCGACGCCGATCACATCGTGCCGACCATGCAGGCCTTGCTGGATGACTGGGACCGCTACTTCCCCTTGGTCGAGGCGCTTTCGATCGAGCTTGCCCATGAAGCAATTCCGCGCAAGCGGTTCCACGAACGTGAAGCCTGCGCCCCGCTCCCACGTGCCTACCAGTGGGCCGATGGCAGCGCCTACGTCAATCACGTTGAACTCGTCCGCAAGGCTCGCGGGGCGGAACTGCCGGAAAGCTTCTGGACCGATCCTCTGATGTACCAAGGGGGTAGCGACGATTTGCGCGGAGGGCGCGAACCGCTTGCCCTGAGGGACGAGGCATGGGGTTGCGACTTTGAGGCCGAGATCGTCGTCGTGACCGGTGACGTTCCCCAAGGCGTTGCGCCTGACGAAGCACTCAAGCACATTCGTCTCGTTGGCCTGGTGAACGACGTTTCGCTGCGCAATCTCATTCCGGGCGAACTTGCCAAAGGGTTCGGCTTTGTCCAGTCGAAGCCTGCCAGCCACTTTTCACCGGTGTTCGTGACGCCGGCCAGCCTTGGCGAGGCATGGAGCGGTGGCAAGCTGATGCGGACGCTCTCGGTCGACGTCAACGGCCAGCCTTTCGGTCGGGTCGAGGCGGGCGAGGAATGCACCTTCGATTTTGGGGTGTTGATCGCGCATCTTGCCAGGACCCGCGGTCTGGGGGCGGGGACGATCATCGGCTCCGGCACGGTGTCCAATCGCGATCCTGATGGTTCGCCCGGGCGTCCGGTGTCGCAAGGCGGCAAGGGGTACGCCTGCATTGCCGAACAGCGCATGGTTGAAACGATTACCTCGGGCCAGCCTTCGACTCCGTTCCTGAAGTGGGGCGATACGGTGCGCATCGAAGTGCGCGATGCTAAGGGCAAGAGCATCTTCGGGGCAATCGATCAGACTGTTACCCGCGCCTGATCGCGTTCTGCCGCAAAATGAAAAGCCCCGCCTGCAGGTCCGGCGGGGCTTTTTTCATGCCTTGGCTGGTCCGATCAGCTACCGGGCTTCTTGTTGATCAGCGTGTCGCTGATCGAGCAGGCAGCAGGGCCGAGGATCACGACGAACAGCACCGGCAGGATGAACAGGATCAGCGGGATGGTCATGATCGCGGGCAGGCGTGCAGCCTTTTCCTCGGCACGCATCATGCGCTCGTTGCGGAATTCGGCAGAGAGGACACGCAGCGCCGAGGCGAGGGGCGTACCATAGCGCTCGGTCTGGATCATCGTGGTCACCACGCCTTTGACGGATTCCAGATCGACACGATAGGCGAGGTTTTCGAACGCCTGACGACGATCGGTCAGGAACGACAGCTCGATGGCGGTCAGCGAGAATTCGTCCCCGAGTTCCGGGTAGGCGCGGCCCAGTTCGCGTGCGACGCGGCTGAAGGCCGCATCGACCGTGAGGCCGGCTTCGGCGCAGATGACCAGCAGGTCGAGCGCATCGGGCAGGCCCTTGCGGATCGCGTGGGTCCGCTTGGAAACCATGTTCTGGATGAAGACGTCGGGCCCCTTGTACCCTGCGATGAGCATGAACATGAAGGCGCCCATCCGCTTCATGGGACCCCAATCCCCAAACGTGTTGGTCCAGTAGAAGAGCACCGCGCCCAGAAGCCCCAGAGTGATCGGGCCGACCAGGCGTCCGAGGATG
This sequence comes from Novosphingobium sp. GW835-FHT14H07, assembly GCF_058793515.1. Lineage (NCBI taxonomy): Bacteria > Pseudomonadati > Pseudomonadota > Alphaproteobacteria > Sphingomonadales > Sphingomonadaceae > Novosphingobium > Novosphingobium sp. GW835-FHT14H07. The sequence continues at coordinate 32,972 of NZ_JBXAFX010000017.1, forward strand.
ACCGCGACGGCCCATTCCTTCTTGCGGATGCCGGCCTGCGCCAGCTTCTGCTGGATCACCGCCAGCTGGCTGTCCTGCAGGACCTTGAGCGATTCGAGGAAGCCGCGGATCTGGTCGGTGGTCTGGTTGCGGCGGACGATGCTTTGGCGCTTGCGGGCATTCGCCGTGACGATGCCGGCCTTGAGCTGTTCGCGCCGTTCGTTCAGGACCTTCACGCGCTTGGCCATGGGGTCGCGCACGGTGACGGCGGCGTAGACTGCAAGCATCACGGCCGCTGCGGCAATCCCGATCAGGATTGAACCGACAAGGTAAACGTCGAAGCCGAGCAGCGTTGGTCCTGCGGGGTTGTTGATCATGGCCGGTCCCTCCCGCTCAGATTTCGAAGTTGACCATCTTGGCCATGATGAACGAACCGATGCCGAGCCATGTGAGCCCGCCCAGGCCGGCGATGATCAGACGTTCGTCCACGAAGAACTTGCTGAGATAGGCCGGGTTGATCGTATAGATCAGCGCAAACACGATGAAGGGCAGCGAGCCGACGATATAGGCTGATGCTTTCGATTCCGAACTCATCGCCTTGACCTTGAGCTTCATCTGCGCGCGTTTGCGCAGCACGTCCGAAAGGTTCGAAAGCGTCTCGGCCAGGTTGCCGCCGGTCTCGCGCTGGATGGCAAGCGTGATGCAGAAGAAGTTGAACTCGGGCATGTTGAGGCGATCGGCGGTATCCTGCAGTGCCTCTTCCATGGTGCGGCCGACCTTGATGCGATCGGTCACCAGCTTGAACTCTTCACCCACAGGGCCGGGGAGTTCGCTCGCGACCACGCCCAGGGTCTCCGTCACCGGAAGACCGGATCGAAGCCCGCGTACCAGCAGATCGAGAGCATCGGGCAGGCGCGTGGTGAAGTTTTCGACGCGCTTGCCGATGGCCCGGCCGACGATGAAGTGCGGCAAGCCGATGCCGACAAACAGGCCAGCGACCAGCGACAGCAAGGGCGCTCCGGTCTTGAGGAACACCAGAAGCAAGACCGCCAGGGCAAGACCGCCGCTGACATAGAGGTACTGGGACAGCGTCCAGCCCTTGCCGGTGCGGTGGAGGCGCAGTTCGAGCGCTTCCATCCGCGATCCCGAGCCGGCGATCTTTCCTGCACGCGGTTTGCGGGCTGCCACGGTCTTGCGGTATTGCGCTTCGACCTTGTCAACCGCGCTGTCCGAGTGCCGAAACCGTACCGACTGGAGACGGCGGCCGCTCTCCTTGGACGCGGACGGGCCGGACAGCGCGGCATAGCCGAGCACCATCGCCGCCATCATGCCGCCGGCCATCAGGATCAGCTGGATCGTATTCCCCATTGCAGGTCTCTTCCCGTCACCTCAAGCGAATGCGGGCCGTCAGGCGGGCACACCGGCCTTGGGCTTGTTTAGCATCTTCTTGAGATCGAACTTGCCGAGCAGCGAGGGCTTGCGCGCACTGGCTGTGGTGTCCGCCGCTGCATCTTCCTCACCGGTTCCGATGATCGCGAAGGCGATGTCCCGGATCGTGGCTCCGACCTTCGAGGAGCGATTGGCTGCAACGAACGACTGTCCGAGCTTGGCCGCGTTGGATGCCCCCTTGATGTCGTAGGGCAACATGAAGTTGATCTTGCGCTCGATCGAGGCTTCGAAATCAGCCTTGCTGATCTCGTTGGCGCCGGCTTGCACCTTGTTGGCAACCACGATCGGACGGGCGTGGGCAGCATTGGTCTTGAGCCACGAAAGCAGGCGAATGGCATCGCGCGCGCCGGCCAGCGTCAGTTCGGTCGCAACGATCACCACGTTCACGTCACCCAGCAGGTGCGGGAAGTTGATCAGCATGTTGCGCGGCATGTCGATCACAGTCATCTCGAACGCTTGGCGGAATTCCTCCTCCAGTTGCACGAATGCGCTGCCATCGGTCATGAGCGGCGAACTGATCGGCGCTTCGGCCGACAGAATGGCCAGATTGTCGTTTGCCCGGATCATTGCGCGTTCGATGAACAAGCCGTCGATGCGGCTCGGATTGTCGATCGCGTCGGTCAGGCCGCGACCGGGCTCCAGATCGAGCGTCAGTGCGCCGGTGCCGAAATGGACGTCGAGATCCAGCAATGCAGTGGGCAGCTTGTGATCGGTGCTGAACAGCCAGGCGAGCGATGTCGCCAGCGTCGACGCCCCGACGCCGCCACGCGTGCCGACGATGGCTGTCGAGATGTGGCGCTTCGCCGCACTCGGATCATGGCTCTTGGGCGCGGTAAAGATGGTCTGCGCCTGGACGAGTGCATCGCGGATCTGCCCCGCATTGAGCGGCTTGAGCAGGTAATCCTGAATGCCCGAGGCAATCAGGTCGCGATACAGGCGTACGTCGTTGACCTGCCCCACGGCGATGACCACGGTGCCGGGCTCGCAAACTTCGGCAAGAGCGTTGATGTCGTTCAGCGGGTCGCCGCTTTCCGACAGGTCGACCATGAGGATGTTCGGGCTGGCCGTGATCGAAAGCGACTGGATCGCGTTGCGCAGGCCACCACGGTGGCACTTCTCCGGCGCCCAGCCCATGTCGACGACGACCGGGCGAAGGACGTCGAGCGCGGTCTCGTCGCACATGAAGGCGGCGAAGGCGTCGCGATTGGCATTCTTCCAGCTCATGTCAGTTTCCTCCACTGCCGCCAGAGGCATTGGACGTCGAATTGTTCTTCAGGCCGTCTTCGCCGGTTGGCTTGGCGGCGCGGAAGCTGTCGATGGCCTTGGTTCCGCTCATCACCACCGTTTCCCCGGTGCTGTTGGCGCCCTTCACGAGGTGTTCCTTGTCGGCGACCATCGCGGCGAGATTGCTGTTGATGGCGCAGCCGAAGTTCGACGTCGTCCGGTTGCTCATCGAGAAGTCGGACTTGGCCGTCCAGTCGGGGCAGCCAGGTACCGAGGCAGTGGCGCGGGTCACGACGATGCGCGCACCGCCAGCCGGAACATAACCGGGGGTAACCGGGGCGGGGCCTTCGACGAACATGCCCCAGCGACCGGCGACCGTATCGACCGACGCGATCGTGGCCTTCGACTGCAAGGGATCGTCTATCGCGATCTTGTCACCATACTTGAGGCCAAGGCTTTCGAACCACCCGGCGAGCCGCCGCTGTTCCGGGATCGAAATGCCACCGCCCGGCAGGGTCTCGACATCGAAGACGTAACGGTCGCGCTCGACAATCGGCTGATGTACCGAGTTGAGCATGCGGTTCTCGGGGGCGTTGACCGAACAGGCCGAGAGGGCCGTTGCCAGTGAAAGCAGCAGCGCTGCGGAAGCGCGGCGGTTATGATTGGTGCGCATGAGCTGTCCCTCGTTCACTGGATGCTGAAGCCGGGTTCGGCGCTGGCGACCTTCTTGTCGCTGCGGCGGTCGGCTGGCTGTGGTGCCTTCGCGGGCTTGTCGAGAGCGCCGACCTTGGGACCGGTCTGAACCGTGCCTTCCTTTTCGGTCGGCTTTGGCCGGTCGCCACCGGTGACCCCGTCGTTCTCCATGTTGCCAAGCAGGCGCTGGATGTCGTTCGGGCTCTGGAAGCCGTCGGTCGGCAGCTTGATGTCGTTGGCGTTTACCGGGTTCACCAGATACGGCGTGACCACGATGACCAGTTCCGTCTCGCCCTTGCGATAGCGGGTCGAGCGGAACAGCGAGCCAAGGATCGGCACGTCACCCACGCCAGGCATCTTGGTCAGCGCGTTCTGCGCGCCATTCTGCAGCAGGCCTGCGATCATAAAGGACTGACCCGACCCGAGTTCGATCGTCGTCTCGGCCCGGCGCACGGTCAGGGCCGGGATTTCGACGCTGTCGAGCTTCAGTGCGCCCGTGCTCGAAAGCTCGGAGACTTCAGGACGAACGCGGATCGAGATGCGGCCGTTGGCCAGGACCGTTGGCGTATAGGCCAGGCTGACGCCGTAGCGCTTGTACTCGATCGAGGTGGTGCCAAGCCCCTGCGAGACAGGGATCGGGTATTCGCCACCCGCCAGGAAGTCGGCAGTCTCGCCGGAAAGCGCGGTCAGGTTCGGCTCGGACAGGGTAGTGACAAGGCCCAGCGTCTCGCCGGCATCGAGCGCCCCGAGCAGATCGAGGCCGAGAAGCTTGCCCATGCCGGCAATGGTGGTGCCGGTAGTGGTGGCCGTGACCGAACTGCCGGCCTTTTCCACCAGGCCAAGCGGATTGGACTCAGTTACCTTGGTCGGATCGAAGGTAAATCCAGTGGTCGACGAAGTTCCGACACCAAACGGCAGGTTACGGTCGGTGGTGTAGGTCGATGCTGCGGAACGACCCTGTCCGATGCCGAACTTGAAGCCGCCCGTGCCATCGATGCTGGTCAGGTTCACGCCCAGGTCTCGCACCAGCGTGCGGCTGACCTCGGCGAATTTCACGTGGAGGCTGACCTGCAATGGCGTTGCCATCTTCAGGCGGCTGATCACGTTGGTCTTGTCGCCGACAAAAGCGCGCACGAGGCGCTCTGCCTCGGCCGCGTCCTCGGGCGCGCCGACCGTGCCGGTCAGCAGGACCGTGTTGTTCATCGTTGCGACGTTGACGCGAGCCTCGGGCATGGCGAGGTGCAGCATCTGATCGATCGAGTCGATGTTGTTGCCGACGCGAATGTTGGCCGACCAGACGACGTCACCCTTGGCGTTGCTGGCGTATACGGTTGTCTCGCCGCCCGACTTGCCGAACACGTAGAACTGGTTGGTCGACTTGACCTGGACGTCTGCCACCTTGTCGTCGGCGACGAACACGTCGGCCATGCGACCGGGGACGGTGACCAGCTCTCCGCGACCGATCGAGATCGTGACGGTGCGGGCGGGGCTCGTCAGGCTTTGTGCGTGGAGCATGCCGGATGCGGGCATCATCGCCAGCGGGGCAGCGATCAGCGCGGCCGTGAGGAGCTTGGAGGAAAAACGGCGGTTCATGGTGCTGCCCTTCGAGGTCGGGATCTGTCGCATGATCTTGGTGTGGAGAGCGCAGCTCATCACTTCGCTCCTATCGAGACATCTTCGGTGTCCTTGCCGCGGGTCACGCGGACCACGGGGCCGGTAGGCACCGGTCGGCCGTTTGCTGCCATCTGCGGGGCAGGGCTCGCGGCGGGAGCGGAATATCCGCCGCCTGCCGGAGCAGTTGCCACTGGCACGGTCGTGCGCTGGAAGCGCGATACATCGCCGCCGGTCACGAAGCTGGCCTTGCTGCTTTCGATAGGGCGAGCCATGGCCTGCTTGATCAGCGCCTCTTCCTGCTGCTTGGTAGCGCCGGCCGGGATCTTGACGTCGCCCGAGGCAATCGCCTGCTCAAGCTCGGCCGAGTTGTCCGCCAGAGAGCGCAGCGAGAGGCTGATCGTGCCGATCGTCTGGGCCACGGCAATCTTCTCCGCGATCTTGGGCGTGACTTCGAGCGTGACGGTGCTGAAAGTGCGCACGCGGGTCTTGCCCTCGACCATTTCCTGCTCGGTCGACTGGTCCGTTGCGAGCACGCGCAGGTTCTTGAGGATCGTTTCCGATGCCTTCAGTGCCATGCCGCTGTCGCCGCTGCCCTTGACGGTCTGGGTCAGCACCAGGTCGATATGGTCGCCCGGGAAGACGAAGCCGGCTACGCCGGTGCGGGCCGAGACAGGGATGGTGACGGCGCGCATGCCTGGCCCGAGAGCAGCTGCGAGGAAGCCACGGTCGCCGGGCGCAACGAGGTTGCCCTTGGTGACCGGCTCGCCTGCAGTCATCGGGTTGCGCACCACGGTGCCCAGCAGCTTCTGCATGTCAGCTTCGCCCTCGACGAAGTAGGCGTCCTGGACCATGTCCTTGGGCCATGCCTGGAAGTTGAGGGCGTCGGCGGTAATGATGGTGCCGACGGGCAGGGCGCGCTGGGCTACCAGCACCTTCGGGCCCATCGGCATCTTTGCCGCAGCTTCTGCCTGAGGCGTGGACGCGCCAGCGAAAAGGCTCCTTGCTGCGAAGGCCGTGCCGATCGCAACGATCAGCGCCCCCACCAGCAACATCAGCTTCCTCTTGTCCATGCTACTTGTCCCGCCCTCTTAACTCAGGCCCGCATGTCTCGGGCAAAATGGTTAAAAATTGTGATATGATGTTCATGCACCTGTAACGGAGCGCCAACCGGCCTCGAGCATCGGGGCCAGGACGATCAGTCCGGCGCTTGCGATTGCCACGCCGTAGGGAATCTTTGCATCGCGCCGGCGCGTCACGGTATAGTGCCACGCGGCGACCACGATGGTCAGCGCGCCGCCCAGCAGCGACATGATCACCAGCAGCTTGACGAAGCTCAACGGCGGCAACCAAAGTGCCAGTGCCGCCAGCAGCTTCACATCTCCGCCGCCCATCAGCTTGAGGGCAAAAAGTCCCGCCAGGACGACAAAGGCGACGAACGCCACGCCCACCTGCATCGCCACGCCCGGCCACAGTGACAGCCCTGACGCCCACCAGTAGGCCGGAGCGGCCAGTGCGATGGCAGCGTTCAACCAGTTGTCGATCTGGCGGCGGCGGATATCGGTGAAGGCGGCAACCAGCAGCGCGATTGCCAATGCCCCGACCAGTCCGTAAACGAAGATGTTCCCCTGCATGTCCTGGGGCATACGGGACAATCACTTACCAAACGGTGACCAAACCTTGGCGCGCAACTGCGCCATTGGAGGCGTTTCAGGCATGGAGTTCGGTACCAGCAGTCGGATCGATCGCAGGGCGATTCCGGCGGATGCGAACGAAGGGTTCTGGACCGCATCAGACGGCCATGTCATCCGCCGGATCGACTGGCCCGGTCATGGCGCTCCTCAGGCCCAGGACGGTCCGCGCGGTTCGATCCTGTTCTTGCCGGGGCGTGGAGATTTCTACGAGAAGTATCTGGAATCTCTCGATTACTGGCATGAGGAAGGGTGGCAGGTAACCGCGCTCGACTGGCGCGGGCAGGCAGGTTCAGGACGGCTCTCTGCCCATCCTGCAATCGGGCACGTCGAAGATTTCTCGATCTGGATCGAGGACCTCTCCGCATTCTGGTCGCAATGGGTCGTCCAGACGCCTGGCCCCCATGTCGTCATCGGCCATTCGATGGGTGGTCACCTCGTGCTACGTGCTCTTGCGGAAGGGCGCATTAACCCTGTTGCCGTGGTCCTGAGCGCTCCGATGCTGGGCTTTCTGACGCCGGGACCGAATCGGGCGTTGCACAAGGTGGCCGAGGCGATGTGCCGATTCGGCGATCCTGCCCGCCCCGCCTGGAAGATCAGCGAGAAGCCCGGGACAACCGCCGCAGCCCGGAACACACTGCTGACGCATGATGCCGAACGGTACGAGGACGAGGCGCAATGGAAGCTGCAGCGCTCCTTTCTCGGAATGGGCCCCGGCTCCTGGCGGTGGGTCGAGCGTGCCTATGCCTCGATGCTGGTGCTGGATGCTCCCGGGATTCTGGAAGCGGTCGACGTGCCGGTGCTTCTGCTTGCCGCGCGTCACGATGGTCTGGTCAGCTGGAAGGCGATCGAGCGTGCCGCCCGCCGCCTGCCACGTGCGCAACTGATGACCTGGGGACGGGAAGCCCGTCACGAATTGCTGCGAGAGGCTGACCCGGTGAGAGACAAGGTCATGGCTGCGATTGACGATTTCCTAGACCGCATGGCGCCCGTCGCGGAGGCCCCCATCGCGTGACCAGCTTTGCCGGAGACTTTGATGTCGCCATCATGGGCGCGGGCATGGCAGGTGCCAGTCTCGCCGCCGAATGCGCGCCCCACGCCCGCGTGCTGCTGGTCGAGGCCGAGGACACCCCCGGCTACCACACCACCGGACGCTCTGCCGCGTTCTGGGAAGAAACCTATGGCGGACCCGGTGTCTTCCCGCTGACGATGGCTTCGGGCCGTTACTTGCGGGAAGGCGGGTTCCTGTCCCAGCGTGGCGCGCTGAACATCGGGCAGGCGTCGGACCGCGACAAGGTTGAGGCCTTCATCGAGAAGTTCGCTGCCCTGGGTGCCACCCTGCATCTGCAGGACCGGTCGGCGCTCGAATCCCGCGTGCCCGGCCTGAAGCCCGAATGGGTTGTCGGCGCGTGGGAGCCCGGCTGCGCTGACATCGACGTTGCCGGCTTGCACCAGCACTACCTTGCAACGTCGAAGCGGACCGGCACAGTCATGCGCGTGCGGGCCCGCGTCGAGCGGCTGGAGCGGGAAGGCGGACAGTGGCGGCTGGCCTGGGCCGGGGGCGAGGCACGCGCTCCTATCATCGCCAATGCTGCCGGAGCATGGGCGGACTCGCTTGCCAGCCTTGCCGGTGCCTGCCCGCTTGGCATCCAGCCGTTGCGCCGCACGATTGTCCAGTTGCGCACCGATCCTGCCCCGGCAGATTCCCTGCCGCTGACGCTGGGCATCAACGAGGACTTCTATTTCAAGCCTCAGGCCGGGCGTCTGTGGCTTTCACCGCACGATGAGATCCCCGATGTCGCTGGCGATGCCGCGCCCGAGGAACTGGACGTTGCCATTGCCATCGACCGCTTTCAGCACGTGGTGGACTGGAACATTGCCGCCCTCGAGCGCCGCTGGGCAGGCCTTCGATCCTTCTCGCCGGATCGCCTGCCGGTCTACGGCTTCGATCCGGTTGTGGAGGGCTTGTTCTGGTTCGCCGGGCAAGGCGGCTTCGGCATACAGACGGCACCTGCCGCGGCGCGGCTGGGCGCTCAGCTACTGCTCGGCTTGCCCCGCGACGAGCTGACCGTGGAAATCGACGCCGACGCATATGCGCCGGCGCGATTCCTGCCTGATCAATCGTAGATCGGGCGCAGTTCGTTATCGAGGTAGTAGCGGGTCATCGCCATCGAGGCGAGGAGGTCGGGCGAGCCGTCGTACTCGATCGACATCCAGCCCTTGAACCCGTGTTGCTTGAGCGCGTGGTAAAGTCCCTTGAGATCGAGCGTGCCCATCCCCGGTTCCCAGAACCAGCGCGTGCCGTCGTCTGTGATTTCCGGGTCCTGTGAATAGCGCAGGCTGTCGGGCTGGTTGGACGAGGCGGTGTCCTTGAGGTGGAACGTGCTGATGCGGTCGTGATAGTCGTTGTAGAAGGTCACCAGATCCTCGCCCATGATCGAAATCTGGGCGGTGTCGATGCAGTAGTGGACCAGCGCGGGATCGGTGGATTCGATCAGTTCGCGATGGTTTGGCAGGTTGATCGCGCAGAAGAACTCGTTGTGCAGGCCGATCTTGACGCCCTTGTCGGTGGCATAGCGGCCGATCTCGTTCATCACCTTGGCACACTGCTGCACTTCCTCGCGGGTGAGGGGGCCGCAGCCGAAGTAGTTCTGGGTCGGGCAGGTGTTCATGTAGGTGCCGCCGAAGCGCACGATGGTGTCCACCGCTTCGCGGCCTGACTGCACGGCTTCATCAAAGTGGCCGACATCGTGCGAGGCGTGGGCACCATGGAACATGCCGATAACCTCGACGCCGCGGTCCTTGGCAAAGGCGGTGAAGTTTTCGGGCGAGCCGAACAGCGGCAGGATGTCTGCCATGTCCCACGGCGCGATCTCGATGCCGTTGAAGCCCAGCGCCGACTGATATTTCAGGATGTTGTCCCAGTCGGAATAGTAGGCGCTGTTGGTCTTGTCCTCGTAGTAGAAGTCGCGGAAGTTATCGATCTGCTTGAAAGGGATCGACTTCCAGTGGCTCATGTTGGCGTATTGGATATTGGGCATTTCGGATAACTCCGGAAATCAAAGCTGGTTGAGCATGGCGCGCGTGCGCAGCAGTGCGCGGAACGGATCACGCGTCTGGCGGGCGCTGCAGGTCACGGGGCCTGAATAGCCCAGCTTGTCGAGCGTGCTGGCAATCGCGGCGAAATCGACCGAGCCGGTGCCGGGATCGCGGAAGACCTGCGTGGCCTGGGGCTGCGGGTGTTCGGGGTTCGGCGTCTTCCATGTGTCGTTGCTGTCAACGAAGCTGGTGTCGGTCAGGTGGACACAGCCGATGCGGGCGATGTTGGTGGTGATGAACTGCACCGGGTCGATCCCGCCGACGGTGAGGTTGGCGGTGTCAGCGTCAAGGCCGACGCTTTCGGGCAAGCGCGCAAGCAGCGCGAGCACCCGTTCACCGCCGAACAGGCTCCAGTATTCATTGCGCAGCACCAGCTTTACGCCCAGTTCCTCGGCCTTGCTGGCAAGGCCGGTCAGCAGTTCGACCGTGCGATCGGTGAACATGGCGATCTGGGCGTCGATATCGGGGTGATACTGCCTGATGCGCCCGTAGTAGGGCGAGGGGCTTATGGCGAAATAGTCCGCGCCAAGATCGGCCGCATGGGCGAGGGCCTCGCCGGCGAAATGGCCGGATGCGCCGAAGAAGAAGTGGATGTTGTCGTTGCGCATGAACAGGTTGGGATCGAAGGTCACGCCTGTGACGCGTGTGATCCCGCTTGCGGCCAGCACTTCGCGGTACTGCGCCGCGCTGCTGTACTTGGTGTTGATGCAATAGCGGTTCATCGGCACGCCGCTGCGCCCGCCGAACTGCCAAACCGGCTCATAGGGAATTTCGATGGCAGAAAACCCTGCCGTGGCGATCAGGGGGTAAAGCTCCTCCCAGAAATACTTGCTTTCGAACCGGTTGCGGTTCGGCTCCTGGTAGTGGCGATTGATAAGGTCGAGGCTTATCGCGGTATCTTTGGGGTTCATGGTCAACCTTCTGGCGTTCCTGCCCCGGCAAAGGGGCAATTGCGTTCGTGCATGTTGGGGGCATGGTCGCGTGCCGCGCAGGCGCAGTGAACCACGCCTGCAGATGCGCTGGCGGCATGGCTATTGGCAGGTGATGAGTTTACCGCCGCAGACACAGGATCCATTCCCATTCCACGGCCCCGACGCGCACTGGCGCTCGTTTGCCTGGCGGGTCAGACGCCCGCTACTTTGTGCTGGCGGACATCCGCCATTTGCAGGCAAAAATCAACCCCGCGCGCGTAATTTGCCTGCTGTGCTGCGCCTTTTCCGTGATATCTGCGGACCTGGGCTAACGACAGGGAGAGTCATTATGGCGCACCGTTTCGAGATCCGCAGAAACAAGGCAGGCGAGTTTGTCGCCTACTTCTGCCACAACAGCGAAACCATCTTCTGGACCGAAGGCTACGCTAGCAAGGCCGGCGCCCGGAATGCCATTGAATCGATCCTCAAGAACGGTCCCGAGGCGGCAGTGGTGGATACGACCACCGATTGAGAGCTGGGGATGATTGGCCGGTTTCAGAACAGGCCATCGTCCTCGTCGTCATCAGGGGCCAACGTCACATCCAGCGCGATGGCGATCCCATTCAGGCCAGGAACAAGCGCCTGGTTGTGGATGAGGCGCTCGTCTGCCATCGTGTAGCTTCGCGCCAGATCGTCGAGCATAGTCTGCAATAGAACCGCCTTGTCACCGTCGACCGGCTGGCAATCCGAACCGGCGCCTTGCAGGACGGACGACAGGTTTCGCATGGGCGCTTCCAGCATCCCTGCTTCCTCCAGTGCATCGATTGCCAGTGCCAGGCTTGATCCCAACTGGTCTGACTCGGCTTCAACCACGGCCATCGCCTGTCGGCCTCTTTCGTTGCAATCGCCAATCGTGGTGAGGAAGCGGGCGAGGAGTTCCCCCGATGCACCACCGTTCTCGTGCGACTGGCTCTGCAGGCGGTGGCAGGGCGCCGACAGGTTCGTTTGCGTTCGCTGGATGGCATCGGCGATTGCATCAAGGCGCTCGGAGTATGTCCTGATCTCGTTGGCGATGACCATCACCGGTCGTCCGATGGATTGCGCAGTGCGGCAGCTCAGACCGATATTGATCGCCATGTGCTGCACATCCAGCCGAAGCCGGGTGATGGCTTCTGCCCGTTCCGTAACTTCATCGACCGTCTGCAGGATCAGGTCGAGTGTCGCCATGCCCTCGCTGTTCGCGCGGTCCAGCTGGCGCAGCATCAGGTGCGCCTCGGCAACACTTGCCTCGATGCGCTCCAGCATGTCACCGTCGCCCTCGCTGGCCTGGTCGTCGTCAAGACCCTGGAGATTTCTGCACTGGCTTTGCAGTCGCGAAAGAGAAGCCGCGAGTTCGGCCCTGTCGCGCCCATAGTCGGAGACTGCCGCTTCGAACAATGCAGCGAGAACGCGAAGCAACGGTGCGCCAGCAGAGCCGGCCATGCTGCCGTCCTGGCGTCGCGTTTCAAGCGTGCGCAGGCTCGCCAGCACGTGCTCGAGTCGCTGGCGCACGCTGTCGCCGATCTGCATTGCCTGGATGGCGGCGTGGAGCTCGGTCTGAATCGCCAGAGCAAGGCCGGCAATGGTCTTGGCCAGGTTGCCAAGACGCATTTGGTGCTGCTGCAGGTTGCCCGCTTCGCGCATCAGCGCATCGGGTACCTGCGGGAAGACCTTCGCACATTCGCGATCGAGCAGCCTGTCGTTCTCGCCCATCTCGCGAAGACTTTCGAGAAGCCCTCCGAGCATATGGTCGAGGCCGCGCAGTTCCCGGTCACCCTGATCGAGCTTGCCGCGCATGGCATCTGCAAATTCCATGAACTGCGGATGGCCCGATGCGGTGATCTTCACGTTCATGCCGTAAATGTCGAGGACCTGCAGGCAGCGCATGACCTCGCCAGCGCTGGTCCGCAAAGACCGGGCGGCCTCGTGCATGGTCGCGATCTCGTGAGACCTGCCCTGAACCAGACTGCGCACGTTGCGCAGGGATTCGGCGGCCATCCGCAATCCATTGACCGCTTCGACGCCGACGCCGCCATCGAACATGCCGGTCACTTCGGTCAGGGCCGAGGTGATCGTCTGGATGCGCGTAACCGACTGGCACAGGTGCGTGCTGGCCATGTCGAAGCTTTCGTCCAGACGCTTGAGCAGCGAGACCAGATCCTCGATCAGCGCTGCGTGACCGATGTCCTTGGCGGGAGTGGGGACGACAAGTTTGAGAGCCGCCATCGCTCAGCGCGCCGTGGCCCGGAGGATTTCCCCGGCAATGCTATCGAGTCCCAGCACCCGGTCAGCCGCACCGCGCGCGATTGCTTCCTTCGGCATTCCGAACACGACCGAGCTTGCCTCGTCCTGTGCGAAAGTGCGTGCACCCGCCTCCTTCATCTCGAGCAGTCCGCGCGCTCCGTCATCGCCCATGCCGGTCATGATCACGCCCACCGCATTCGAACCGGCGCACCGCGCGGCTGATCGGAACAGCACATCCACCGATGGCTTGTGCCGCGAAACGAGCGGTCCATCGCGGACCGAGACGAGATAGCGCGCGCCCTGTCGCTCCAGCAGCGTATGCTTGCCTCCGGGCGCGATGAGCACATGCCCTCGCATCACGGTGTCGCCCTGCTCGGCCTCTTTCACTGAAACTTCGCACAGGGAATCGAGACGGCTGGCGAACGCGCGCGTGAAGCGCTCAGGCATGTGCTGGACCACGACGATGCCCGGTGAGTTCGCGGGCAGGGCTTCCAGGACCTCGCGCAGGGCTTCGGTTCCGCCTGTCGACGCGCCGATGCAGACCACCATTTCGGTGGTGCGGCTCATCGCGCGGCCGCTGGGCGGTGGCAGCACGGCATCTGCTGTCAGCTTCTGCTCCGGCCTCATGCGCGGCGGCACGGGCTTGCGCGCCGTAACGCGGGCCCGGGCAGCGCCCTTCACGACCTCGCAAATGGTTGCGCGGGCTTCACTGAGGTGGTCGGCCACGCCAAGCCGGGGCTTCAGGATCACATCGACGGCCCCGGCCTCGAGAGCCTGGAGCAGCGTTTCCGAACCCTGCTCTGTCAAGGACGAGCACATGACCACGGGCACCGGGCACTGGCTCATCAGCTTGCGCAGGAAGGTGATGCCGTCCATCCTCGGCATTTCGACATCCAGGGTGATCACGTCCGGCACTTCGGTCTGGATGATGCGTGCTGCCGCAAATGGATCGGCGGCAGTGCCGATGACTTCCAGTTCGGGGTCTTCCTCCAGGATCGCCTTCATGGTCTGGCGGACGCTTGCACTGTCGTCGACCACCAGAACGCGGGTACGTGCGGGACGCTTGTTCATCATGGCCTCCGAAATACCGTGCCGGCAACCTGAGTGAGGTCATGCTTGAAGCCGGTGATCGACTCCGAGTGGCCGAGGAAGAGATAGCCCCCGGGCAAAAGCTGCTCGCACAGACGTTGCACGACCTGCTCCTGCGTCTGCTTGTCGAAATAGATCAGGACGTTCCGGCAGAAGATGAGATGCACCGGCTGATCGAGTGCATAGGAATCATCGATCAGGTTCAGCCTGCCGAACCCCACGCGACGCCGAATTTCGGGAGCAATGCGGATCTCTTGCCGTTGCGGGTCCTTGGATTCGAGAATGTAGCGTCGGCGCAGTGGGGCCGGGACGGGCTCAACCTGTTCGCGAGGGTAGATCCCCTTCATCGCCGTTGCCAGAACCTCGGTATCGATGTCTGTGGCGATAAGCCGATAGTCGATGCCGCGGTTTTTCGACGTGAAGTCATCCAGCAGCATGGCGATCGTGTAAGGTTCGGCGCCCGTCGAACATGCCGCACTCCAGCAGCGGATCTGGCGACACCCTTCCTCTGCATACAGAGGAAGGACCGTGCCCGTGAGGTAATCAAAGTGCCCGGGCTCGCGAAAGAAATCGGTCTTGTTGGTGGTGACCGCGTTGATCAGGTGCTCGAGTTCGTCAGGATCGACTTGCCCGCCGATAACCAGGTCGCAATACGCGCCCACCGTATCGACGCCGAGCGCCCGGGCGCGCCGCCGCAGCCGCCCCTCCAGCATGGTCTTCTTGCTGGACTTGATGTTGATGCCGGTTTCAAGCTGGATCAGTTCGGCGAGCGCCTTGAACTGCCTTGCGGAAATGCAATCGCTATCCGGTGCCAGACCAAAGGAGAGGGGGCTGAGATCGTTCAAGTGCGCACCATTTTCTTGAGGATTCTACGGGGGTCTTCAATCAGGCCGCCCGGCCGAAGTCGCTGTCCTCATGGTCTGCCCCACCACTGGTCAGGTCGAGCGCGAAGCCGTTGAGCCGCTCCTTCTGGTGGGCGACCGAGTTCGGCTTGACGGGCCGAGCCTTGGTGGGAGCCTGAGGCGCCGACTTTGGCTTCGGCTTGGCGCTGCGCTGCGTGCGCGGTGCCGCTGGCGAGAACGTGCGCTGCTCTTCCAGCTGGAAGAATGCGGTCGTTTGCTGCAGTTCCTCGGCCCGCGTCGCAAGAGAGTCCGACGTCGAGGAAATCTGTTCCGAAGCGCTGGCGTTCTGCTGAGTCACCTTGTCGAGCTGCTGGATCGCCTCGTTGATCTGCGAAGCTCCGATGTCCTGTTCGCGGCATGCGGCGCTGATTTCCGACACGAGTTCTGCCGTGCGGCGGATGTCCGGCACCAGCTTGCTCAGCATTTCGCCGGCTTCGCTCGCCGCCTTTACCGTCTCGGCCGAGACCGAAACGATTTCCGCTGCAGCACTTTGGCTGCGCTCGGCCAGCTTGCGCACTTCCGACGCAACAACGGCAAAGCCCTTGCCATGCTCTCCTGCGCGCGCTGCTTCGACCGCGGCATTCAGTGCCAGGAGATCGGTCTGCCGCGCGATTTCCTGCACGATGCCGATCTTGTCCGCGATCGTGCGCATGGCAATGACGGCCTTGTCGACTGCCGTTCCCGAAAGCTCTGCATCCTTTGAGGACTGGCGCGCGATCTTCTCGGTCTGCGCCGCATTGTCGGCGTTCTGTTTGATGTTCGCGGCCATCTGCTCCATCGAGGCCGAAGCCTCTTCTGCCGACGCGGCCTGTTCGGTCGCACCCTGCGATAGCTGCTGCGAGCTGGTTGCCATCTGTGAACTGCCTTCGGCCACCTCGTTGGCGGCAAGGCTCACGTTGCTGGCAAAGGCACGCAGGTTGTCGACCAGCACGTTGATCGAATCCCGCATCTTCTGGTGATCGCCCTGGCAATCGATCTCGACCCGCTCACCAAGATCGCCGGCGCTGAGCTTGCTCAGCACGCGATTGCCTTCTTCGATCGGCAGGATCGTCGCATCGAGCATACCGTTGATGCCACTGATCAGGCTGGCAAAATCCCCCACGAAGCGACGATCGTCGCCACGCTCGCCGAGGCGACCGGCCGTGGCAGCGCCGATCAGCATCTGGATCTCCGAGGTTATCGCGCGCAGGTTCTGGCGCAGGTTCTCGATGGTGTCGTTGATGAAGGCCTTCTTGCCCGGCAACTGTTCCATCGGGGCGTTGAAATCACCTTCGCCGAAGGCCTTGATGCATGCCATGGCCTTCTTTTTCACGGCAATGTGGCTGGCGACCATGTCGTTGATGCCGCGTGCCACGACACCGAAATCCCCGGGAAACCTGGCATGATCGATGACCACGTCGATATCGCCGCGCTCATGCTCGCTCGCCATGTGGTTCATCTCGGCGATCAATCCGGTCAGACTGCGACGCAACGTCTCGATGGTGTCGTTGATGAAGGCCTTCTTGCCCGGCAGCGGATCGAGCCTGGCGTCGAAGTTGCCGAGGCTGAACTCGTGGACGATGCTCATCGCAAGCTTCTTTACCGCGATGTGCGCGTTTACCAGATGGTTGATGTCAGCGGCCATCTCAGCGATTTCCAGCGGAAGATTGTCCGAGGCGATGACCACGTCGATATCGCCCCGCTCATGCTCCGCCGTCATGTGCTTTATCGCGCTGCCAAGCTCGCGGACCGGAGCCTGCGACTGGTCGAGCAGGCCATTGATCGCGTCGATCAAAGCGCTGGTGCGGGCATTGCAGCCTGAAGCGTGCAGGCGAGCGCCCAGATCGCCGTTCGAGATGGCGGCCTCTACGCGGGCAATCTCTTGCTGAACCTGGGCAGAAGACACTGCCGTGAATGGATTGATGACCATTGTTGTTCCCGTCCTTCTTGTTCCGTTCACCTTGATCGCGGCAGCGCGTTCCGTTCGCTGTCGCGGGTGTTTCAGGCGTTGACCAATTGACCTTCGCTGCCGATCCCGATGGCATCTTCGGTCGTGAAAATCCGGGCCGCGTCGACGATGACCACGAAGCCCGTGTCCCGGCGCACCACGCCGGTTATGTATTCGGAGTTCCAGCTGATCCCGATATCCGGGGCAGGTTCTATGTCCGCCTTCTCGAAACTCGTGACGCTCAACACCCGGTCGATGACAACGCCCAGCGTAAGCAGGCGGTCGGTCAACCGCACATCGAGGATCAGGATGCGCGTGGCCAGCGTGGGGTCGGCAGACGGCAGGCCGAGACGCCGGCGGAAGTCGACCGTGGGCACGCCTTGGCCGCGAAGATCCGTCAGGCCGATGAAATGCGCAGGCCCATTCGGCAGGTAGGAGGGTGGCGCATAATCGAGGATTTCGCGCACTAGAGCGACGGGTATGGCAAAAACCTCGTTGCCCAGGCCGAATTCCACGACCTGAAGTTCACCCGCGCTGCTCATGCTGCGCGTCCGAAGTCTGCATCGTCGGCGTCGGCGCCACCGTCGGTAAGGTTGAGGGCAAAGCCGGCCAGTCGCTCCTTCTGTTCGGCTACGCTGTTGCGCTTTACCGGCTTGGTGGCCACGCGCGGCGTCACGCCGGTCTTGCGCGGCGGACTTGCCTGGCGGCGGCTTTGCGTACTTTGACGCGGCTCGGCATAGCTATTGCCGGTCCGGAAGAAGGAAATGGCGCTCTGCAATTCCTCGGCCTGCGATGCAAGTTCCTCGGACGTGGACGAAATCTGGTCCGACGCGCTGGCATTGATCTGCGTGACCTTGTCGAGCTGCTGGATGGCTTCGTTGATCTGCGACGCGCCGATGTCCTGCTCGCGGCAGGCTGCGCTGATCTCCGTCACGAGTTCGGCTGTGCGGCGAATGTCCGGAACCAGTCGCGCCAGCATTTCGCCCGCGTCGGTCGCCACCTTGACCGTCTCTGACGAAACCGAGACGATTTCGGCTGCCGCGCTCTGGCTGCGCTCGGCCAGCTTGCGCACTTCCGAGGCGACAACTGCAAAGCCCTTGCCGTGTTCGCCTGCGCGCGCGGCCTCGACCGCAGCGTTCAGGGCAAGCAGGTCGGTCTGCCGCGCGATTTCCTGGACGATGCTGATCTTCTCGGCGATCGTGCGCATGGCGTTGACTGCCTTCTCGACTGCCTGGCCCGAAACTTCAGCGTCCTTGGAAGATTGGCGGGCGATCTTCTCTGTCTGCGCCGCGTTGTCGGCGTTCTGTTTGATGTTCGCCGCCATCTGCTCCATCGACGCAGACGCTTCCTCGGCCGAGGCGGCTTGCTCGGTCGCGCCCTGGGAGACCTGCTCGGAGCTTGCTGCCAGCTGGCGGCTCCCGGCCGAGACGTTGTCAACCGCAGCCGAGGTCGTGCCGACGACAGTCCGCAGCTTGTCGATCATCGTGATCAGCGCGCTGCCGAGTTGGTCCTCATCCGACAGCGCCCGGTACTCGACCGTGAGATCGCCATCGGCGATGCGGTCGGCCACGTTGGCGGTTTTTTTCAGGTTTGATACCAGCGAATTGATGGCATCACGCATCCGCTGATGATCGCCGTGGCATTCGATATCGACGGTTTCCTGCAGGTTGCCGACGCTGATCAGCCGCAGAACGCGGTTGCCTTCCTCGATGGGCAGGATGATGGCATCGAGCATGCCGTTGATGCCGCTCACGAGGCGGGCGAAGTCACCGACAAAGCGCGAGGCAATGCCTCGCTCCGACAGGCGCCCTTCGGTCGCTGCCACGATCAGCCGCTGGATCTCTGCGGTGATCTCGCGCAGGTTCGTGCGCAAGGTTTCGATCGTGTCGTTGATGAAGGCTTTCTTGCCCGGGAACTGCTCGAGCGGGGCGTCGAAATTGCCCTCGCCGAACGCCTTCACGCAGGCCATGGCCTTCTTCTTCACCGCGATGTGGCCCGCGACCATTTCGTTGATGCCGCGCGCAACCAGTCCGAAATCGCCCTCGAACCTGGCATCGTCGATGGCCACGTCGATATCGCCGCGGTCGTGTTCGGCGGCCATGTGCTTCATCTCGGCGATCAGGCCCGTCAGATTGCCGCGCAGGGTTTCGATCGTGTCGTTGATGAAGGCCTTCTTGCCCGGGAACTGTTCGAGCGGTGCCTTGAAGTTGCCTTCGCCGAACTCCTTGACGCAGGCCATGGCCTTTTTCTTCACCGCGATGTGCCCGGCAACCATGTCGTTGATGCCGCGTGCAACGATACCGAAATCGCCCGGGAACTTCGCATGATCGATGACCACGTCGATATCGCCGCGATCATGCTCGCCCGACATGTGGTTCATCTCCGAGATCAGCCCGGCAAGATTGCCGCGCAAGGTCTCGATCGTATCGTTGATGAAGGCCTTCTTGCCGGGCAGCTGTTCCATCGGCGCGTCGAAATTGCCCTGGCTGAATTCGCGCACGCAGGCCATCGCCTGTTTCTTGACGTTGATGTGTGCTGCAACGAGCTCGTTGATTTGTGTCGCCATGATGCCAAGCTTGCCGGGCAGGGCATTGGCGTCGATCACGACATCGATATCGCCGGCTGCATGTTCGTCGGTCATCCGGGCGATCTGCGTGGACAGGTCCTGAACCGGATTGGTGACGGCATCCAGCAGCCGATTGAACGCCGCCATGACGGCGCGCGTCGGGGCATTTCCGGTGGTTTCATCAAGCCGAAGCAGAAGATTACCCGTAGCAAGCGCCTGCTCGACCCGGCTTACCTCATCGAGAACCTGCTGTTCGGAAACTCTCGAAAAAACATTGCGCATCATGCGGCCTCCGCGAGGGACGTGAAGATTGTGGGCAAATCGGGAATGACGATGACCGACCCCGGCTGGCGCACCAGTTCGCGCGCGAATTCGCGCTTCCAGCGCATGCCCAGCACGGGCGGCTCGCTGCTGTGCGCCTTGTCGAGGATTGTCACTTCGTGGACCTTGTCCGAGCGCAGCCCGATCTGGAGCGGCTCTCCGTCGATCTCGGTCTCGATCACGACGATGCGGTGATCGGCACTGGCCTCCTCGCCGGGATTGCGCGGCATGCCGAAGGCCACGCGCAGATCGGCGATCGGGATGATCTTGCCGCGAAAGTTGACGACACTGGCCACCAGATCCGGTGCGCCCGGAACGGGCGTTTCGGGCAGCAGGTCGAGTATCTCGCGGATGCTGACGGCCTCGATCGCCAGGCATTCATCGCCTACGTCGAATGTCAGCACTTCCAGTTGGCCGTTGTCATCCCATGGCGTTGTGCTGGTCGTGGTCATGGCGTCACCCTGCGGCACGGAGCCGCTCCTCATGGCTCTGGCCCAGCGCAACGAGCTGGACGACATCGAGAATGAGCGCGACCCCACCATCACCGAGGATGGTCGCGCCAGAGAAACTCGGGATCGAACGGTGCAGGCTTGACATGGATTTGATCACGGTCTGGTGGCTGCCGATGATCTGATCGACGACAAGTCCGACCCGCTCGCCTCCGGTTGCGATCACCACGATCTTCTGGAAGGGGTCGGGCCGGGTGCCCGTCGCGAAAAGCTCGCGCAGGCGCAGGAAGGGCACCAGGCGTTCGCGCAACTGGATCATGCTCCTCCCGCGCGAACGGATGTCTTCCTCCAGGCTCAGCTCCAGGCACTCTTCGACCGCCGCCAGCGGGATTACGTAGTTGTTATCCCCGACCCTCACGAGCAGCCCGTCGATGATCGCCAAAGTCAGCGGAATGCGCAGGGTTATGACCGAGCCCTTGCCGGGTTCGCTGGTCATGTCGATGTGTCCCCGCAGGCCTTCGATCGTGCGCTTGACCACGTCCATGCCGACGCCACGGCCTGACAGATTGGTGATCTGGGCGGCGGTGGAAAAGCCGGGCTGGAAGATCAGCTGCAGCAGCTCGCTGTCGCTCAGCACCTGGCCTGGCTGGATCAGGCCATTGGCCTCGGCCTTGGCGCGGACCCGCTCGCGGCTGATGCCGCGGCCATCGTCCTCGATGGTGATGAGCACTTCGCCACCGGCTTGCTGGGCCGAAAGCCGGATGCGACCGGTCGCGGCCTTGCCCGCCGCAAGCCGTTCTTCCTCGGTCTCAAGTCCATGATCGCAAGCGTTACGGATCAGGTGGACAATCGGATCGGCGAGCCTTTCGGAGACGGTCTTGTCGATCTCGGTGCTTTCGCCATCGGTTACAAGCTCGATCGACTTGCCGGTCTCGCGGGCCAGGTCGTGGACCAGACGGCGGAACCGTCCGAACAACGCGGCAATCGGCACCATGCGCAAGACCATCATCGTATCGCGCAGTTCGTTGGCGAGTCGTTCGACTTCCTCCGAGATCGAGCGCAGCGCGAGTTCGCCCGCAGGGCCGGAAATGCCATTGCCCGCAAGCTGGGCGAGGCGGCTCTGCACGATCACGAGTTCGCCCACCCGATCCATCAGCAGATCGAGGCGTTCAGCCGGGACGCGCACACTTTCGCTGGGGCCGCGCGCGGCTTTCGCGCTGGCAGGTTCTGCGCTGGCGACTTCCGCGATGACTAGCGCCGCATGCTCCGACGGAGCGGGCGAGACTGCCACAGCAGCAGTGTCTGGCGGACCGCCTTCAGCCAAGGCAGCGGCTTCGTCATCCGCGATCGGCGTGATGGACAGTTCCATGTCGTCAAGCACGAACAGGAAGACATCTTCGATGACATCGCGCGTCGCGCTGGCGGGCAGGTTCAACGACCAGCCCATCAGGCACTGCGTGGGATCGAGCTCGTCAAGTGGAGGAACAGCGTCAAAATCCGCGACCAAATCGGTGGCGCCCAGTTCCCGCAACTCGTCGAGCAGAAGGAGCGGGTTTGTTCCGGTGGCAAGTGCATTGGCGGGCAGGCGGAAGTTCAGGTGCCATCCCTGACCTGGCCCGGCGGTGATCGTGGTGGCCGTTGTCGTGTCGTGACCGGCATCTTCGCCGCAGTCCACGGCTGCAGGGGCGCCTGCTCCGTCCAGCAGGGCCTGAAGCCTCGCAAGCAGATCGGCGCTTTCACTGTCCACGCCATCGCTGTTCGGCTGGTCGATTAGGGTGCGCATGTGGTCCATGGCAGAAAGCGTCAGCGCAACCAGCTCTGCCGAAGCGCGGGCCTGCCCCTTGCGCACCTTGTCGAAGGCTGTTTCGCAGTGATGGGTAAATGCGGCCAGAGCATCGAAGCCGAACATCGCGCCCGAGCCCTTGAGCGTGTGCATCCCGCGAAAGACGGTGTCGATGAGCTCCCGGCTGGTCAGGTCGTGGCTGAGATCGAGCAAGGCCTGCTCGGTCGCTTCGAGTAGCTCCCCGGCTTCGATCCGGAAGGCTTCGATCGGGTCCTGCCCGGTCATTGCCCCAGCACCTTGCGGGTTACCTTCAGCAGATTTTCGGCAACGAACGGCTTGACCAGCCAGCCGGTCGCGCCTGCGGCCTTGGCTTGCTGCTTCATGCCCTCATCAGATTCCGTCGTGAGGAATATGATCGGCGTACCGGCCTGAAGCGGCAGCTTGCGGATTTCCCGGATCATCTCCAGACCATTCATGTTCGGCATGTTGAGATCGGTGATGATCATGTCGAACTTCGATGACCTGGCCTGTTCGAGCCCTTCCTTGCCATCGGCTGCCTCCGCGACCTGATGTCCGGCTCCCGACAGCGCAATCCGGATTGCCATCCGGACGCTCATGGAATCATCGACGGTGAGTATCGTGGTCATTGCTCGGTGGCTCCGGTCGCACAGAGATTGTCACAGATCGCAGAGATCGGCCCGGCAAGGCCCGCGCGCTCGATCAGGCCGGCAACGGCAGGATCGGCAGCGGGCACGATCGAGATGCTCTTGCTTTCCCGCTGGGCAAACTTGCGCGCCGCCGCGAGGATCTGAAGGAAGGTGAGGTCGGCTTCGACCACGCTCGAGCAATCGATCTCGATCGAGGAATGGATCTTCAGCTCGTCGAGGATCGCCTCGCGGATGTCCGGGGCGGTGCTCAGGTTTGCAATAGTGCCAATCGGGATAGTCATGTTCCCTCCGCCCGTTCCGGCCGACGACATGACTGATGGCTTGCGATCTGCTCTTTTTACGTTTTCCGCGATATAGTTGTTGTTACTAGGCAGAAGCTTCCGTTCAGGTAGCCATTGCCGCAGAAACTTCGTTAACCACGTGTGGTCATGATCGGTTCGCGACGGCACTTCTAAAATGCGGTTCAGTCGCTTGTCGGCCCCCGCCATGACATGGCTGCCGTCGCGTTCCAAAGCCTGCAGCACAGCTGGTTGTGAGCGTTCGGACGGGCAAAAAAGTTTTCACGAAAACACTTGAGAACAGACTTTGATCCGGCCCGAAATACCGTGTTGCGGAGCGCTGCGATGAGTGTTTTACTTTGCCGCCGTGTGGTCCAATCATGCTGCTACACGGAATAAGGGTGGATGCATATGAGGCAAGTTTTTCAATACCTTGCGTTGTCAACTGCGACCCTGCTCCTCGCATCTTGCGGCGGTGGCGGCAGCTCTGACAAGACCGCAGCCGACTCAGCGGCAAAGCCTGCTGAAACAACCACTGCTGCGGCCCCTGCAGCAGCAACCAGCGCCGCTGCGCCGACAGCAGATTCGACAGACACGCTCGATGGCGCGACGCTCGCTTCGCTGACCGGCGATGCCGCGCATGGCAAGACCGTTTTTGCCCAGTGCCAGGCCTGTCACTCGCTCGAAGCGGGCAAGAACATGATCGGTCCGTCGCTCGCCGGTGTCGTAGGGCGCAAGGCGGGTTCAGAGGCGGGCTACAGCTATTCGGCCGCCAACAAGAACAGCGGCATCACCTGGTCTGCGGAAAAGCTGTTCCAGTATCTGGAAAAGCCCGCGCGCGTCGTGCCGGGTACCAAGATGTCATTCGCCGGCCTGTCCAAGGCGCAGGACCGTGCCGACGTCATTGCCTATCTCAAGGCTCCGAACTGACCTCGGTCCCTTCGGGTCGCAAGAAGGGGTGCGGACCATCATGGTCCGCACCCCTTTAACGTAGCAGCAGTATCAGGCGGCAGCCGAACGCCGCGCCAATTCGCACTGCGACCAGATGTCGCTCAGCGCATGGATCAGCTTGTCCACGTCACCGTCGCTGTGCACCGGCGAGGGTGTGATGCGAAGGCGCTCGGTCCCGCGCGGCACGGTAGGGTAGTTGATCGGCTGGACGTAGATGCCGTGGTTGTCCATCAGCCAGTCGCTGATGCGCTTGCACTTGTGCGGGTCGCCCACCATCACCGGAATGATGTGGCTGGGGTTGGGCAGGTGCGGAATCCCGATCGCGTCGAGGCGGCGGCGGACGGTCGCCACACGCTCCTTGTGCCGGGCCCGCTCCATCTCGCTCGTCTTCAGATGACGGATGCTGGCAGCGGCACCGGCGGCAAGGGCAGGGGGCAGCGCAGTCGTGAAGATGAACCCGCTGGCGAAAGTGCGGATGAAGTCGCACAGCGCTTCTGACGCCGCGATATATCCGCCCATCACGCCGAACGCCTTGCCCAGCGTCCCCTCGATCACGGTGATCCGGTCCATCAGGCCTTCGCGCTCTGCGACACCACCGCCGCGCGGGCCATAGAGCCCCACCGCGTGAACTTCGTCGATGTAACTCATCGCGCCGTGCTTCTCGCAGACGTCGAGGATCTCGGCGATCGGACCGATGTCGCCGTCCATCGAATAGACGCTTTCGAACGCGACCAGCTTGGGCACATCCGGCCCGTATTCCGAAAGCAGCTCATCGAGATGCGCCACATCGTTATGGCGCCACACCCGGCAAGTGGCGCGCGAATGGCGGATGCCTTCGATCATCGAGGCATGGTTGAGCGTGTCCGAAAACACCACGCAGCCGGGGATCTTCGCCGCCAGCGTGCCAAGACCCGCCCAGTTCGAGACATAACCCGAGGTGAAGAGCAGCGCCGCTTCCTTCCCGTGGAGGTCGGCCAGTTCCTGTTCCAGCAGCACGTGATGGTGGTTCGTGCCCGAGATGTTCCGCGTACCGCCAGCGCCCGCGCCGCATTCGTCGAGCGTGTTGTGCATGGCTTCAAGAACTGCGGGGTGCTGCCCCATGCCAAGGTAGTCGTTCGAGCACCACACTGTGACCTGCTCGGTCCGGTCATCGACATAGCGCGTGGCGTGCGGGAAATTGCCGCACTTGCGCTCGATCTCCGTAAAGATCCGATAGCGCCCTTCACCCCGGACCGCGTCCAGTTCCCCCTTGAAGTAGCCCTCGTAGTCCATGGTCGTCGGTCCTCTTCGTGAATTCTTCTTTGCGGTCAGTTGGCAGGGCGGCGGCTGGGCAAGGCCCAACCCCACAGCGCCCCGTCGCGGATCGGCAGGGCCAGAAACAGGTGTTCGAGTGCGCCAAGGGCGGCCAGCGCGAAGAGCAGGCTTGCGCCCGATGCACTGGCGCTGCCCTCAGGCGCATTGATCGCGATCAAACCGAGCCACACCGCAAGAGCGGAAGTTGCTGCAATCGCGAGAAAAAGTTCCGCTCCCAAGCGCCGCGGCCCGAAATAGGTCTTGAGGTAGGCGAGGTGCGGCGGAAAGATCTCGGTGCTCATGTTCGGCACGCCGAAGAAGATCACCAGTTTGGTCGAAAGCCGCATCGCCAGCAGCAGCGTGAACGTCATCGCGCCGATCTGGTTTGCCGCGTTCCAGCTCAATGAGATCAACCCGATGGCGCTCAGCGCCAGCGCGATCTCGTGCCAGGCCACCGCACTCACGGCGTGGAAGAACCGCTCCAGCCCGCGCGCTTCGGCGGGGCAAGCCTCGCGCCTCGGACCGGTCACCGCTCCCGTCAGGAAGCTGATCTCGTGCCACGACCAGAGCAGGATCGCTCCGGCAAACGCGGCATAGACCCCGATCAGCGTCGGCTTGTTCATCGACCAGGCCACCACTGCCAGCCCGCCGACGCCCGCGATTCCCGCCAGCTTCAGGCTGCGCGGGAAAGTGCGGCGCTCGCGGTTGTCCGCCCAAGCGATCAGGCCGGTCGCAAGGAACCAGACCACGATCGTGGCGATCACCGGCAGGACGTGGCCGGTCCAGCTTACCACGCGGGCTGCATCCGTACCGTGGCAGGCAGTTCGTTGCGGCGAGGGCGCAACAGGTACATCCGCGCGAAGTTCGTGCCGGCCCCCAAAGCACCCGAAGCCCGCATCAGCACGCCGGAAAGCCCGCCGCGCTTCTTGCCCTCTTCGATCTTCTGGCTCGCCACCAGCAGCCGCTTCATCGCCCGGCGGAAGCGAGGATCATCTGTGTCGAGTTCGACCGGGAACACCTGACGGCTGATTGCGGTGCAGATCTCGAACACGCGGTAGTCATAGGTCTCGGGATCGAGGCCCAGCGCCTTGTGGAACACCGGCCGCGCATGATCGCGCACGTACATCGTCGAATAGACCGCGAGCAGGAAGAACCGAACCCACAGCTTGTTCATGCCCGTCAGCAGCTTCGGGTCGGCGCGCAGCAGCAGGGCAAAGGCCTCGCCATGACGGAACTCGTCGTTGCACCAGCTCTCGAACCAGTTGAAGATCGGATGGAAGCGCAGTTCGGGGTGCGCGGCCAGCTGGCGATAGATTGCGATGTAGCGCGCATACCCGATCTTCTCGGACAGGTAGACTGAGTAGAAGATGAACTTTGGCTTGAAATAATGGTATTTCTTGGCCTTCGTCAGGAAGCCGAGGTCGATGCCGATGCCGGCATCCTTCAGCGATTCATTGATGAATCCGGCATGGCGGCTTTCATCGCGCGCCAGCAGCTTGAACAGCAGCTTCATGTCGGGATTCCTGGTCCGCCGCGCCATTTCGGCATAGAGGATGCAGCCCGAAAACTCCGAGGTCAGCGAGCTCACCAGAAAGTCGAGGAACTCCGCCCGCAGCTCCGGTTCCAGCCCCTCGATCACCCCGGCAAAGCTTTCCTGGCGCTTGAAGTGCTTCTTGTTGGGATCGCTCACCATCTCGGCCATCAGCTCGTCCCATTCCTGGCGCACCAGCGAGACGTCGATGGAATCGAGCGCGGCAAAGTCGGTGGTGTAGAAGCGCGGGCTCAGCACGGTTTCATGCTGCACCATCTTGTGCACGTCGGGCTTGGGCGCGCGCTCCGGCGCTGCCACGGGACGTTCGAGTGTGATCGCGTTCATCTCAGGCTCCCAGGATTGAAGCTGACCTCGTAAAGCTCGGTCAGGCCAAGGTAGGCGACAAGCCGCATCCACCCCCGCAGCAGGGGGCCTGCGCGGACGACGGTAGCCGTCCGCTCGAACACGGCACTTTCGCCGAAGGCCACGCGGATCGGTTCGCCATGAACGCGAACCTTGTCGCCGGGCTCGACAGACAGATTGCCCGCCAGCTCGACATGCGCGTGGAAATGCGCCTCGCTCTGCTCCACCGCTATGCGGCAGGGCACTTCGAAGGCGCGGGCGCGGATCATGCCTGATTGCCCTTTGCTTTGACCCCACTGAGGAATTTGGCAAAGGCGGCCCGGTTGGTCGCGCCGAACGAGCCAAGCTCGATCGAACGCCCCGTCGCCGGGTCGCGCAGCGAGAGCGATCCGTTCTCCCACTGCGTCAGTTCGAAGGGTGCCGCTGGGCCGATCCCCTTCATCTTCCTTTCGCGAGCCATGCCGCGCATCACGCCGCGCACGAACCCGCCGCCATCGTTCTCGCCGATCATCGCGGCGAGTGTCGACCCTGTATCGGCATCCTTGACCACGACGGCTCCATCCGCCCGGTCCTCGAATGCCAGATGCCGCACCTCCAGCGCCGCCACGTTATCCCGCGCGCGTGCCACGGCCGGCACCGCCTCCCGCTCGAGCACGCCGACGCGCACCAGCGCGGTCAGCGCCAGCGTTGTCGCCACCAGCGCCCCTGCCAGGATCAGCGCCGGGCGGGGGACGGTGTTCTCGTGGTCATGGACCAAGCTGCCATGGTGGGAGCTCATGCCGCCGCTCCCTGCAGGCCATGGTCACGCACCGGCACAGCTTTGGACCGCAACGCTGCTGCTTCGTTCGGCACCACTGCCGAGCAGGCCTTGGCGAGAACCTTGGCGACGGCTGCCGCGTCGGGGAGGGCGCGCAACATCGGGCTGGGCTGGCCAAGCCGCCACGGCCGCGCGTGCGGCCACAGCATGGCGAAGCCAAGCCGGTGCCGTCCGGTCAGTGTCAGCGCAATGTCACCATGCCCGCCGCCCTGCGGCCGTAGATCCGCCGAGCCGATCATCGCCAGCGGCAGGTTCACGCACTTGTTGAGCGCCACGCCGATGCGCAGCACCACGCGGCGGTTGGTGATCGTGTAGACCGTCGTCTTCGCCACGGCGATCGCGAACACTGCCAGCAAGCCTTGCGTGATTGCCCCGCCGACCACGGCCGCGCCCGCGCCAAACAGCTTGCCGTTGGCGAGGCCGAAAAGGGCCAGCACTGCGAAATAGCCGCTGACCCAGCGGGAGTGCAGAGCGCTGCGGGCAAAGGTTCGCCAATCGGGCGAGCCCTGCCACAGGATGCTCTCGCCGGCGGGCAGATCGCCCGGCAGCCCGCGGATCGGCTCGTGGTCGTACTCGCTCATATCAGCGGTTCCAGCCGGTTTTCGTTGGCATAGAGGTAGCCGGTGCCGAAGTACGCCACCGTGCGCTCTTCCTCATACCGGGTGATCTCGCCCGGATTGGCGGGGAAGGGGGCCCCGGCAAAGTCGGCAGCGTTGATAGCGTCGATGATCACCGCGTTCTTCTTCACCACTGCCATCGGCATCGGAGCGAGGACTGTCTTGCCGCCCGTATCCACCGCCAGATAGCGCACCATGTGCTCGGCCCGGTCGACCCACATGTCGGTGACGACGCCAGCCTTGAGGCCATCTGCGCCATAGACGGGAAGCCCGCGCGGATCGGTGCTGGCCGTGGCAACGCTGATTTCCGGCACCAGGCCCATCGGCACGATGCGCGGATTGCCGTGGGCATCGATATCGGCCCACTTGGCACGGTCGGCATAGGAGCCGGGGCCGACGCCCGCGGCAAACACGTCACCCACCGGGCTCAGCGGTGCGCCACCGAAGTTCTCGCGACGCTTGGCGTTCACTTCGAACGGATCGCGCTCGCCGGTGGGCACGGATTTCGTGCCCTTGCCGAATGGCAGGATGAAGGTCTTGGGCGCGGCGGCCGAAAGCGGCCCGCCTTCGCTGAGCAGGCGCCCGGTCAGCGCATCCTCCAGCGGATAGCCCTCGCGTCGGTCCTCGCGGCGGAGCCAGAAGACAAGAGCGATGAAGAACCCGATGAAGGTTATCATCGCGATCTGAGCGGCATCGATCGTGCCGACGATATTGCCGTAGTTCATGTGCGTGTCCTCTTCGCGTTCCCTGTGCCCCTGCTGCTCATGTGGGGAATTCCGTCAGTCCAAAGCTTCGTCCCTCCCGCCGGATAGCCGCCGGGGTCTGGCCCACGAGCGGGCCCAGCACGACGAGCGTGGCCAGCAGCAGGCAGATCTCGATGATGTAGATCGTGGCATATCCCGTGGCGCGATTGGCCAGCGTCAGGCCCAGCTCGTCCGAGACGGCAAGGCTTGAGACCATATCGCGCAGCACCCCGCCCATGGCGATGGCAAGCCCGGCAAACGTCGTCTGCACCGCGCCCCAGGCGCCCAGGGCAAGGCCTGACGTCTTGTCGGTTGCCAAGGTCATCGCCGTGGTCAGCGTGCCGACAAGGAACAGCCCGGCGCCCGCACCGATCGCGGTCGCACCGGCAAGCAGGGCGACGGGGCTGGCGAGCGGTGCGGCAAAGATCACCAGCATGAATGCTGCGATCCCCACGACCGCGCCAAACCCGGAAATCCGCAGCGCATCCATCCCGCGCGAGAGCCACCGGGCCGAAAGCGTGAATCCGGCCAGTGCGCCCAAGGCCCAGCCACCGGTCAGGAACGTGGTCGCGCCCACCGAAAGGCCAAGGATTTCGCCGCCATAAGGCTCGAGCAGCGCATCCTGCATCGAGAATGCCGTGGCCCCGAGCCCGACCGCGACCAGCAGCCGCATCGTGATCGGCTCGGCCACGAAGCTCTGCCAAACGTCGGTAAAGGCGGGGCGCGGCGTTTGAGCCGAAGCGATTGTCGCACTGCGTGCCTCCTGCTTCCACAGTGCAATGACGTTGAGGAAGAAGGTCAGGATCGCCGAACCCTGGATCACCTGCACCAGACGGGTCGGCGTGAAGTGCGCCAGCAGTCCGCCGATCACCAGCGCAGCAATCATCATGCCCGCCAGCAGCGCCAGATAGAGCAGGGCGACCGCACGCGGGCGGCGCTCGTCATCGACAAGGTCGCCGGTCAGGGCAAGGCCAGCCGTCTGCGTCGTGTGCATGCCGAAGCCTGCGAGAAGGAACGCCAACGCGCTCGCCGCAGTGCCAATTGCGAAAAGCTCGGGCCGCGCCATAAGCAGCAGCGCGAACGGCATGATCGCAAGACCGCCGAACTGCATCAGTGTGCCGAACCAGATGAATGGCACCCGTCGCCAGCCCAGAACCGAACGATGCACGTCCGATTTGTGCCCGATCAGCGCGCGGAATGGCGCGGCGAGCAGCGGAATGGCGATCATCAGCGAGACCAGCCATGCCGGAATGCCCAGTTCCACGATCATCACGCGGTTGAGCGTACCGTTGAGCAGCACGGTCATCATGCCCACGCTCACCTGGAACAGTGAAAGACGCAGCAGGCGTGACAGCGGGATCTCGGCGCTGGCCGCATCGGCGAAGGGCAGCCAGGTGAGCGCCACCTTGCTCCATTTCGCAGAAAG
This sequence comes from Novosphingobium sp. GW835-FHT14H07, assembly GCF_058793515.1. Lineage (NCBI taxonomy): Bacteria > Pseudomonadati > Pseudomonadota > Alphaproteobacteria > Sphingomonadales > Sphingomonadaceae > Novosphingobium > Novosphingobium sp. GW835-FHT14H07. The sequence goes on from NZ_JBXAFX010000017.1 coordinate 63,636, forward strand.
GGCCTGCCGCTGCGCCATCAGATCTTCACCAGCTCCATCGCATGGCTCTTGTAGAACCCGCTCGAAATCCGGCCTGACCGGCGCACTTCCCACCCTTCGAACTGGCTGAGCGCTGCACGCAGCTGGCTTTCGGCAATAGGCACGATTGCGGGCGAACGATCAGAGCGCGGGAAGACCTTGCCCACGGTATGCATCGCGCCGAGCAGCGGGGTGTAGGGCGCGAAAGTGAACAGGATCGAGCCTGTGCAACGGCTGGTCAGCGCCGACAGCGCCCAGACCATGTCCGGCAACGTGTAGTGGATCAGCGAGTCCATCGCCACGACATGGTCGAAGCTGCCCAAGGCCGGATCGAGCATGTCGCCCACGCGCCACTGGATGCGCCCATGGCCAAGATAGGAAGGCGCGCGCTCGGCCGCGATGTCGACCAGCCCCTGCGCCACGTCTATCGCCGTCACCACGGCACCGCGACAGGCCGCTTCCACGCTGAGGCTGCCAGTTCCGCAACCTGCATCCAGCACGTCGCGCCTTCGCAGATCCTCGGGTAGCCAGCCGAGCAGTTGCGCCCGCATCGCATCGCGCCCCGCCCGCACGGTTGCGCGAATGCCGCTGACCTTCGCGGTCGAGGTCAGGTCGATCCACGCCTTCTGCGCCGTGCCGTCGAAGTATGCGGCCAGCTTTTCGCGCTGGCTGTCATAGCGGTTGGGAGCAAATTGCGTGGCCATCATTCGAACCCCAGGAAGTCGAAGATATCGCGGTCCTTCATCGGGTTGGCGACAACCGGGTCGACGCCATCCCACAGCATTTGTGCAAGCCGCAGGTATTCCTGCTGCGCAGCAATCACTTCCGGCGAAGGCTCCATCTCGAACAGCGTGCACTTCTTCAGGCGGCTGCGGCGGATAGCGTCGACGTCGCGGAAGTGCGCCAGGCGCTTCATCCCGATCGCTTCGCTGAAGCGGTCGATCTCGTCCGTCGCGGCAGAACGGTTGGCGATCACGCCGGCAAGCCGCACGTTGTAGTTCTTCGCCTTCGCACCAATGGCCGCGACGATCCGGTTCATCGCGAAGATTGAATCAAAATCGTTCGCTGCCACCACCAGCGCGCGTTCGGCATGCTGCAGCGGTGCAGCAAAGCCTCCGCACACCACGTCACCCAGCACGTCGAAGATCACCACGTCGGTATCTTCCAGCAGGTGGTGCTGCTTGAGCAGCTTCACCGTCTGCCCCACGACATAGCCGCCGCAACCGGTGCCTGCCGGCGGTCCTCCGGCCTCCACGCACATCACCCCGTTGTAACCCTCGAACATGTAGTCCTCGGGCCGGAGCTCCTCCGCATGGAACTCGACGCTTTCGAGCACGTCGATCACCGTCGGCATCAGCTTCTTGGTCAGCGTGAAGGTGGAATCGTGCTTGGGGTCGCAACCGATCTGCAGCACGCGATGGCCAAGCTTGGAGAACGCCGCCGAGAGGTTCGACGAAGTCGTCGATTTGCCGATCCCGCCCTTGCCATAGACGGCAAAGACCTTCGCGCCCTTGATCTCGTCGCGCGGGTCCAATGAGACCTGCATCGATCCTTCGCCGTCCGGCTGGCTGAAGCGCGCCCTTGGGTCGAGCAGGTTCATCGCAAACTCCTATTCCGCCGCAATTGCGGAAGTGATGGTGGAAGGGGCATGCCCCGTGAACACGCCTTCCAGCCTGTCCTCGAGCTCGTCGCTGGCCATGCGCAGCGCTTCGAGCGTATCGTCGTCGGGTTCCCACAGGCGCCGTTCGCAGGCTTCGAGCAGGCGGTTTGCCACCCGCGCTGAACTGGTCGGGTTAAGCTGCGAAAGCCGCTCGCGCATCGCCGGGTCGAGCACGAAAGTCTCGCTGATCTGCTGGTACACCCACGGCGCCACCTGGCCCGTCGTGGCCGACCAGCCCACGGTGTTGGTCACGTGCTGCTCGATGTTGCGCACGCCTTCGAAGCCATGCTTGAGCATCCCTTCGAACCATTTGGGATTGAGCGTGCGCGTGCGTGTTTCCAGATCGATCTGTTCGGCCAGCGTGCGCACCTTGGCTTCGCCCACCGTGGCGTCGACGATATAGACGGGCGTTTCTGCCCCCTTGGCCCGCGCGATCGACCGGCTCACCCCACCCAGGCTGTCGACGTACTGGTCAAGATCGGTAATCCCGACCTCGACGCTCTCGAGGTTCTGGTAGACGAAATCCACGTCCTTCAACGCGCTGCGCAGAAGGTCGCGCTGCGCCACCGGCGTGCCCTTGACGCCATAGGCATAGCCCTTGCGCGTCTCGAAGGCGTTGGCCAGCTCGTCGGGATCGGCCCATACGCCCCCTTCGATCAGCTGGTTGACGTTCGCGCCATAGGCACCCTCGGCATTGGAGAACACCCGCAGTGCGGCGGTTTCCATGTCGCATTGATGTTCGGCCTGATGGGCAAGGCTGTGCTTGCGCACGAAATTCATCTCGAGGGGCTCGTCTGCATTCGCAGCAAGCAGTGCGGCTTCGGCCAGCATCCGCGTCTGCAGCGGCAGCAGGTCGCGGAAGATGCCCGAAAGCGTCACCACCACGTCGATGCGCGGGCGGCCCAGTTCCTCCAGCGGGATCAGTTCGGCCCCGGCAAGGCGGCCATAGCTGTCCATCCGCGGCCGCGCGCCCATCAGCGAGAGTACCTGCGCGATCTGCGCGCCTTCGCTCTTCATGTTGTCCGTGCCCCACAGCACCATGGCGAGGCTTTCCGGAGCGGCCTCGCCGTTCGCGGCGTGGCGCGCCAGCAACCGGTTCGCCTGCAGCTTGCCCTGTTCGCAGGCAAAGCGCGTGGGCAGGCGGAACGGGTCGAAGCCGTGGAGATTGCGCCCAGTCGGCAGCACTTCGGGATTGGCCAGCAGATCGCCGCCGGGGGCAGGGCGGACGTATCCGCCATCCAGCGCGTGCATCAGCGCGCCAAGTTCGTCGCAGGAATCCAGCGCCGCCTCGATCGCTTCGGCCGAACTCTCGCCCGCTTCCATCAGCGCTTCGACAAGTTCCGCGCGCTCCGCACCGGCAGGGGCCTCGCCCAGAACATGCAGCCCATGCGGGATCAGCGTGCGCTCCAGTTCATAGAGATTGGCGCTCAGTTCCGGCACGCTCTCAGCCGTCACGTCGAGCGCGGCGCACTCGTCCCAGATCAGCTCTTCCAGCGCCCGGCGCTCCGGCTCGTCCGTTGTCATGCGCCAGCGCTCGATGCTCGCCTTGAGATCGGCAAAGCCGCGATAGAGTCCGGCTCGGGCCAGCGGCGGTGTCAGGTAGCTCAGCATGGTCGCGCCCGAACGCCGCTTGGCCAGCACGCCTTCGGAAGGGTTGTTGGCGGCAAAGAGGTAGAAGTTGGGCAGATCGCCCAAGAGACGCTCCGGCCAGCACTTGCCGGTCAGGCCCACCTGCTTGCCCGGCATGTATTCGAGCGCGCCATGCGTGCCGAAATGCAGCACGGCATCGGCGCCGAAGTCCTCCCGGATCCAGCGGTAATAGGCCGAAAACGCGTGCGTCGGGGCAAAGTCGCCGTCGAACAGCAGGCGCATCGGATCGCCCTCGTAGCCGAACCCCGGCTGTACGCCTACGAACACGTTGCCGAACCGCGCGCCGAGGACGTGGACGTGCGAGCCATCGCTCTGGATCTTGCCCGGTGCAGGGCCCCACTGTGCCTCGATCTCGGCCAGGTAGCGCTCGCGCCGCACGTGCTCGTCGGCATCGATGCGGGTGTAGACGTTGGCGTCGGCGCCGAACCGCTCGGCATTGCCCTTCAGGATTGCATCGCGCAGCGCGTCCACGCTTTCGGGCACTTCGACCTGATAGCCCTCGCGCGCCATCCGCTTCAGCGTCTCATGCAGCGATTCAAACACCGCAAGGAATGCTGCAGACCCGGTCGCCCCGGAATTGGGGGGGAAGTTGAAGATGGTGATCGCCACCTTGCGCCGTGCTCGCTCAGCCTTGCGCAGTGCCACGATCTTCACGACCTTCGCCGCCAGCGCTTCGACCCGTTCAGGGCAGGCACGCATAGCGTTGACCGGCCCGGTGCTCTCGAAAACGCACGCCTTGGCGCATCCTGCGCAAGCCTTGCCCGCACCGTCCGAACGCCCGCCGAACACCGTCGGCATCGTTGCGCCGTCGAGTTCCGGGATCGCCACCATGATGGTCGATTCAAGCGCCAGCAGCCCCTGCCGCGATGCGCCCCACTGCTCCAGCGTCTGGAACTCCAGCGGATGCGCCGCGATGTAGGGCACGTTCAGGCGGCCGAGGATCTCTTCCGCCGCCTTTGCGTCGTTGTAGGCGGGCCCGCCGACCAGCGAGAATCCGGTCAGCGAGATCACCGCATCGACCACCGGCTCGCCGTCCTTGAGAAAGAACTTCTCGATCACCGGGCGCGAATCCAGCCCGTTGGCAAAGCCGGGTATGACGCGCAGGCCGGCCGCTTCCAGTGCAGCGATCATGCCGTCGTAATGCCCTGCGTCCTTGGAGATCAGGTAGGAGCGCAGCAGCAGCAGGCCGACCGTGCCATTCGCGCCCTGCCGGGTTGGCAGTAAGCGCAGGCTGTCCGAGAACTTCTGCTCGGTGCGCGGGTGATAGACGCCCACTTCGGGATAATCTCGCGGCGCTTCGGCCCTGGTCATGCCCCGCCGGGTCAGACGCTCGCCCGCGGCATAACGGTCGATCAGCGCCCGGACCATCGAAACCACGTTGTCGTCCGATCCGGCCAGCCAGTATTGCAACGTCAGGAAATACGCGCGCACGTCCTGCGCGGTGCCGGGAATGAAGCGCAGTATCTTCGGCAGGCGGCGCAGCATCCGCATCTGGCCCGCGCCGGAATTCGCGCCCGGTTTGCCCGATCCACGCAGCTTCTTCAGCATGGCGAGCGGCCCCTTGGCAGGTGCGTCCATACGGTAACCGCCCATCCGCGTCAGCCGCACCACGTCGCCCGAAGACATCAGGCAGACCATCGCGTCGCAATCTTCACGCCGCGCTTCCAGCGTCGGCAGAATCGCGCGGATGTGATCGTCAAGGAACAGCATCGTCACGATCACGATGTCGGCCAGTGCAATTGCCGCTTTGGTCGCCTCCAGCGCCTTGCTGCCGGGCCGGTCCCAATCGGTCGCCGCATGCAGCGTGACGCTGACATTGTCCTGCCGCAGTCGCGCGTCGGCGCGTTCGACGCCAGCCTTGAGGTGGTTGTCCAGCGTGACGATCGCGACACGGACCTGAGGGGCGCGGCTACCGGGCATAGTGGGCCTTCGCATCATAGAGCGTGGCCAGATCGACCGCGCCGCGCCCTTGCGAAAGCGCAAAGGCCTCGGTGTTGCGGCGAACCTTTCCGCGCACGAAGAACGGGACTTTCTTGAGTTCCTGCTCGGCCTCGGCGGTCCACGCGATGGTGGTCGCGGCCGGCAATTCGGCCAGTTCGCCCCGGGTTGAGGGCATCGCTGGTTCCGCCTGTTGCCGTGCCACTGGAGCCGCGCCATGCAAGTGCGATGGCCCTGCCTCGTCCGAGAACTCGAAGTCGTCGCGGAACATCGTCAGCAGGTGTTCCTCCAGCCCCATCACCAGCGGATGGACCCAAGTATCGAAGATCACGTTGGCGCCTTCGAAGCCCATCTGCGGGCTGTGCCGCGCAGGGAAGTCCTGCACATGCACCGGCGAGGAGATTACCGCACAGGGAATGCCGAAGCGCTTAGCGATATGGCGCTCCATCTGCGTGCCCAAGACCAGTTCGGGCGAGGCATTGAGGATCGCGTCCTCCACTTCGAGATGGTCGTCGGTGATCAGCGGCTCGACGCCGTAAAGCGCTGCCGCAGCGCGCATTTCGCGCGCAAATTCGCGGTTGTAGCAGCCCAGGCCGCAGATCTCGAAGCCCAGTTCCTCATGCGCGATCCGCGCCGCGGCAATCGCGTGCGTGGCATCGCCGAAGATGAAGACGCGCTTGCCGGTCAGGTACGTCGAGTCGACCGAACGGCTCCACCACGGCATGCGCGATTGCGGGTCGGCCAAGGCCTCCGTTGCGTCGACGCCGGCCAGCGCAGCGACTTCCGCAATGAAATCCCGGGTCGCGCCCACCCCGATCGGCACGGTGCGGATCGCCGGCTGGTGCAGCGCCTGATCCAGCCAACGCGCCGCTTCCCCGCCAACTTCGGGATACATCACGATGTTGAAATCGGCCCGGCCCAGCGTGCGGATGTCGTCAGGCGCAGCATCCAGCGGGGCGACGCAGTTCACGTCGATACCGAGGTTCCACAGCAACTTGCGCACTTCGAGCACGTCGTCACGATGGCGGAAGCCCAGTGCACAAGGGCCGAGCAGGTTGACCAGCGGACGCCGACCTTCGCGCGGGGAGGGACGCACGTCCCGATCCACCAGCTGCCGCACGACGCGGTAGAATGTCTCGGCCGCGCCCCAGTTCTCCTTGCGCTGATAGCTCGGCAGCTCAAGCGGGATCACCGGGCAGGGCAGCTCCAGCGCTTCGGCAAGGCCCGCCGGGTCGTCCTGGATCAGTTCGGCGGTGCACGATGCACCCACCAGCAGCGCCTTGGGCGCAAACCGTTCGTAGGCATCGCGTGCGGCGTTCTGGAAGATGCTCGCCGTGTCCTTGCCCAGATCGCGCGCCTGGAAGGTGGTGTAGGTCACCGGCGGGCGCTTGCCGCGCCGTTCGATCATCGTGAACAGCAGGTCGGCGTAAGTGTCGCCCTGCGGGGCATGCAGCACGTAATGCAGATCCTGCATCGCTGTTGCGACACGCATCGCCCCCACGTGTGGCGGACCCTCGTATGTCCAGACCGCCAGCTGCATCGTCTATACCCTCAGTATGTCGCGACGGCGCAGAGGCCGCGCGAAGAGCTCGGCAAGGTCACCCGCCTGCTCGAAGCCGTGGATGGGCGAGAACACCAGCTCGATCGCCCACTTGGTCGAAAGCCCTTCGGCCTCCAGCGGATTGGCAAGGCCCAGGCCGCAGACAGTAAGGTCCGGGCGGTCGAGCCGCACGCGGTCGAGCTGCAGGTCGACATCCTGCCCTTCGCTCAGCCGGGTCGAGGCAGGCAGCAGCGCCAGTTCGCGCGCATTGAGCTCGCGGTTGAGGTAAGGCGTGCCCACTTCCACCGGCATCATGCCAAGCTCTGTGTGAAGGAAGCGCGCCAGCGGCAGTTCCAGCTGCGAATCCGGCAGGAACGTGATGCGCTTTCCCTCAAGCTCGCGTCGATGGGCGATTGCGCGCTTGGCCCGTTCGCGGCCCGGAGCCACAACGCGGTTGAAGTGCATCCGGTCGATCCCGAACGCTTCTGCTGCCGCACGCAGCCAGTCGGTCGTGCCTTCGGCGCCGAACGGAAACAGCGCGTCGAGCCGCTTGGCTCCGCGACGCTGCAGCGCCCCGGTCGTCTCGGTCAGGAACGGCTGTGCCAGCAGGAACACCGTGTTCGGCCCCACCTTCGGCAGTTCGGCCATGCGCTTGGCGGGCAGGAAATGCACTGGCCCGATGCCCAGCTCGTCGAACAGCCGCTTGAACTGGTCCTCGACGATGTCGGGAAGGGCGCCGACGACGAGCAGGTTGGCGGCCTCCCCTGCGTCGGCTGACGGCATCTCGGGCACCAGTGCCGTCAGGCAGGCGTCCTCGCCCTCGGTAAAGGTCGTCTCGATGCCGCTGCCCGAATAGTTGAGGATGCGGGTGGAGCCGGCAAACTTCGCATCAAGCCGCTGCGCTGCCTTGCTCAGGTCCAGCTTGATCACTTCCGAGGGGCACGATCCCACCAGGAACAGCGTGCGGATTTCAGGCCGCCGGGTCAGCAGCTTGTCGACGATGCGGTCGAGCTCGTCCTGGCAATCGGCCATCCCGGCCAGATCGCGCTCCTCGATGATCGCCGTGGCAAAGCGCGGCTCGGCAAAGATCATCACCCCTGCCGCGCTCTGCAGCAGGTGCGCGCAGGTCCGTGATCCGACCACGAGGAAGAACGCATCCTGCATCTTGCGATGCATCCAGATGATACCTGTCAGCCCGCAGAACACCTCGCGCTGTCCGCGTTCGCGCAGGACTTGCGGCTGTGCTGCCGGAGCGCATCCCAGAACGCTTTCGCCGCTCATGCTGCAGCCTCCGCTTGGCCGGTTTCAAGCCGCGCCGCGCGCAGCTTCAGCAGGAACTGTCCAGCGTTGATGACATAGGCGGCATAGCCCGCCAGCGCGATCTGCATGCGCTGCTCGAAGCTGCCGTAATGGCCCAGCAGCATCACCAGGTACGCGGTGTGCAGCGCGATCACGAGCATCGAGAACACGTCTTCCCAGAAGAACGCGCGGGCGAACAGCCACTTGCCGAAGACGACCTTTTCCCAGATCGATCCGGTCACCATGATCGCATAGAGCGTAAACGTCTTGACCACGACCGAGACGTCGGCAGCCATGGCCCCTTCGCCCCACGCAAGACTACGTAGAACTAGTGCCAAACTGACCAGAAACACCAGGAACTGGAAGGGGGCGAGAAGGCCCTGCACCAGCGTCCACCGCGTGGAGTCGCGCTTCTTGCGTTCCTCCGCAGTGTAAAGCGTCGGGCGCGCAGCCTGCGGGCCAAGTCCTTGGCCTGCGGCTCTAAATCTGATCGCGTCCCCTCTCATCCGGCCCCTTTCGCGGGCTGAGGCACAAGGCCTTCGAGAACCGGAGACTACGCCTCGCCTTGTCCAAGTGTCAATCTATCTTGACGACAAATAAAAATGACATATCCGGGTTTGTCAGCAACACTTTACAGGCGTAGAGTGTTGGCTCCGGTCAGAGTCGAACTATCGATCCGACAGTCCGGCGGGCGTATCATCGCCCACAGGCCGGAGGGGTCTGCCATGGCGACTGTTTACGGGACTGAGGCCAACGCCAATGCAGCAAGGCGGACACGTCGCAGGCGTGCTCCGGGCCTGCGACCAGGTTCGACCCACACGGATGGGCACAGTTCCTCGCCGGCCAGAGGCCCGGCGTCGGTCAACAGCCTGATCGAGGAGCAGATCATTCCCCGTCTCCTGCTTGCTCATTCTTCCGGCGTGCAACGTGGGCGCGTGACCGGCACGCTTTCGGTCGATCCGGCCGACGCCGCCAGCTTCGCCTCGCTGCCGCTTGATCTTGATGCGGAGGAGTTGCTCGAGGTCGTCGAAGGCTTCATCGCGCGGGGCATCGCGATTGAATCGATCTTCGTCGATCTGCTCGCCCCTTCCGCGCGTCGGCTTGGCCAGCATTGGGAAGAGGACGAGTGCGATTTTCTCGATGTGACGATGGGCTTGTGGCGGCTGCAGGAAGTCATGCGACAGGTCGCCTTGCGTTTTCCGGCCGACGACTCCGATGGGGATCGCGCCCGCAGCGCACTCTTCTCCCCGATGCCCGGTGACAGGCATGCACTCGGGACATTGATGATCGAGGAAGTCTTCGCCCGGGCCGGCTGGCAAACCGAGGCGCTGATCGAACCCAAGCGTAAGGAATTGCTGCAGATTATCGCCGAAAGACACTTTGATGTCATAGGGTTGACCGTCAGTTGCGATTGCACTAACGCGAATCTCAGTGACCTAATTTGTTCCATTCGCAGCGTCTCGCGGACGCCCGGGGTTCAGGTCTTTATTGGTGGACGAATGGTCAATGCCAATCCGGGTATCGTCGATGAAGTTGGCGCCGATGGCACCGCTCCCGATGCACGATCGGCTCTTGTCCTCGCTGAAAAGCTGGTTGCCAGGAAACGCGCCGGATCAGTCCGCACCGAATTTCCCCTCGGATAGCCGGCTCGACTGATGCCTTCCCGCAATAACTCCATCGAAGGGAAGCTGCCCTTCGCCAGTGCCCGCACCCATTTCGAGGTGCTCGGGCCGGACGCTGCAGCTACCCTGGCGATGGTGGCGGGCGACCTTGCCTTGGTCCTCGATGAAGCTGGGCGGATCGTCGACGTGACGGCAAACCCGCGCGAATTTCCGGATGCGCAGCAGTGGATCGGCCGCGAATGGCTCGATACGGTGTCGGTGGAAAGCCGTGCCAAGGTCATGGAAATGCTCGCCAATGCGCGCAAGGGCGTGACCCAGCACTGGCGCCAGGTCAACCATATCACGACTGAAGGCGAAGTGCCGCTGCGTTTCGTGGTGGTTCGCCTCGGTGAAAGCACGAACGCCATCGCCATCGGTCGGGACATGCGCGATGCCGCGGCCTTGCAGCAGCGTGTCCTCCAGGCGCAGCAATCGCTTGAGCGCGATTATCTGCGCCTGCGCCAGCTCGAAGCGCGCTACCGCATGTTGTTCGACCAGTCGGCCGACCCGGTGCTGATCGTCGATGCCGAAGCCTTCCGCATTCGCGAGGCCAACCGCGCCGCGCACCAGCTGTTCCAGGCCCGCAACGGCACGCTGCAGGGAGCCAAGCTTACCGCGCTGTTCTCCCGCCCCGCGCGCGAGCATCTGATCGCTTTCCTCGGGTCGACACTCGTTTCCCCGGGCGTCCTCCCGATCGAGGTGCAGCCCAATAACAGCGCCGATGCCGTAATGCTTTCGGCCAGCGGCTTTCGCGAACGCGGCGGGCAGTTCCTGCTCATCCGCCTGTCGGGTGCTGCCAGCGCCGCCGAACACGCGTCGGGCGAGGTGATGCGCGTGATTGAGGCCATGCCGGATGCCTTCGTGCTGACAGACGCCCGCATGCTCATCCAGGCCGCCAATCCGGCCTTTGTCGAACTTGTCTCTGCCGCCACCGTCGATCAGCTGCGCGGGCGACCGCTGGCGGATTTCGTCGGGCGCCCAGGCATCGATCTCGATCTGATCGACGGCCAGCTTGCCAAGCACGACATTGCCCGCAATGTCAGCACGGTGGTCGGTGCACGCGATGGCTTCGATGGCGAGCCGGTCGAACTCTCCGCCGTCAAGACCGGCGACGACCAGACTCACTACGGTTTCGTGATTCGCCCGATCGGGCGGCGCCTGCGCGATCTTCCCGTTACCGCAGACGCCCCGCGTTCGGTCGAACAACTTACCGATCTCGTCGGGCGCATGTCGCTGCGCGATATCGTGCGCGAATCCACCGACCTGATCGAGCGTCTCTGCATAGAGGCAGCGCTCGAATACACGTCGAACAACCGCGCATCGGCCGCGGAAATCCTCGGCCTCAGCCGGCAGAGCCTCTATTCGAAGCTCCACCGCTATGGCCTTGGCAATCTGGTAGATTCACTTGACGAATAGAGTGTCAATTTGATTTGACGCTTGGGGTGCATGGGCATAGTCTTTGCCCATGGCGCAATCTGCAGTCTCTACTGGATTGACGCCGCCTCCGGCGGCTCGTGACGTCTTGGAACTCCTCAAGCCGATCACTTGGTTCCCGCCGATGTGGGCCCTGATGTGCGGCGTGGTTTCTTCGGGCGTCTCCCCCCTCAGCCGCTGGACCTTCCTCATCGCCGGCATCCTTCTGGCCGGCCCACTGGTCTGCGGCACCAGCCAAGCCGTGAACGACTGGTTCGATCGCCACGTTGACGCGATTAACGAGCCTGATAGGCCAATCCCCTCGGGCCGCATCGGCGGACGCTGGGGCCTTTATATCGCCATCGGCTGGACGGTCCTGTCGCTGGCGGTCGCTGCCTTCTCCGGCCACTGGGTGCTGATCGCCACCGTGTTCGGCCTCGTCTGCGCCTGGGCCTACAGCGCGCCGCCCTTCCGCTTGAAGACCAGCGGCTGGATCGGCCCGGCCGTCGTCGGCCTCACGTACGAAGGCTTGAGCTGGTTTACCGGCGCCGCCGTGATGGCTGGATCATTGCCACCGATGCACGTTCTCGTGATCCTTGTGCTTTACAGCATCGGTGCCCACGGCATCATGACACTCAACGATTTCAAGGCCGTGGAGGGTGACCGGGCGACCGGCCTGCGCTCGCTTCCGGTGGTGCTCGGCGAAAGGCCAGCCGCCTTGCTGGCCAGCGCCGTCATGGCCATCCCGCAAGCGATCGTCGTTGCGCTGATGGTCATGTGGGGACACCACATCTCCGCAGGGGTGGTCGCAGTCCTGCTCGCCGCGCAGCTCGCGCTCATGCCAAGGCTGGTGTCGGCGCCTGCGCGCCATGCGCCTTGGTACAACGCCACCGGTGTGTCACTCTACGTGCTTGGCATGCTCGCCTCGGCACTCGGCCTTGGAGGGTATGTCTGATGAACCGCAGTTTCGGCTGGTTTTCGATTGTCCGGCTGGGGGCCGTGCAGGCCTCGATCGGGGCGATGGTGATGATCGCCACGTCCCTGCTCAATCGCCTGATGGTGCTGGAATACGGCCTCGCGGCAGGCGTGCCTGCAGGTCTCGTGGCATGGCATTACATGGTGCAACTGTCGCGTCCGCTTTGGGGGCACGGCTCCGATCTCGGCCACCGGCGCACGCCCTGGGTCATCGGCGGCATGGCAATGCTCGGAACTGGTGCGCTGCTCGCGGTGCAGGCAACCACGATGCTTGATGATGCGCGGATGCTCGGGATTGGCCTCGCCACGGTCGCCTTCACCTTGATCGGTGCCGGTGTTGGTGCGGCGGGAACCTCGATGCTTGCCATTCTCGCCAGCGGTGTCGCTCCCGAACGCCGTGCCGCCGCCGCTGCCACCACCTGGATCATGATGGTCTTCGGCATCGTCATTTCCGCGGGCACTGCCGGAGCCTTGCTTGATCCGTTCACCGAACAGCGCCTGTTCATGGTCGCAGTGGGCGTCGTAGCTGCGGCGATCACGCTCACCTGCATCGCCATGATCGGGCTGGAGGCCAAGGCTACCGGCGCCCTTTCAGCGGAAAGCCGTGAGCCCCCTGCGTCCTTGCGTGAAGCCATTGCCGAAATCCTTGGCGATCCGCAGTCGCGTCGCTTCACCATGTTCATCTTCGTCTCGATGCTCGCCTATTCGATGCAGGACCTGATCCTCGAACCCTTTGCCGGGCTCGTGTTCCAGATGTCGCCCGGCCAGTCGACCAGCCTTTCCGGCGTCCAGCACGGCGGGGTTCTCGTCGGCATGATCGTGACGGGCCTTGGCGGCAGTGCCTTTGCCGGGCGCATGCCCATCGAACTGCGCATCTGGACCATGCTTGGCTGTATCGGCTCCGCTGTCGCCTTGGCAGGGCTTGCCATGGCGGCCCAGGCGGGTCCGGTCTGGCCACTGGCGGCGAACATTGCCGCGCTCGGCTTCTTCAACGGTGCTTTCGCCGTCTCTGCCATCGGCTCGATGATGGGACTGGCCGGGGCGGGCAAGCGCACTCGCGAAGGCGTGCGCATGGGCGTATGGGGCACGGCCCAGGCCATCGCATTCGGCCTCGGCGGATTGACCGGCGCTCTGGGCGTCGATTTCGTGCGCGGAGCGACCGGACAGGCTACGCAGGCCTTCCAGCTCATCTTCGCATTCGAGGCGAGCCTGTTCCTCGTCTCGGCAATCCTCGCGATGCGGGTCACTCACCGGCGGGGCATCCCCGCCCAACTCGGGGCGGCAGGGGCATGACCGACAGTCTTGAATACGATGTCGTCGTGATTGGCGGAGGCCCATCGGGCGCCACGGCCGCGTGGGATCTGGCACGCATGGGCCGGAAGGTCCTGCTGCTTGACCGGGCAGGGCGTATCAAGCCCTGCGGCGGCGCAGTGCCGCCGCGTCTGCTCGAGGAATTCGAAGTGCCGCAATCGCTGCTCGTGGCGCGCGCCCGCTCGGCGCGGATGGTCGCGCCATCGAACCGGGCGGTGGACATGCCGGTGGGCGAGATCGGCTATGTCGGCATGGTCGATCGCGATCACTTTGACGAGTGGCTGCGGGCCCGTGCCGCCAAGGCCGGGGCCGACCGCCGCGTCGGCACCTACGATCGGATCGAGCGTGACGGCAAGCCCGGCGCAATCGTCTGCTATCACGAAGCACGTGGCGGTGAGGTTCGGAAAGTCCGCACCCGTCTTGTCATCGGCGCTGACGGCGCGCGCTCGGGCGTCGCGCGCGAAAACATTCCTGGTGCGACACGTAACCCGTGCGTCTTCGCCTATCACGAAGTCGTCCGTTCGCCTGAAAGTACCGAACAAGGGTTCGATGCCTCGCGTTGTGACGTGCTCTATCAGGGCAAGCTATCGCCCGATTTCTACGCATGGGTTTTCCCCCATGGCGAAACGTCGAGCATCGGCGTCGGCAGCGCCAACAAGGGCTTTTCCCTGCGCGGTTCGGTCAAGCAGATGCGCGATCAACTCGGCCTTGAAGGTTGCGAGACGATCCGCTGCGAAGGCGCCCCGATCCCGCTCAAGCCGTTGAAGCGCTGGGACAATGGCCGCGATGTGCTGGTTGCAGGGGACGCTGCCGGCGTCGTCGCTCCCGCCTCGGGCGAAGGCATCTACTATGCCATGGTCTGCGGGCGGATCGCCGCGCAAACCGGCGACGCTTTCCTTGCCAGCGGCAATCCTGCGCTGCTGAAGCGGGCGCGCAAGGCGTTCCTGCGCGAACATGGCCGCGTGTTCTGGATACTCGGGATCATGCAGTACTTCTGGTACTCCAGCGACAAGCGCCGCGAACGCTTCGTCGAAATGTGCGCGGACAAGGACGTGCAGCAACTGACCTGGCAGGCCTACATGAACAAGAAGCTCGTGCGCGCCAAACCGATGGCGCACGTGCGGATATTCCTCAAGGATTGCGCGCACTTGCTCGGGTTGAGGCCTGCAGTCGGATGAAGCCCGCCTCGCTCATGCCTGCCGGCATTCCCATCGGCATCGCCTCGCTGGCCGCCTTCGCCACGGCAATGGTCGGGGGGACGATCACCGATCTCGGGCCCTGGTATGACGCGCTGATCAAACCCGGTTTCACCCCGCCACGTCCGGTCTTTCCGATCGCATGGACCACGATCTTCGCCCTGTGCGCCATCGCCGCAGTCGCAGCCTGGCGCGCGGCACGCAGCTCCCGCACGTCGGACACGGTGATCGGCCTGTTCGCCCTGAACGGCTTCCTCAATATCTTGTGGAGCCTGCTCTTTTTCCGGATGCAGCGGCCCGACTGGGCGTTCTGGGAGCTCTGCCTGCTGTGGCTCTCGATCGCCACGCTGATCGTGTATTGCGGCCGCATCTCGCGCCTATCGGCGGTGCTGCTGTTACCCTACATCGCCTGGGTCACTGTTGCCGGCGCGCTCAACTGGGAAATCGTCCGCCTCAACGCACCGTTCGGTTAAGGGAAGGGCCTCGCCCGGCACGATGGAAGCGCTCTTCGCCTCGGGCCACGCCGCCGACATTGTCCTCGCCGCACTCCTGCTCGAAGCGCTCTGGCTGCGTTGGCGCGGTTGGAGCGTTGGGGATCTCCTCACCATGCTGCTTCCCGCAGCGCTGATCGTTGTTGGACTTCGCGCCGCATTGGTCGGAGCGGACTGGCCGTGGATTTCGGCCCCGATCGCGCTGTCCTTCCCGGTGCACATCGCCGACGTCATGCGCCGTCGCCGCAGCCTCTGACAGTCGCACGTCCGTCTGCAAGAGTTGGGGGTGAGTTAGGGGGGAGTTGCCCCTCTACCCCCGAGAGTTGGAAACCCAAAAAAACGTATGGCCCGCCCCGTCTGCAAGGGGGATTTTGAAGTGTTCTGATCAGTCTGCGTCAACGTATGCGGT
>NZ_JBXAFX010000018.1:0-78559 GCF_058793515.1 Novosphingobium sp. GW835-FHT14H07
TCGATGTCCGCCAGCGCCGCCTCGACAACGTCACGAACCTTGCGATCCGCCTCCGCCTTGCTCTCCGCAGCAGCGCCGCGCTTCAGCCATATGGCCATGAATCTCCCCTCAAGTGCTTCCAACGCGCACCAACTGCAGGACCCGCCAGACCCACACCATCGCATTCTTTCGATGCCATCATATCGATCCAACGCCTTTGCTTCGGGATTTGCCAGGAAATAGACGACTTGAGCGTAGGGAAGATAAAGGGAAGGGATGCCAATGCGGTTGGCAACATTGCGAGATGGATCGAAGGACGGGCGGCTCGTCGTCATATCTCCGGACGGATTGCGATATGCATTCGCGCCCATTCCGACCTTGCAGGATGCGCTCGAGAACTGGGATCTTGCCCTGAAGTTGCTCGCCGGTGTCGGGGAATTCCCGGACGAGCTCGTCAAGACCGATCTTTGTGCCCCGTTGCCTCGTGCCTGGCAGTGGCTCGACGGATCTGCCTATCAAAGCCACGGCGACCTGATGGATGCCGTGCTGGGCATTTCAAAACCGAAGACCGATCTGCCGCTGATGTACCAAGGTGTCTCAGACAGGTTCTACGGGCCGTATGACAACGTGCCGTTTTCCGACGAATCGCTGGGCATCGACTTTGAGGGCGAATTCGGGGTCGTTGTTGACGCCGTGCCCATGGGCACGACTCCGGCCGATGCCTTTAAGCATATCCGGCTGATCGTGCAGATCAACGACTGGTCGTTGCGCACTCTCGCAGGACCTGAAATGAAGACCGGCTTCGGTTGGATTCAGGCAAAGCCGCCGTGCGGTATGGCACCGTTCGCTGTCACTCCCGACGAGCTCGGTGATGCTTGGCGGCATGGCCGGGTCTGCCTGACCCTGAACGTGGAATGGAACGGCAAGCAGTTCGGGGCCGCGCAGGGAGAGCCCATGGGCTATGGCTTCCACGAACTGGTTGCCCACGCGGCGAGGACCCGCGATCTTGTCGCCGGCACGGTGATCGGATCGGGCACGGTGTCGAATGCCAACTTCCGCGATATCGGCTCGTCGTGCATTGCAGAACGTCGCGGGATCGAGGTGATCGACCTCGGGCAGCCGAAGACGGAGTTCATGAAGTTTGGCGACCGCGTTCGCATGTATGCGACAGATGAAAATGGGCGCGCCCCGTTTGGCGAGCTTGAGCAGAAGGTGACGAGAGCATGACCAGCAGAGTTTACGATTTCGGCTTGCCGCCTGTTCAGCGGGTGGTGACGGGGCATGACAGCGATGGTCGCGCGATATTCAAGTCCGAGGACGTCACGCCACTGGAGCTGATTCCCACGGGCGATGCTGCCATGCTGACCATCTGGTCGACAGCCACGGTTCCGGCAGACAACAACGACGAGACCGATGGCCGGGATCGCGAGACCGGCCTTACGCTAAACGGCGGGTCGGTCATCCGCATCTGCGACATGCTGCCGCACCAGGAAAGTCCGATGCACCGCACCAATTCCATTGACTATGGGATCGTCATGAAGGGCGAAGTGGAGCTGGAGCTGGAAAATGGTGTGAAGAAGACCATCCGAGAAGGCGGGGTCATCGTCCAGCGTGGCACTGTCCATCTGTGGCGGAACACCACTGATGAGATCTGCCGGATCGCGTTCATTCTGATCGAAGCACCGGCCTATGTGCATAACGGAACCGCGCTGAGCGAAAACAAGCCAGAAGACGTCACCGCCGGTCATTAAAGGTTAGCTTGTGACACTTTGCCTTCGGGCAAAGTGTCACAGGGGACAAAAGTTGGATTTCAACGTCGCCCCGACTCGCCGGGGATTCACAGGAGTCACCTTATGTGCTTTGTTGAATCCCTGAATGTTCCAGACTGCCATTCTTTCCGGCCCGTCTTCCCATGGCGCGATGTCCTCCTTGCTGAACTGCCTTTCGCAGGCGAGTTCCAGGCCGCGCTATGCGTTCATGGTGCTGAGCCTGATCGCCGAGGTTGCCGACGAGAAGGGTGAGGCGGGGCCATTCGTCCGGCGCGGGAGGCAGGCCTTCACCTTGCGGGACTGGCTGTGCGACAGCCTTGCCCCGATGGGCGGGCGCGATCCTCGTCGTGTGGCCCTGACCGAACGGGTACGCTCTGACCTGATCCTTGAAGGCCGCATGCCCGAAGACCCGGGAGAAGCGGCGCAAGTGATCGAGGATGAAGTCCGCGCGCGTGTGCGGGCTTCGGGCAAGAGCAACCTCAGCCGCGCGGTTTCGGAACTCGTCGGGGCGGGCCTGCTGCGCCGCTATTACAAGGGCTATGCCATCGACCACGAAAATCGCGGCGGACAGCGCCACGCGGTCTATGTCCTGCAGGGGAAAGCGCGTTGCCTGCTGCCGCAAGTCCGCCCTGTGCAGGCCCCGCGGCGCGGCGTGGCGGTGCAGGGCGAACTGCGGTTCTAGGCCCGAGCCGGAACCTGAATATCGGTTAAGCGTTAGGTGCTGCAATGACGCAGCCCCAATGGCTTTCACTGGCCACCCTTGGCGGGATGATGGCCCTGTTTTTGTGGGGGCGCTTCCGATACGACGTGACCGCCGTCATCGCGCTGTTGTTCGCTGTGGCGATCGGCGTGGTCTCGCCCGATGCCGCGTTCACCGGTTTTTCCGATGACATCGTGGTGATCGTCGGCTCGGCGCTGGTTCTTTCCGCCGCAGTACAACGATCGGGCATGATCGAGCGGTTGCTGCAATCCCTGGCCCAGCGCATCCGCAAGCCGCAGCGGCAAATGCTGGTTCTTTCGGCGGCGGTGGGACTGTCATCGGGCTTTATTAAAAACGTCGGTGCGCTGGCCATGTTGATGCCGGGAGCCGTGCAGATGGCGCGTCGCAACAAGGCATCGCCGTCGCTCTATCTCATGCCGATGGCGTTTGCGTCGCTTCTGGGCGGGCTGACCACTCTTATCGGCACCTCGCCAAACATCATCGTCAGCCGCGTGCGCGAGGAGATGACGGGCGAGCCGTTTCGCATGTTCGACTACTTGCCAACGGGCCTGGCGTTGCTGGCGGTCGGCCTGGTGTTCCTTTCGGTGGGCTGGCGCCTGCTTCCCACCGATCGGCATGCAGCACAGGGCATGTCCGAAGCGATCAACATCTCTGCCTATGTGATCGAGGCTACCGTGACGACGGGATCGCCCATCGCAGGCTTGAGCGTTGCCGAGTTTGTCGAACGGCATGAGGGTGAGGTGGAGGTTGCAGGCCTGCTGCGCGGCGACATGCGCGGCGAGGTTACGCCGGAAACCCATATCGGCGAAGGCGATGTCCTGATCCTGAGCGGCGAGCCCAACCTGCTCGAACAGGTCATCGGCGCCGACCGGCTGGCGCTGGCAGGTGACGACGAAGATGGCAGTGGCCACAAGCCCGACGGTATCGGCGTTATCGAAGCCGTGGTACATGCCGATTCCGGGCTGATCGGGCGCACTGCCGGGCGTTTGCAGATGCGCGAGCGGCTTGGCATCAACCTTCTTGCCATTTCGCGCGAGGGCGAGACGATCGCCAACAAGCCCGGCAACACGGTGCTGCAGGCAGGCGATGTGATCGTTCTGCAAGGCCCGCTCGATACCCTGCCGGCGCGGCTTGCCGAAATGGGGGCGCTGCCGCTGGCCGAACGCAAGATCGGGCTGGGCTCGAAGCGGACCCGGTGGTTGTCACTCGCGATCCTGGCCGCCGCGATGGTGGCAGCGGGGACCGGCTTCATGCCCGCTGCATTGGCGTTCTTTGCCGCTGCGGGGCTGACCGTGATCACCGGCGCGCTTCCTGCGGATGAGGCGTACAAGGCCATCGAATGGCCGATCCTCATCATGCTGGCCGCATTGATTCCCGTCAGCGCGTCATTGCAGACGACCGGGGCCTCCGACGTTATCGCCACGTTGCTTGCCGATTTCGCCGTGAAGCTTCCTGCATGGGGGGCGGTTGCGCTGATCCTTGTCGCAGCCATGGCGGTGACCCCGTTCCTCAACAACGCGGCGACCGTGCTGGTCATGGCGCCGATTGCCGGGGTATTCGCCCAGCAGCTCCACTACCGCCCCGAGGCCTTCCTGATCGCGACTGCGGTCGGCGCGGGCTGTGATTTTCTCACGCCCATCGGACACCAGTGCAATACGCTTGTGCTGGGGCCGGGGGGATACCGGTTTGGCGATTATGCCCGGCTTGGCGCGCCCCTATCGCTGCTGGTGGTGCTGATCGGCACGCCGCTGATCCTGTGGTTCTGGCCATTATAGCTCGATAAGGCCCCCGCCGGACCGGGCGGGGGCCTCTTTTCTGCTTCGGTTGGTCGTGTTCAGGCAGCGCCTCCGCTCTTGTAGCGATTGAAGGCAGCATTCTCGCTTGCCCGGTCACGGGCGCGGGAGAGGCCGGGCGTGTCGGGGAAACCCTTTTTCGGGCCGACGTCGGTTCTCAATTGCGGCTTGGCGGCGGTGCTGGCGTAAGCCTTGCCATTGTCTGGCCGTGTGCCGGCAAATGCCGGCGCCGCCAGCAGCAATGCTCCTGCGCCAGCGGTCAGGATCGTGGATATCGTTCCGGTCTTTCGCATGTCGACCTCCTTGGACTTCCGTCTTTGCGTGGACTTGGGACAGCGAGAGCCGACGGCGGCCGCGACACTTGCGGCAACCGGACGATGCGTGTCCTGTAGTGATGACTCTCGCTCGCCCTGGCAGCGTTTCTGCATGGGGCGAGGGAACGGTCGAGCCTTGACGATTAATGCCTAATTAATTGTTTTTACGAACCTTTCACCTCGTCGCGCCGTGGGTTCGCGTCGGCATTCCTCCAGCGTTGTGCGGTGCAACATAGGCGACGGATCGTGTCAAAAGACATAGCCCGCAAGGGTGCATCTGAGGAACCTTCAGAGCGATCATGCACGGCGTGTCCGCGCTCGATTCGGAGATCGGCCTTGCGCGGACGAGGTTCACGCCGTTCCAGAAATGCCTTGAAACTCGACTGTCCTCCGCGCACTAGGCGTGCCCATGCGGATTGCCATCGTCGATGAAAGCGCCAGCCGTGCCGCAGTGATCCGCGAAGGGCTTGCGACGCTGGAAGACTGCGAGATCTTCGTGGTCACCGAAAGGCGAGGGCTGGTAGCCAGCATCGGCGAGATCGCGCCCGACATCGTGCTGATGGACCTTGGAAACCCCTCGCGCGACGTGCTGGAGGAATACTTCGCCGTCAGCCGGGTGCTTGGCCGCCCAATCGCGATGTTTGTCGATGAAAGCGACGAGGAATCGATCGCTGCCTCGGTCGATGCCGGGGTTTCGTCCTATGTCGTTGACGGCCTTTCGGCGCACCGCATCAGGCCGATCCTCGATCTTGCCGTGCGCCGCTTCAACGCCTTCGCGCGGCTGGAGGCTGACCTTGCCGAAGCCAAGGGCAAGCTGGCCGAACGCGAACTGGTCGACAAGGCCAAGCGCATCCTGATGGACAGCCGCGGCTTTTCCGAACCGCAGGCCTATAGCGAGTTGCGCAAGACGGCGATGAACCAGGGCAAGCGCATTGCCGACATTGCCGAAGCCGTGGTCACGGCGCACCAGTTGATGGGAGGGAAGTGATGGCAGGCGAAGCCGCATCGGGGGAAGCCGCATCGGGCGAACTGACCATCGGCTTCCTGCCGCTGGTGGACGCCTGCCTGCCGATCCTTGCGCGCGAGCATGGATTTGCCGAGGAGGAAGGCCTGTCGCTGCGGCTGGTACGGGACATGAGTTGGGCCACGGTGCTCGACCGGCTGCTCTATGGCCACAGCGATGCCGCACACATGGTCGCCCCGCTGGCAATCGCCACCACGCTCGGACGGGGCCGGCCGGCGCAGCCGCTGTCGGTGCCCTTCGTGCTGGGGCTGAACGGCAACGCCATCACGATGCGGCCCGATCTTGCCAAAGCAGTGAACCCCGGTGGAGGATTGGGTGACCCGGCAACCGTGGGCGCGGCATTGAAAGCGCATGTCGAGGCGGCGGGGCGCAAGCTGCGTTTCGGCGTGGTTCACCGCTATTCCAGCCACAATTACATGCTGCGGTACTGGCTGGCGGCCTGCGGTGTACAGCCCGACTTGGATGTTGAAATCACCACCGTCGCCCCCCCGTTCTGCGCGGACGCGCTGGAGCATGGCGAGGTCGACGCGATCTGCGTGGGCGAGCCATGGAACAGCGTCGCCGTGGAACGCGGCGCCGGCGAGATCGTGCTGGTCACGGCGCAGATCTGGCGGCGCGGTGTGGAGAAGGTTCTGGCTTTCCGTGAGCGGGTCATGGAGGAGCGCCGTGGCCAGGCGGAGGCACTGGTCCGCGCCTTGCGCAAGGCGGGCGAGCACTTCGTGGATCCGGCCAACCTTGAAGGCAATGCGGCGATTCTGGCACGGCCCGAGTATCTCGATGGCGATGCCACGCTGATCGGCCGCGCGATCTCCGATCGGCTGCTCCTTGCGCAAGGGGGGCAGGTGCTGCACTACCCCGACTTCATGTTCCAGCATCGCGAGGCGGCGAACTTCCCGTGGGTGAGCCAAGCCGAATGGCTCTACAGCCAGATGGTGCGGTGGGATGGACTGACCTTCGATCCGGCTGACGCGGCCAAGGCGGCGCGCGTATTCCGCCCGGATGTTTATCGCAGCGCACTATTGGGCACCGGCGAACCCTTGCCGGGGGCCAGTTCCAAGGTCGAAGGCAGCCTGCACAAGCCCACTTCAGTCAGCATGCAGCAGGGCGTCATAACATTGGAAAACAACAGTTTCTTTGATGGTCGGCCGTTCGATCCCGAACTGCTCGAATCCTACATCGAAAGTCAGCGTCGGAGCTAAAGTTTCGCTGCGGTGCAAAAAAAGCTTGCCGAATAGCAGGCGAATCACATAGCTTTGCATTCAGGCCGACACGGTGCCACCCAAGGACGGGCGGCGGTGATCCGGACGGTCTCAGGTTTACATCGCGTGGCAACGTCGCCGCCCAGACCTCCCTCATCGGGATGCGTTCGGGCGGCTTTTTCGTGTTTGCCACGCCGCATTCGAGGGGTGGTCGAGTATGGTCGGACTGGGCGGTTTCAATCGGCGGGGCATGATTGCGGCATTGCTGGCGGGCGTGGCCGTGGCAAGCTGCGGCAAAGGCGGGGATGCGCCAGAAAAGCCTGCTGCTTCGGCCAATGGCATTGAGAAGCCGGTGCTGAAGCTCGGCTTCATCAAGCTGACTGACATCGCCCCTCTGGTCGTGGCCCAAGAGAAAGGCTTCTTCCGTGAGGAAGGGCTGACCGTGACGCTCGAGCCCCAGGCGAACTGGAAGGTCCTGCTCGATGGGGTGACCGGCGGGCAGCTGGATGGCGCACACATGCTGGCTGGACAGGTGCTGGCCTCGGGCGCGGGGATCGGCAGCAAGGTGCCGCTGGTCACGCCGTTCTCGCTGGACATCAATGGCAAGGGCGTGACGGTTTCCAACCAGGTGTGGGACATGATCGCGCCCAGCCTGCCCAAGGGGCCGGATGGCAAGGTGCAGATGCCGATCTCGGCCTCGGCGCTCGCCCCGGTCGTTGCCAAGTTCAAGGCCGAGGGCAAGCCTTTCAAGATGGGCATGGTCTTCCCGGTCTCGACCCACAACTACATCCTGCGCTACTGGCTGGCGGCAGGCGGTCTGAACCCCGGCTTCTACCTGCCGGGCGATACCGCTGGCGTGACAGGAGCCGACGTGCAGCTTTCGGTCACCCCGCCGCCACAGATGCCCGCCACGATGGAAGCCGGCACGATCAACGGCTATTCGGTGGGCGAGCCGTGGAACCAGGCATCGGTCGCTAAGAAGATCGGCGTGCCGATCATTGTCGATCCCGATATTGCGGGCACCACGGGCGACAAGGTTTTCGGCCTGACGGCAGACTTCGCGAAGAAGAATCCCAACACGGTCAAGGCGCTGACCCGCGCGCTGATCCGCGCTTCGATGTGGCTTGATGCCGAAGGCGGCAAGAACCGGCCCGAAGCGGTCAAGATGCTCGCCAGCCCGAAGTACGTCGGCGCCGATGAAAAGGTGCTGATGGCGTCGATGACCGGCAAGTTCACCTTCGGCGCGGGCGACACACGGGATACGCCCGAATTCAACCTCTTCTTCGATCAACAGGCCAGCTACCCGTTCTATTCGGATGGCATCTGGTACCTCACGCAGATGCGTCGCTGGGGGCAGATCGCCGAGGACAAGGGTGATCAGTGGTATCTCGACACGGTCAAGTCGGTCTATCGTCCGGACATCTATGAGGATGCGGCCAAGTCGCTCGTCGCCGATGGCAAGGCCAGTGCCGACCAGTTCCCCGCCACCGACGGCTTCCGCGTCTATGCCCGCAAGGCGATCGACGGCGTGCCCTTCGATGCCAAGAAACCCGCTGCCTATGTCGCCAGCTTCTCGATCGGTCTGAAGGCCGGCCAGAAGGTGACACCGGCAGGCGTGAAGTAAGACAGGAGCGATTACGATGAACGCGGTTGCATTGCGCAAGGACGAATTCGTCGGCACCGAAGCGGACGTCATGGAGGGGGGCGGGTCCCTCCTCCCCGAAACAGAGGCGGAGACGAACGCGGAGAACGCTGCGAAACCCGAAAGAGCGCTGCCGTTCGGCATCAAGCTGCCCGCGGGCCGCGCCGCGTTCGACGCGCTCTGGCCACCGCTGGCAGGGATCGGCGGGTTCCTGGCGCTGTGGGCGCTGCTGGCGCCGCTGGTACAGACATCGCTCGGTACGCTCCCTGGGCCGGGCGATGTCTGGTCAGCCTTTGGAGGCCTGCTGGACGAAGCCGATGCCTCGCGCGTTGCCGCGGCCGAAGCGGTGGCCGCAGGGTACGCCTACACCGGCCCGCCGACTTTCATCGACCAGATCTTCACCAGCCTCGAGACGGTGGCGGCGGGCTTTGTGCTGGCGACCTTGTTCGCTGTGCCGCTCGGTCTGGTTGCCGGCATGTCGAAGCGCGTCAATGCCGCGATCAATCCGCTGGTGCAGGTGATGCGCCCGGTCAGCCCGCTGGCCTGGCTGCCGATCGTGACGATGGTGGTTTCCGCCTCGGTCAGCAGCGATGATCCGACCCTGCCCAAGAGCTTCGTGATCTCTGCCGTTGTCGTTATGCTCTGCTCGCTCTGGCCGACGCTGATTAACACCGCGATCGGCACGGCCAGCATCGACAAGGACTTGATCGCGGTGGGCCGCGTGCTGCGCCTTGGCTGGTTCGCCAAGCTGACCCGGCTCGTCCTGCCTTCCTCGCTGCCCTATATCTTCACGGGCATGCGCCTTTCGCTCGGCACCGGCTGGATGGTGCTGATCGCCGCGGAAATGCTCGCGCAGAATCCGGGCCTCGGCAAGTTCGTGTGGGACGAATTCCAGAATGGTTCGGAAAAGTCGCTCGCTCGCATCATGGTTGCCGTGGTGGTGATTGGCCTGATCGGCTTCGGCCTCGACCGGGTGATGATGGCGCTGCAGTCCTTCGTCAGCCGCAACCGCACCGTCTGAGGAGATTGTCCGATGGCTACGATCCTTTCCCTGAAAGATCTCCGCAAGTCCTACGAGGGCAAGTCCGGTGGCGTGACCGAAGTCCTTGGCGGCATCGACCTCGATGTCGAGGAAGGCGAGTTCATTGCGATTCTCGGATTCTCCGGAGCGGGCAAGACCACGCTGATCTCGGCCATCGCAGGCCTGGTCGAACCCGATGCCGGAGAGATCCTGCTTCGCGGCAAGGCGATTGACGGGCCGGACAAGGATCGCGGGCTGGTGTTCCAGTCCTACTCGCTGTTCCCGTGGCTGACGGTGGAACAGAACGTGGCGCTCGCCGTGGACTCGGTTCACAAGGATCGCACCAGCGAAGCGCGCGCCGCGCTGGTCCGCCAGAAGGTCGAACTCGTTGGCCTTGGCCATGCGATGGAGCGCAAGCCCGCGCAGCTTTCCGGCGGGATGCGTCAACGGGTTTCGGTGGCGCGTGCGCTGGCGATGGAGCCGGAAATCCTGCTGCTGGACGAGCCGCTTTCGGCACTGGACGCCCTGACCCGCGCAAAGCTCCAGGACGAAATCGATCGCATCCGCGAGGAAGAGAAGCGCACGATCATCCTTGTCACCAACGACGTGGACGAGGCGTTGCTGCTGGCAGACCGGGTGGCGGTGTTGACGCCGGCACCCGCGGCAAGGATCGGCCGGATCTTCCCGGTGACCCTGCCGCGCCCGCGTGATCGCGAGGCGGTGAACGACAGCGTCGAATTCCAGAAGCTGCGCACCGAGATCGTCAATTACCTTGGCGAGCTGGCGGGCGAGAAAGCGGCGCAGGGCAGCGATTTCGGGCATTTGCCCAACGTCACCCCGCTCGATCTGGCGCCTCCGCCCAAGGCTTATCAGGACGCGGCGAGGAAGGGCGCGACGCGGCGCTACATGGAGTTCTGGAAGCTCCACAAAGTCTACCCCACGCCTACGGGTCCGCTGACCGTGGTCGAGGATTTCAACCTGATGATGGACAAGGGTGAGTTCATCTCGCTGATCGGCCATTCGGGTTGCGGCAAGTCTACCGTGCTGACGATGGCGGCAGGCCTCAACGAGATCAGCAAGGGCGGCATCATCCTCGACAACCGCGAGATCGACGTGGCGGGACCGGACAAGGCGGTGGTGTTCCAGGCGCCCAGCCTGATGCCGTGGCTGACCGCGCGGCAGAATGTGGCACTGGGGGTGGAGCGCGTCTATCCGCACGCGACGCGATCAGAACGGCGCGAGATCATCGATTATTACCTCGACCGCGTGGGCCTGGCCGATGCCAAGGACAAGATGGCGGCGGAAATGTCGAACGGCATGCGCCAGCGTGTCGGCATCGCCCGCGCCTTCGCGCTCTCCCCGCGCCTGCTGCTGTTGGACGAGCCCTTCGGCATGCTCGACAGCCTGACGCGCTGGGACTTGCAGGACGTGCTGGTCGAGGTTTGGAACCGCACCAAGGTGACCGCGATCATGGTGACGCATGACGTTGACGAGGCGATCCTGCTGGCTGACCGCGTGGTGATGATGACCAACGGCCCCAATGCCACCATCGGCAAGGTGTTGAAGGTTGACCTGCCGCGCCCGCGCGATCGCAAGACGCTGCTCAAGCACCCGGATTTCTACGCCTACCGTCAGGAAGTCCTGCGCTTCCTGGCCGAATACGATCACGGGCCGAAGGCCCACGCCGCCTGAGCGGTGACTTGAAATTGAGGGGATGCCTGAACGGCCTTCTTTGAGGGGTTCAGGAGGGAAACATGAAAAAGACTGCAATCACGGCGACGCTGCTCGCGTCGTCGATCGCCTTCGCACATCCGGCGTTTGCCGCTGGCAAGCCGGCGTTTGGCGATCCCATACCGGCTGGGCACGGGCTGACGCTCGATCCGATCATCGATGCGCGCATTCGCTATGAAGGCGTGGACCAGCCAACGGTCGATGCCGATGCGCTGACCGTGCGGCTGCGCACAGGCGTTGAACTGAAGCACGCGCTGTCGCACCTCTCGGTGCTGGTCGAGGCCGAAGGCACACTGGGCCTAGTCAACGACTACAACGCCTTTCCCTTCGCGCTGCCCGGCAGCTCGCAGCGCCGCCCACAGTACGCAGTGGTCGCCGATGACGAGAGCATCGACCTCAACCGCGCGCAGATCATGTACAAGGTGAAGGACTTCGCCCTGACCGTCGGGCGGCAGCGGATCAACCTTGACGATCAGCGCTTCGTTGGCTCGGTCGGCTGGCGTCAGAACGAGCAGACCTTCGATGCAGTGCGCGCCGAAGCGACGGTCGGGCCTGTCAGCATTGATGCCACTTATGCGATCCAGCAGGATTCGATCTTCGGGTCCGAGGCAGGGCCGCGCCGCGCGATGGACGGGGACTTCGCGTTCGCACAGGCTGTGGTAAAGGCTGGTCCCCTGCAGGTGAAGGGCTTTTCCTACATCATCGACTATGACGAGGCCTTCGCGTTCGCAAATTCCTCGCAGACCTATGGCGGGCGCGTGTCGGGCAGCATCCCGCTGTCGAAGGCGGTGAAGCTCAATGTGCTGGCCAGCTATGCGCGGCAGATGGACATCGGCCGCAACCCGGTGAACTACGAGGCAGATTTCGTGGTGGGCGAGCTTGGCTTGGCGTACCAGGGCTTCACCCTGACCGGCGGCTATGAAAAGCTGGGCGCGGACAAGGCGGCGGGCAAGTCGTTCCAGACGCCGCTGGCAACGCTGCACAAGTTCAACGGCTGGGCCGACCTGTTCCTGACCACGCCCGGCAATGGGCTGGAGGACTATTACGTCACGTTGGCCAAGGTCTTCCCGAAGGTGAAGGCGGTGCAGGGCCTCAACGCGAACGTCACCTATCACGAATTCCGCAGCGATGTGGGCAACGTGAAATTCGGCACGGAATGGGATGCCAGCCTTGGCTTCAAGACGAAGAAGGTGGGCTGGCTGGTCAAGTACGCCAACTACAACGCCGACAAGTTCGGCGTCGATCGCCAGATCCTGTGGTTGCAGGCCGAGGTGGCGTTCTGATAGTGACGTGCTGCACTGCAAAATAACCCTTGCAGTGCAGCCCCCGAATCGGTTAGCCAAGTGAACGAAGGCCAAGCGCCGCCCAAAGTCGGGTGGATCAATCGCAAGGCCTGAAAGATCAACATCGCGTGGCAACGTCGCCGCCCAGACCTTCCCAATCGGGATGCGTTCGGGCGGCTTTTTTGTGTTCACGCGTCTGCGAAGGAACGTTTGCGTGAACGCCCCTGCTACCCTGATGGAAAAGGACCAGACCGCGCCCGTGAAGGAGCGGTTGGTGGTGATCGGCAACGGCATGGCCGGGTGCCGCGCCGTCGAGGAAATCCTTGCCCGCGATCCTGCGCGTTTCGACGTGATGATCTTCGGCGCGGAACCGCGGGTGAATTACAACCGCATCATGCTTTCGCCAGTGCTCGCGGGCGAAAAGGCGTTCGAGGACATCGTCATCAATGGCGAGGACTGGTACGCCGACAACGGCATCACGCTGGTCTCGGGCGATCCGGTCGTCTCGATCGACCGAGAAACGCAGACGGTGGTGGCAAAGTCGGGCCGGGTCGAACCTTATGACAGGCTGCTGATCGCCACCGGCTCCGATCCGTTCATCATCCCGGTCCCGGGCAAGGACCTGGCGGGCGTCGTCACCTTCCGCGATCTGGATGACGTCGACAAGATGCTGAGCGCCGCCGAAAAGGGCGGCTGCGCCGTGGTGATCGGCGGTGGCCTGCTCGGGCTGGAGGCAGCGCATGGCCTTTCGCTTCGCGGCATGAAGGTCACCGTCGTTCATCTCATGCCGACGCTGATGGAGCGTCAGCTCGATGAAGCGGCGGGATACCTGCTCAAGACCGAGCTTGAACGGCGCGGCCAGACCATCGTGACCGGTGCCGACACCGCCGAAATCATCGGTCGGGATGGCCACGTGGCCGGTGTAAGGCTCAAGGACGGGCGCGAATTTGCTGCCGACATCGTGGTCATGGCCGTCGGCATCCGCCCAGCCACCGGCCTTGCCAAGGCGGCAGGCCTCGCAGTCGAGCGCGGTGTTGTCGTTGACGACCACATGGTCACCAGCGACCCGGCGATCATGGCGGTGGGTGAATGCGTGCAACACCGCGGTGCCTGCTACGGTCTGGTTGCCCCCTTGTGGGACATGTGCCGCGCGCTGGCCGATGCGGCTTGCTCGGACCCATCTGGTTATGAAGGTTCGGTCACCTCGACCAAGCTCAAGGTCTCGGGCATCGACCTGTTCTCTGCCGGTGATTTTTCGGGCGGCGATGGCGCGGAGGACATCGTCATGCGAGACGCCGCGCGCGGGCTCTACAAGCGCGTTGTCGTAAGGGACAACAAGCTCGTCGGCGCGGTGCTCTATGGCGATACCGCCGATGGCAACTGGTACTTCGACCTGCTGAAGAAGGGCGAGGATATCTCCGACATCCGGGAGGCGCTGATTTTCGGCCAGGCCTTCGCCAGCGGAGGCGCCCTGCTGGACCCTAATGCCGCCGTTGCAGCTCTTTCGGACGACGCAGAAATCTGCGGCTGCAACGGCGTTTCCAAGGGCAAGGTGATCGAGACGATCAACGCGGGTGCCTGCAGCCTCGATGCGGTGCGCAGCACCTGCAAGGCTTCGGCCTCCTGCGGATCGTGCACCGGTCTGGTCGAAAGCCTGCTGGCGCTCACATTGGGCGGCGAGGTGCAGTCGGGTCCGAAGACGTTGTGCAAGTGCACCAGCTTCAGCCACGATGATGTTCGCCGCCTGATTGTCGACAAGAGCCTCAAGGCCATCCCGCAGGTGATGCAGGAGCTGCACTGGACCACCCCTGATGGCTGCTCCTCATGCCGCCCGGCGCTGAACTACTATCTGCTCTGCGCTTGGCCGGGCGAGTATGAGGACGATCAGAAGAGCCGCTTCGTCAACGAACGCCTTCACGCCAATATCCAGAAGGACGGCACCTATTCGGTGGTGCCGCGCATGTGGGGCGGGCTTACCAACCCGCGGGAACTGCGCGCGATTGCAGACGTGGTGGAGAAGTACAACGCGCCGATGGTCAAAGTGACCGGCGGCCAGAGGCTGGACATCTTCGGGATCAGGAAGGAGGACCTGCCTGCTGTCTGGGCCGACCTCAATGCCGCAGGGATGGTTTCGGGCCATGCCTATGGCAAGAGCCTGCGCACCGTGAAGACCTGCGTCGGGTCCGAATGGTGCCGCTTCGGCACGCAGGATTCGACCGGCCTCGGCGTGAAGCTGGAGCGGATGACCTGGGGTTCGTGGATGCCCCACAAGTTCAAGATCGCGGTGTCGGGCTGCCCGAGAAACTGTGCCGAGGCGACGATCAAGGACTTTGGCGTCGTCTGTGTGGATTCGGGCTACGAACTCCACGTCGGCGGCAACGGCGGCATCAAGGTCCGCGCCACTGACCTATTGTGCAAGGTTGCGACCGAGGCAGAGGCGATGGATGTCTGCGCGGCGTTCATCCAGCTCTATCGCGAACAGGCGCATTATCTTGAACGCACCGCGCCGTGGATCGAACGGGTGGGTCTCGATCACGTGAAGGCAGGCCTGTTCGACGATCCCGACAGCGTGCGCCGCCTCGCCGCGCGGTTCCGCTATTCCCAGACGTTCTGTCAGGACGATCCCTGGGCCGAGCGCGTGGCCGGCAAGGACGCGGACCTGCACCAGCACCTTGCCGAGGTGCGTCCCCTTCAGCTGGAGGCCCTGTAATGATCGGAGACTGGCTCGACATCGGTCACGTAGACCAGATCACCCCCGGCACTGCGCGTACGCTCCCGGTCGTGGGATCGGACGAGATTGCGGTGTTCCGCACGCTCAAGAACGAGTTCTATGCGCTTGTGAACAAGTGCCCGCACAAGCAGGGGCCGCTTTCGCAGGGCATCGTTCACGGCAATGTCGTCACATGCCCGCTGCACAACTGGAACATCTCGCTCAAGACGGGCGAGGCGCTTGGGGAGGACAATGGGTGCGTCCCTACCGTCCCGATGAAGGTTGACGCAGGCCGCATGTACCTTTTGCGCTCGGCCGTTGTCGGGAGGCGTGCCGCTTGAGGGCGGTTCGCACCACGTGCGCCTATTGCGGCGTCGGTTGCGGCATTCGCGCCGAGGTGACGGGAGAGCGCGCGGTCGTCATCCGGGGCGATGCGCAGCACCCGGCGAACCTGGGCAAGCTGTGCTCGAAGGGCACGCATCTGGGCGAAACGGTGGGGCTGGAAGGCCGCCTGCTCCACCCCATGATCGGCAACGCCCGCGCCGGGTGGGATGAGGCGCTCCACCTCGTTGCCGGCAAGATGCGCGACTGCATAGAGCAGCACGGTCCGGACAGTGTTGCGCTCTATGTCTCGGGCCAGCTTCTGTCCGAGGACTACTATGCCGCCAACAAGCTGATGAAGGGCTTTGTCGGCAGCGCCAACATCGACACCAATTCGCGCCTGTGCATGGCCAGCGCCGTCGCCGCGCACAATCGGGCGTTCGGCGAGGACGTAGTGCCGGTCACCTACGATGATCTCGACGAGGCGGACCTGATCCTGTTTGTGGGCTCGAACACGGCTTGGTGCCACCCGGTGATCTGGCAGCGGATCGAGGCGGCGCGCGAGGCGCGGGGTACGAAGATCGTGGTGATCGATCCGCGCCGCACCGAAACGGCGGAACAGGCTGACCTTCACGTGCCCGTCCAGCCAGATGGAGATGTGGCGCTGTTCAATACGCTGCTGGCAGAGATGGTCCGGCGGGGGCTTGCCGATACGGTCCCGGCGATGGGCGAACACGGCCTTTCGCCCGATACCTTTGCCGCGCTGGCCGATCTCGTCGCCACGCACCCGCGCATGGTCACCGTGTTCTCGATGGGCGCGAACCAGTCGATTGCGGGAACGGACAAGGGCAACGCGATCATCAACCTGCACCTTGCCATGGGCCGCATCAACGCGCCGGGCATGGGGCCGTTTTCGATGACCGGACAGCCCAACGCCATGGGCGGGCGCGAAGTCGGCGGGCTTGCCAATATGCTGGCCTGCCATCTCGGCTTTTCCGAAAGCGAACTGTCCGATGTCGCCGCGTTCTGGCAGGCCCCGCGCATGTGCAGCGCCCCCGGCCTCAAGGCGGTGGACCTGTTCCGCGCCGTGCACGATGGCCGCGTCAAATTCCTGTGGGTGATGGCTACCAACCCCGCCGTTTCGATGCCCGATGTCGGTTTCGTGCGCGAGGCCCTGGCCAAGTGCGAAACGCTGGTCGTATCGGACGTGATCGCCGATACAGACACCGCACGGCTCGCCCACATCCGCCTGCCCGCGCTGGCCTGGGGCGAGAAGGACGGCACCGTCACCAACTCCGAACGCCGCGTGAGCCGCCAGCGCGCTCTGTTTGCTGCGCCGGGAGAGGCAAGGGCGGATTGGGCAATCATCGCCGACGTTGCAAAGACGATGGGCTTTGCAGGGTTCGATTGGACCAACGCCGCCGCCGTGTTCCGCGAATATGCGGCAATGACCGCGCTTTCGGTAAAGCACGGCAAGGTTCTTGACCTGACCGCCCATGCCGGGATTTCCGACGCGGATTACGAAGCGCTTGACCCGTTCGTTTGGGGAGGACGCCATCCGCTGCAGGGCCGCGAGATGAAGATCGTGCCCGTCGAGCCCCGCACCCGCCCGGTCGACCCGGATTTTCCCTTGCGCCTCAACACCGGCCGTTACCGCGATCAATGGCACACGATGACCCGCACCGGCCTTTCGCCCACGCTTGCCCAGCACCGGCGCGAACCGCTGCTCGAGGTGCATCCTGCCGATGCCGCTGAGGCAGGTATTGCCGATGGCGCGCTTGCCCGCGTCGTCTCGGCAGCGGGCAGTTCGGTGTTCCGCGCGAGCGTGACCGATGCGCAAGGCCGCGGCCAGGTCTTCGTGCCGATGCACTGGACTGATGCCATGGCGAGTGGCGGGCGCGGCAACCTTCTGCCCGATCAGTCGGTCGATCCGGTGTCCGGCCAGCCTGGTTTCAAGAACAACGCCTGCCGGATCGAGCCGGTCGGCAGCGAATGGCGCGGCTTCCTTGTCCGCCGTGAACCGGTCAGCCCGCAGGGCGTTGTCTGGTGGAGCCGATCCGCGATAGCTGGCGGTTGGCTTTATGAGCTCGCTGGCAACGGCGCTGTCGATGCCGATGCCTTGCTGCCCGCAGGCAATCGCAGCGAGGCGGTCGATCTGGCGCGTGGCATGCGCCGTCTCGCCGTGGTCGATGGCAGCGGCGCGATGGCCGGAGCGCTATTCATCACCCGCATCGGGCAATTGCCACCGCGTGAGTGGATCGCGGCGCAACTGGGGGCGAGTGGCGCGCACCTTATCGAACTGCTGGCCGCGCGGCCCAGCGCTCCTGCGCCGCATCGCGGGCCGGTGGTCTGCGTCTGCCACGGCATCGGCACCAACCAGATTCTTGCCCATGCCGAGCAGGGCGCGCGGACCGTGGCGGAAGTGGGCAGGGCGTGTGGCGCGGGGACCAATTGCGGTTCGTGCCGCCCGGCGATTGCCCGGCTGCTGCGCGAATGGAACGAGACATGCGAAGAGGCTGCGCAATGAACGACTTTCCGCAGGGCATGGTCTGGCTGGTCGGGGCAGGGCCGGGCGATCCGGAATTGCTGACCCGCAAGGCGGAGCGGCTGATTGCATCGGCCAGTGTGATCTTCCACGATGCGCTGGTTGCCCCCGGCGTTCTGGCGCTGGCCGCGCCGAGTGCAAGGCTGGTCCATGTTGGCAAGCGTTCCGGGCGGCATTCCAAGGCGCAGGAGACGATCGACAGCCTGATTGTTGAAGCTGCGCTAGCGGGGCATCGCGTGGTGCGTCTAAAGGGTGGAGACCCTGCGATCTTCGGCCGCGCCACCGAAGAGCTGGACGCCTGCCGCGCGGCAGGCGTGGCGGTGCGGATCTGTCCCGGCGTGACAGCCGCCAGTGGCGCCGCAGCCAGCCTCGGCGCCTCGCTCACCCTGCGCGGCCTCGCTCGCAAGCTGACCTTCGTGACGGCGCATGTCCGTGCGGGCGAAACGCTCTCGCTCGATTGGGCATCGCTGGCCGATCCCGAAGCGACGCTGGCCGTCTACATGGGCAAGTCGTCGGCGGGCGCGGTGTCACGCGGGCTGATCGAGGCCGGGCTGCCCGCCGACACGCCGGTTGCCCTGGTCGAGGCGGCGAGCCTTCCGGAAGAGCGCCAGTTCCATACGCGCCTCGACTTGCTGCCGCTTGTCGCGCGCACGGCGCTGGGCGATGGCCCGGCGCTGTTGCTGATCGGTCAGGCCATGGCGCGGCGCGATGGCGTGACCGCCACAAGCAGCGCCGCGTTCATGGTCAACTCCTGATCAGAACGCAGCGATGCCGGTGATGGCGCGGCCGAGGATCAGCGCGTGGACATCGTGCGTGCCCTCGTAGGTATTGACCGTCTCGAGGTTCACCATGTGGCGGATCACCTGATATTCGCCGGAAATGCCATTCCCGCCGTGCATGTCGCGCGCCATGCGAGCAATGTCGAGCGCCTTGCCGACGTTGTTGCGCTTGACGATGGAGATCATTTCGGGCGCGAACCTGCCGGCGTCCATCAGACGGCCGACTTGCAGTGAGGCGTGAAGGCCCAGCGTGATTTCGGTCAGCATGTCGGCCAGTTTCTTCTGGTAAAGCTGCGTGCCCGCCAGCGGGCGGCCGAACTGATGACGATCCAGCCCATATTGCCGCGCCGCGTGGTAGCAGAACTCCGCCGCTCCCAGTGCGCCCCATGAGATGCCGTAGCGCGCGCGGTTGAGGCAGCCGAACGGACCTTTCAGGCCCTGCACGTTCGGCAGCAACGCATCGTCCGGAACGAAGACATCGTCCATCACGATCATGCCCGTGATCGAGGCGCGCAGGCTAACCTTGTTCTCGATCTTGGGCGCGGACAGGCCTTTCATGCCCTTTTCCAGCACGAAGCCGCGAATGCCGCCGCCATGCGCCTCGCTCTTGGCCCAGACGACGAAGACATCGGCAATCGGTGCGTTGGAAATCCAGGTCTTGGCGCCGTTGAGCACATAACCGCTATCGACCTTCCGGGCCACCGTGCGCATCCCGCCCGGGTCCGACCCCGCGTCAGGCTCGGTCAGGCCGAAGCAGCCGATCCATTCGCCGGTGGCCAGCCTGGGCAGATACTTGCGCCGTTGCTCTTCCGAGCCGTACTCGTAGATCGGGAACATCACGAGGCTGGACTGCACGCTCATCATCGAGCGGTAACCGGAATCGATCCGCTCCACCTCGCGCGCGACAACGCCGTAGGATACGTAACCGGCGTTGGCACAGCCGTAGTCCTCGGGCAACGTCACGCCAAGCAGGCCCTGGCTGCCCATCTCCCGGAAGATTTCAGGGTCGGTATGCTCGTTGGCGAAAGCATCGATCACGCGGGGGGCAAGGCGATCCTGCGCGAAGCTGCGTGCGGCATCACGGATCATCCGTTCATCATCGGTAAGCAGGCCGTCCAGCCCCAGTGCGTCTTCCCAATCGAACGGTACCATGCCTGCCATTGCGTGCTCTCCGAATGCGCTCCCTGTGCGGCGGGTGATTGCACCTGAAATCAGTTCACTTCAACCACCCAAATGGCCACGCGCATCTGATTGTGGGGAAACATTGCAAGCAGGCCCCGCTGCTGGCTAGGTTGGCAAGTGATGACCATGCCGCTCTCGCACCTGCACCCGATCTATGCCGAAATGCCGGTGACAATCTTCGAGCACATGTCCGGCCTTGCCCGCGATCTGGGCGCGATCAATCTGGGACAGGGGTTTCCCGATGGCCCTCCTCCTGCCGAATTGCTGCGCGCGTTGACCTGCGCTGCGATGGAGCAATCGCACCAGTATCCGCCGATGGCCGGATTGCCCGAACTGCGAAGGGCTGTCGCAGGCTTCTACGCTCGCATCCAAGGTCTCGATCTTGCGCCGGAAAGCGTCGTGGTGACATCGGGCGCGACCGAGGCGGTGGCTTCGGCCATCCTGGCGGTGGTTGCGCCGGGTGACGAAGTCCTGCTGTTCGCGCCTGCCTATGATGCCTATGCGCCGCTGGTCCGCCGGGCAGGCGGCAAGCCGGTGTTCGTCGCGCTCAAGCCGCCAGGCTGGGCGTTCGACGCTGCCACCATCGCCGGGGCGATCACGCCCCGGACGCGGGCGCTTGTCCTCAACGATCCGCTCAATCCCACAGGGACGGTAGCGTCGCCAGCCGACCTCGCCATGCTGGCGGGACTGTGCGTTGCGCATGATCTTTTCGCGATCTGTGATGAAGTTTGGGAAAACGTGCGCTTCGACGGCCGGGCGCATGCATCGCTGCTGGCGCAGCCGGGGATGGCGCAGCGGGCGGTCAAGATCGGCTCAGCGGGCAAGATCTTTGGCGCAACCGGGTGGAAGGTTGGCTGGATCGTAGGCGCCCCAGAAGTGGCCGCGGTGGTTGGCCGAGCGCATCAGTTCCTCACCTTCACCACCCCGCCGATGCTACAATGGGCCGTGGCCGAAGCGCTTGACGATCCGGCGATTGCACCAGGCTGCCATGCGCAATGGTCTGTCACGCGCGAGCGGCTGATTGCCGGGCTGAAGCAGCAGGGCTTTTGCGTGTTGGACAACGTGGCAACGTGGTTCACCTGCATCGACCTGCCTGCTTCCGGCATTGCGCTGGACGACCGGACGTTCAGCGAGAGGGCCGTGCGCGAAGCGGGCGTTGCCTCGATCCCCATCTCGGCGCTGTGGGAAGGGGAAGGACGTCCCGATCACATCGTCAGGCTGTGCCATTGCAAGAACGCCGCGATGCTCGACGAAGCGGTGGACCGGCTCGGCCGGTGGCGGACGGAATTGAAATCGAGCTAATTCGATTTCCTCGGTCAGGGCCGATAGTCCAGCAATGTCCAGACTCTGGCGCCACGAGCGCGACGTCGCCCCTCGCTTAGGAAGGCAACCGAAGCAAGGCCCCATTGCCAGCGCTTCTGCATGGCAGAAGAAGCATATCATAACTTGCGCAACTCCTTATACGCAAAACTGATAATATACATTATGTAAATCTACAAGCTTATTTGAGGAAATACTCATATACGCGCGCAATCGTTGGTCTTGAGCGGCCGGGAACCGAAAATCTCGGCAAATTCTGCCGAAAGCCTCACACATTCGGCAAAACCCATTTCATCGCGGCGATTACTAACGGCGGCACCGCAAGGATGAGGAAGCCGCCATGAGCCACTTTCGCCCCAAGTATGTGACTTTCGATTGTCACGGTACGCTGATCAATTTCCAGATGGCAGATGCCGCACGCGATCATTTTGGTCATTTGCTAGACGAGCCGCGCATGGTCGAGTTCATCCGCAACTTCCAGGCATATCGTCTCGATGAAGTGCTGCGCGATTGGAAGCCGTATAGCGAAGTGGTGTACAAGGCCCTGGAACGCACCTGCAAGCGCAACAACGTCTCGTTCAGGCCGGAACAGGCCGAGGAAATCTACAACCGGGTGCCCACTTGGGGGCCCCATGCAGATGTACCAGAGGGTCTCGCAAAACTGGCACGGCATATCCCCCTGGTAATCCTGACCAATTCGATGAACGCACAGATACCGAAGAATGTGGCGAAGCTGGGCGCACCCTTTCACGCCGTTCTGACCGCTGAGGATGCCGGAGCCTACAAACCGCATCTGCAGGCGTTCGAGTACATGTTCGACACACTTGGATGCGGACCGGAGGACATCACTCACGTCTCCTCCTCGTTCCGACACGATCTGATGTCGGCCTATGACATCGGCATCAAAAGCAAGGTCTGGGTCAACCGTGGCCACGAGCCAGCCAATCCATTCTACGAATATAGCGAAATTCCAGACATCACACGCCTGCCCGCAGTATTCGGGCTGTGAGTCTCGGTTCGCCGAGGTGAATGCCATGGCGCCCACCGCACCCATTGCAGCACATTTTGGTGATGGCCCCGCATTCCTGCGCGCTGCCGCCGAAAGCCTCGCGCAGCTTCCGGACACAGCCGAGCCAGAAACCGGCGAGTTCCTGCTGCATGCATACTACGGGATCAAGGCTGCCCTCACAACGCTGTCGTCCGAGGTCGAGCGCACTTGTGTGGCGACGCTTGCCGATGGCCAGCGCCTGATCCTCAAGACCTCAAACAGGGTGTCCGCGTGTGATAGCTTTCGCTTCCAAAGCGCCGTTCTCGCCGAACTCGAGAATGCCGCCGACGTCATTGTCCCGCGTGTGATCCGCACAGATCAAGGCGGCTTGCTATTCGAGCATGAGGATACGGGCGGATACCTCCAGACCTGTGTCGATGGGCCAGCCCTGCACACGC
Source organism: Novosphingobium sp. GW835-FHT14H07 (assembly GCF_058793515.1). NCBI lineage: Bacteria > Pseudomonadati > Pseudomonadota > Alphaproteobacteria > Sphingomonadales > Sphingomonadaceae > Novosphingobium > Novosphingobium sp. GW835-FHT14H07. Next base: position 22,780 of record NZ_JBXAFX010000018.1, read on the forward strand.
TCGTGCATTCACCCGCCTTGCTGCACGATGTAGGCGCGGGGTTGGCGCGGCTAAACCGTGCCATGGCCACCCTTGAACTGCCCGGCGCCCGGCGGCCGGTCCTGTGGAACCTCCAATGCTGGAATGGCTTGGCCCGCCTGCAGCGTTACGTCCCCGAAGGACCCACCGCCTGCCATGTGCGGCAGGCCATGGCGGACTATTCCGAAGCAATCGCGCCCCGACTTGGCGAACTGGACTGGCAGGCCACTCACAACGATCCGAGCCCTTTCAACATGATCGCAACGCCGCAAGGCGTGGCCTTCATCGACTTCGGCGACGGCGGCTGGAACCCGCGCTTGCAGGACCTCGCCATTGCTGCGGGACACTTCGTTAGCGATCCTGCATTGCCATTGGGGGGAGCCGAGCATCTGATCGCAGGCTATGCCTCCATCCTGCCCCTCTCGGCGCTCGAGCTCGAGTTGCTGCCTGGCCTGATGCGTGCGCGCCAAGGTGCGCTCATCCTTATCAATCATTGGCGAGCGCATCTTTTCCCCGATGCGGCTTGCTACATCATGAAGAACGTCCACAGGGCCGAGAGAGGGTTGGCGCTCCTGAGCCGAAGCGAAACTGCAGCAGCCTGAGGCGCAAAAGTCACGTTCCTGACGACAACCTGATACCCGAACATGAGGCGAGAATCGATGTCTGTAGATCTCATGCCCAATCGTTACCGCCCCGGCGATGCGGAACTGTCGGAGCGCGAGGCCGAGTTGATCGCACGGCGGGATGCTGTGCTCGGCGCATCCTATCGGCTACAATACCGCAAGCCTGTACACTTTGTCCGGGGCGAAGGCATGTGGCTCTACGATCCGGACGATCGGCCCTACCTTGATTTCTACAACAATGTGCCTTCGCTCGGCCACTGCCACCCCGAAGTGAATGCGGCGATGGCCGAGCAGGCCGCGCGGCTCAACGCCAACACGCGATATCTCGAGCCGAGGCTGGTGGAATATGCCGAGCGGCTCACATCAACATTTCCGCCCGAGCTGGACCGCGTGGTTTTCACCTGCACCGGCAGCGAATCCAACGACCTTGCCCTGCGCATCGCGCGTCTCGCGAGCGGTGGCGAAGGGATCATCGTTACGTCTTACGCCTATCACGGCACCAGTGCTGCTGTAGCCGCGGTCTCTCCGAACCTGGGCGCTGCTGTGAACCTGAGTCCCTACGCAAGAATCGCGCGCCTTCCTGGCCCTGCGGGTGTGTCCGATGCAGACGCCTCCGGCTTCTTCGAAGCTGAAGTTCGTGCGGCGATCGCCGACTTGCAGCGTCGTGGCATCGGCGTCGCCGCGCTGCTGTTCGACAGCATTTTTTCCAGCGACGGCGTCTGGATCGATCCCCCGGGCTTCATTGCGGGCGCGGTCGAGGCAGTGCGCGAGGTTGGCGGGTTGGTCATATCGGACGAAGTGCAACCCGGCTTTGGCCGCACCGGCGCCCATATGTGGGGCTTCGAACGCCACGGCATCGTTCCTGATCTGGTCACCTTGGGCAAGCCGATGGGTAACGGCTTTCCGATCGGCGGCGTGGTCGGTCGACGGTCTCCGATGGAGAAGTTTGGCAACACAGCACGCTATTCGAACACCTTTGCCGGCAATACGGTCGGCATCGCTGCTGCCGATGCAGTGCTAACCATTTTGCAGCGGGACTGCATAATGGAAAGCGTACTGGCCGCTTCCGCACGACTGCATGCCGGGCTCGAACAGATTGCGAGCGAAACCCCCGGAATCCGTGCCATCCGCAATGCGGGGCTCTTCTTCGGCGTCGATATCGGTCTGGATTCGGATTCGACCCACCAGCGGCGTGGTCGGGCGCTGGACGTGGTCAATCTCATGCGGGATGACGGCGTTCTGATCAGCACGACCTCCGCAAACGAGGATACCCTGAAAATCAGGCCGCCTCTGGTTTGCCAAGAGGAGCATGTGGATCTCTTTCTGCGATCCCTTCGGAAGGCCCTGGTGGAGGCCTCGAGCTAGCGGCCGCATTCTCTTCGTGCCGTGCAGGGGGCCGCGAGATCTGCGGAAGATCGCACGGTGTCTGCGTAAAGGCACCTGCAACCACTTCCTGACTGATGAAGTCGCGGCAGCCCCATGCGAAGTCAGTGATGTCGAGGCTCATCGCCCGTCCGCCAAGTCGTAAACCGCCTGCCAGCCGCTCGCCTCGAAGCAGCCATAGCCTTATGACCCTGAGCAAGTCTGGACGCTAGCGTTACATTTTTCAGGTTTCTGCCTGATGCCAAGAGCAGGTGCTGGTTGCGCAAAGACGTTCACACCGGCCCCTTTGCACCACCCGCACCTAGTGCATCCGTCCATGCCGTGATCCCTTCCACACGCATTGGTTCCATGTCGAGGGGGCGCATCACGCTCAGCATGCCGTACCAACCGCTACCTGCCACACCCGCATGAGACTCGCGGTCACGTTCGGCAAGCACCTGCACTTCCACGTGATGGCGCTCGATGAGTTCGGCCAATTGCGCAGCACCGGCAGGTGAGAGCTTGACGGTCTCTGCACTGTAGACGGTCTCAGGCTGCGAATAATCAAGTTCGAAGAACGTGCGCTTCATGTGAACCTCGAACAAGGAGCGCAAAGGTTGCTTCCGAAAGACCAAAGCGCGGTCAACCAGCGGCCGCACGCGCCCGCTGCGCAACCGGTCAATCAGCGCCAGACGTTCAAGCCGTTCGAGCGCAGCATCCATCGCCGCAGCCGGCACATTGAAGTCAGCCGCCACTTCCTCTGCCGGCACTCCGCCCAGCAGGGCCATGAACAGGAACGAGAGGAAGATGTTGGTCGACAGGGCTTTCTCCTGCGCCAGCGTCAGCTCATGCGCGAGATCGCCCGGGCACTCCTCTGCCTCCCTTGCCAGGTCACCCAGCACCAGCCCGCACAACTGCGCCATGCGCTCAAGCCGGTCGATCGTGAGTCCCTTGCCCGCCAGCCACCGTTTCACGGTGGCCTCACCGACGCCCAGTTCCCGCGAAAGTCGTAGAACTGTCCATCCATCTTTGCGCAAATGACGGCGCAGAGCAGAAATCATCGCCGATGCCGTAGGTTCGTATCGCGTCATGATCCGAATTAGATGACAGGATGATCCGTTTGGCAAGAGCCCGTCTTCGCACAACCGCACCCATGCATATGCTGCACCCCAACGAACAAGATTCTGCGGACGAAGCTGCGCAACATGCAGCGACCTCGCGAACCCAACGGGAGAATGAAATGACCGATATCCTCATCAAGAACGGCACCGTCGTGGACGGCACCGGCGCACCCGCCTTCAAGGCTGACGTGCGCGTGAAGAACGGCGTGATTGCCGAGGTGGGCGAAGGGCTCGCACCGGCTGGAGAACGCGTGTTTGACGCCAGCGGTTGCCACGTCACCCCCGGCTTCATCGAGAGCCACACCCACTACGATGGGACGATGTGGTGGCAGCCCGATCTCGATCCCCTGCCGGGCTATGGCGCGACGACGATGATCCTTGGCAACTGCGGCTTCTCTGCAGCACCGCTGCATAAATACATGCCCGCCCAGCGCGAGATGATCGGCATCTTCTCGTTCTTCGAGGACATTCCCGAAGGCCCGTTCATGCAGAACCTGCCGTGGGACTGGAACAAGTGGAGCGAGTACCGCGCATCGGTCGAACGCAACGTCAAGGCACCGCTGAACTACGCCGCCTATGTCGGCCACATCGCCATCCGCCTGGCAGCAATGGGCGTCGAGGCCTGGGAGCGTGAGGCGACCCCTGAAGAAATCGCGAAGATGGCCGAACTCCTCGACGACGCGCTCGCCGCGGGTGCGCTCGGCATGTCAGACAACATGCACGACCATGATGGTCAGAACCGCCCCGTCCCGACACTGATGGCGAACGACGCCGAGTTCGAAGCCCTGTTCGACGTGATGGAGCGCTATCCCGGCTGCTGCTACCAGGTCATTGTCGACACCTTCATGCGCATGACCGGCCCGGCCAATCTGGAGCGTCTCGCGAAGCTTCTCGGCGGCCGCAACATCAAGTGCCAGATTGCAGGGGCCATCCCGACGCTCGAATTCCAGAAGGGCATCCTGCCCGCCATGCAGGAATCGGTGCGCAAGATGCGCGAAGCCGGTGTCGACGTTTGGCCGGGCTATGCCCACGTCTCTCCCACCTCGACCCTCAGCCTGGTGAAGTCGCTGATCTTCGCGCAGTCGAACGATTATGTCTGGCATGAAGTCGTGCTTGAGGACGACCACCACAAGAAGGCGCAGCTTCTCGCCGATCCGGCTTGGCGTGCCCGTGCCCGTGAAAGCTGGGACACGCAGGCCTGGGATCATTCGCCGCTCAAGAACCCTCAGGAACTGTTCCTGCTCGACAGCGAGAACGGTACCGGGCCCTTGAACATCACGCTGAAGGAATACGCCGACAGCCTGGGCCTGCACCGCTCCGACGCTATGGCCGACTGGATCCTCAAGAACGGCACCCGCTCCACCGTCCACATGGCCCCCTTCCCCAAGGACGAGGACCTGACGCTGGAGCTGATGAAGGACCCCAAGACCGTCGGCAACATCTCCGACGCTGGCGCGCACCTGCAGATGCTGTGCGGTGGGGGCGAGAACGCGCTCCTGCTCACCCAGTATGTCCGCGAACAGAAGAAGCTGACGCTGGAGCAGGCCATCCACATCATGACCGGCAAGCTCGCCGGCCACTTCAACCTGCATGATCGCGGCGTGATCGCGGTAGGCAAGCGCGCCGACATCGCCGTGTTCAACATGGACGAGATCCAGCGCCGCGAAATGGTCAAGGCGCACGACGTGCCCGACGGCAAGGGCGGCACCACCTGGCGTTTCACCCGCGCCGCGATGCCCACCCGCCTCACCCTTGTGAACGGCGTTCCGACTTTCGAGAACGGCGCATTCACCGGCGCGATGCCGGGTGAGTTCCTGTCCCCCGCCAACGACGATGCTGCGCTGGCAGAGGCTGCGGAATGACCGTCTTAGCGAGGGCCAAATCCCCAAGATGAACCCTCGCACTGGGGGCGTCCACTCCCTCCCGGACGCCCCCTAACCCTTTGCAGAATATCAGGAAAGGATGCCGACATGAGCGAAGCAAAGATCGGCGATGCCGACCGGGCCTACTTCAACGGCCGGATCCAGAAGATCGAGACTGAAAGCTCGGTCCTCGTAAGCTCTTCCAAGTACCTCAACCATGCGGGCCTGCGCGCACTGATCTCGCAGGAGATGCTGCGCCGCAACGGGCCTGACCTTCCCAACACGGCATACATCCCGGAAGTGGCGCAGATCCTCCACGATCTGGAAGACATGCCCCGCATCATTGAACTGTTCGAGATGGAAAAGGCCCGCCTGCCGCTGTTCAAGCGCTGGCTCGAGCGCAAGAGCCTGTCCAACTTCACGATCGACGAGACCAAGGACTGCGCCCCCGGCACGCTGGGCGCGAAGATCCACGATTTCATGGTCAATTCGGGCTACCAGCTCGATCTGTTCTTCCAGGAAATTCAGGTCGTCAACGACTTCACCTATTACCTGCGCCAGACCGCGCTTTCGCACGATATCGAGCACATGATCACCGGCTTCGGCCCGAACCATGGCGGCGAAATAGCGCTGCTTTCAGCCAACATGCACGCCAAGGCGCTCTACTTCCACCCCGAGCTCAGCAACTTCTTCAGCCGCATCGCCTATTACCTCAAGGCCAAGACGACGATGAAGGACGCGCTGTTCTATCCCGAAGCGATGGTCGTGAATCTCGAAGCGGAGTTCATCGGCGCGCAGCAGGGCCGCAACTGGAAGTACCCGCTGATGCTGGTCGACTGGCGCGAATATGCCGACGTCCAGATCGAGGACATCCGTCGCGAACTGAACATCACGCCCGTGATCGACAGCCGCTGGGACGATACCAACCGCCTCTGCAACGAGGACGACCCCAACTATGGCGTCCCGATGATGGAAGCTGCCGAATGAAGGCCAGTCCGATCATCACCGGACCACCTTGCTGAATGACAGGGGCGGCGAGCGCAGCGCGCTTTGCCGCTCCTTTTGCATCGCGCCCGGCAACAAGCTCTGGCGTCAGAAAACAACGGAGGGAGAGACATCATGAAAGCACGGCATACCCACAGCATGCTCCTGCGCGGCACGATACTTGCGGCTGGCGCGCTGGCCTTCGCACCTCTGGCCCACGCCGAGGAAAACGCAGCTGAAGAGCAGGCCGAAACCACCGGCCAGTCAGCCTCGGTCCAGGAAATCATCGTCACTGCCCAGCGCCGCGAGGAAAGCCTGCAGAAGGTTCCCGTGGCAGTTACTGCGATTGGCACCGAACAACTGGAAGCGTTGCGCGTCACCAGCGTGCGCAACCTCGCCGGCCTCGCGCCCAGCCTGCAGTTCAACGCGCAGGGCCAGCAATCCAACCCCACCATCATCATTCGCGGCGTCGCTTCCGGAACCTCGTCGAACTCGGTCGATCCCAAGGTCGGCATGTATATCGATGGCGTGTACATCGGCCGTGCCGTGGGATCGCTGCTCGACTTCTCCGACATCCAGCGGGTCGAGGTGCTGCGCGGGCCGCAGGGCACGCTGTTCGGCCGGAATGCCACATCCGGCGCAATCAGCATCGTCACCGCCGCCCCCAAGGGCGAGTGGGGCGTGCGCGCCACCGGCTCCTATGGCAACTACGATGCCTTCCGCGGCAAGGTCTCGCTCGACCTGCCGCAGATTGGCCCGTTTTCGATCCGCCTGTCCTACCTGCATGACCAGATCGATGGGGACGTGACCAACACGATGGGCGGCAAGGGTCTCAATATCGCCCTGCGCGCGCCCGAATTCGGCACGCAGCGCTTCGTCAACAAGCTCGGCTATCGCAACGTCGATGGCGGGCAAATCGCGGTGCGCGGCGAGTTCGGCGCGCTTATCGCCGATTACCGCTTCGACTATACCGACACCCGTGCCTCGGGCCGCGCGATGCAGAGCCTTGGCGTGATCCCCGACGCCTCGGGGCAGTTGCTCGGCCCCATCGTGGCGCTTCAGCCGTTCTTTGGCGGCACTACCAACGAGGGGCTGAATGGTCCCTTGTCCTCGGTCGCAGCTGCCACCAGCGAGGAGCATGTCGTCACCCAGGGCCACAGCCTGACGTTGACGCTCGAGGCCAGCGACAACTTCACCGTCAAGTCGATCAGCGCCTACCGCAAGTTCCGGCAGGACCCGGTGATCTTCGATCTCGGCTCGGCCGGCGGCATGCGCTTCACTTTCCAGCAGTTGGGTGCATTCCTTACCCCCGGACTGACCCCGCAGCAGATCCAGGCGATCCTGTTCAACCCGGCCAATGCACCCGGACCGAACGACTACTTTTTCCCGCTGCTCTCCGCCCGCGCCACTCGTCAGGAGCAATTCAGCCAGGAGCTGCAGTTCCAGCTTTCCAACGACAGTTACCAGTTGACCGCCGGCCTGTTCTATTTCCACGAAAAGTCGCCCGGCACCGAAGTGCTCGGCATCCTTTCGCCCACGCCGTCTGCCACCATCGTGCCAAGCCCGCTCGACAACATCTTCGGCAGCGGCATCACCCGCACCGAAGGCATCAACGACTCCATGGCCGGCTATGCCCAGCTGACCTGGCACCTCTCGGATACTCTCGACCTGACCGGCGGCCTGCGCGGCACGATCGACGACCGCGAACTAAAGATCTTCGTGATCTCGGGCGCGCAAGGTGGCTCGCTGGGCGTTGGTGACTACAAGGCAACCTACAAGAAGCTGACCTGGACCGGCATCGCGACCTGGCGCCCGACCGAACAGACCACGCTCTTTGCGAAAGTCGCCACCGGCTACGTTTCCGGCGGCATCCTTTCGGGCATCCCCTATCGTCCGGAAAACCTGACCAGCTATGAACTGGGCGCCAAGACCCAGTTCCTCGACAACAAGGTGCGGCTGAACGTGGCGGCCTACTACAACGACTACAAGGACCTGCAGACCCAGAATTTCATCAACGGGCGACAGTTCTTCGACAACGCAGGCAAGGCGAAGATCAAGGGCTTCGAAGCCGAACTGGATGTCGTGCCGGTCGCGGGCCTGAACCTTTCAGGCAGCGTGTCCTACACCGACTTCGACTACAAGCAGTTCATCCTGAACGGGCAGGACGTCGCTGCCTTCGCACGCCCGACATACTTCTCGAAGTGGACCGGCCGCGCCGCCGCCAGCTACAACTCACCCGATTTTTCCAGCAGCGGCGGTCATGTCACTGCGCTGATCGAGGGCCGTTACCGCAGCACATACTACCTCACCTCCACTCCGCTGCGTGATCTTCTCACCAACCAGCCAGTACTGGAGGACCGCAACCGCCAACCCGCCTACTGGCTGGTCAACGGTCGCTTGGGCGTTGCCGACGTGGGCCTCGGCGGCGCCAAGGTCTCGCTCTCGGTGTTCGGGGACAACATCTTCAACAAGCGCTACATCAGCTTCGGCGCCCCGGTACTGCTGTTCACCGGCAGCTACGAACGCGGACGCACGTATGGCGTGGAGCTGGGCGTCAACTTCTGATCTGCCAAAGTCTGATCGCATTACAACAGGGGAGAGGGGCCGGCGCGAAAGCGCCAGCCCCTCGGTTGTCTCGGGGCTCAGCTGTATTCAGGCCACAGCAGCGAGGCCTCACGGCTGTCCAGATCGACCGCGCCGACAATGCCCAACGCTGCTCGCGCCTCTTCGATCGGCAAGTGGAATACGTCCTCGTACTTCGCCATCCAGTAGGGGCCGGACTGCTCGCCCACGTCCATGCCGCGGCGCATGGCCTTGAGCGCGGTCGGGAACGCGGCCTGGTAATGCAGCCCGGTGCGCGAAACGAGCCTCAATGCGCCCAGCAACTGCCCGGCATTGATAAGGCCGACCAGTTCAGGATCGAGGAAACGCGGCAGGTTCGACAGCCGAGCGAAGTAGGGCACCAGCTCGCCGATGATATCGAACCCGCCGCCGCAGACGATATGCTCCAGGTCATGCGTCTGGCCGCTGCGGAGCGAGAAATACTCGAACTGGTTGCGGGGAGTGAAGCGCGGCACGATGTCGATCTCGAAACCGTTGTCGCGCAAGTAGCGCCCGAAGGTGTGGCCAAGCGAGCCATCCGGATTGGCCAGCAGCTCCTCCACGGTGAAGTTCGACGAAAAGCCCGCCGCGAACCACGCATCAAGCTCAGGCCAGCGTTTGCGCTCGGCGGTGAACAGTTCCTCGATGCGCGGCACGTCGAAAATGTCAGCAAGGATGCCATAGAGCTTGTGCGCATCAAGCGTTGTGGGCGAATCCTTGCCGCTCTTGCGCAAATAGGCCGTGGCCAGCCAGTCGCGCAGGCGCGGCTCGTTGAGGTAATCGGAATTGCTGACCAGCACGGTGCTGTCGGTCGCCACAGGCTTCGCACCGCGCGCAAGGTAGGGCAGGTCGTCGGCCATCAGCTTGTCCTCTTTCAGATCAGCGACGCCGGCACGCGCACCGGCATCTCCAGCAGGTGCTGCGCCATGCTCTTGGCCGCGGCATCGAAGCGCGGCGATAGGTTGATCCCGCCGCCTTGTGCGTCATGCGCCAGGAAGTTGATCGCATGGACGCCCGGCACTTCGAACCGCTCGACCCGCGCATGCGCGGGAGCGTCGAACAGGTGGCGATACCAGTCCGTCACCGCTGCCACGGTCAGGCTCGCCCGGATCCACGGCAGAAATGCCGGATCGCGGGCAATGACCGCGACGTTGAACAGCCGCCCCTTGTCGCCACTGCGTGCCCACGCCAGCCGGATCAGCGGCACTTCGACGAGTTCGCCATCCATCACCGCCGCTTCGCCCTCGATCTGCGGCAATGCCGCCGGATCGAACCCCGGCACCACCGGGTCGGCAAAGTCCAGCGCCACTCCATCAAGCGCCACCGCTTGCGTCACGCGGCGCCGGTCGATCAGGCCGAAGAACATGCCCGTCAGCGGAAAGGCGCGCGGCGCGGCGATGATCGGCGCGATCGAGGTGCCGACCGCCATGTTCATGATCGCTGTGGTCTGTTCGCGCCCGAACAGCATGCAGGCTGCCGGATTGGCATGATCGACCACGATCTTGAGCAGCACCTCGCGGGGCTCCAGCGCCTGCGCCCTCGGTCCCCACGCCGTCTCCGTGCCGATCACCTCGACATGGCTGTGCCGCCACGGCCCCCAGCCGCGCTCCTCCAGCATGGCGGAAACCCTCTCGAGCAAGGCCTCTGCCGTCCGCCGCGCCTTGGCCACAGCATCAATCCCGCTGACTGGAATGAGCGCAACCGAGCGCCAGCCATCTTCATGAGTCCCGCACAGCTTGAGCGTTTCGGGCGCTGGATAGCCCTTGGCACCGCGCACCAGCACCCGGTCCGGCCCAACTTGCTCCAGCATGATCCCGGTAAAGTCGCACACCACATCGGGCACGATGTAGGCGCGCGGATCGCCCACTTCATAAAGCAGCTGCTCGGCAATCGTGCCCACTGAAACGAGGCCGCCCGTGCCATCGGTCTTGGTCATCACAACGCTGCCATCGGCATGGCATTCGCCAACCGGAAAGCCGATGTTCGCCCAGTCCGGCACATCCTGCCAGTCGGTGAACGTCCCGCCCGTCGCCTGCGCGCCGCATTCCAGCAGGTGCCCCGCCACCGTGCCCGCTGCGAGCAGATCCAGATCGTCCGGTCCCCAGCCAAACTCATGGATCAAGGGCCCGAGGATCAGCGCGGAATCGACCACGCGCCCGGTAATCACCACGTCTGCCCCGGCATCCAACGCACGCGCGATCCCGAACGCGCCGATATAGGCGTGCATCCCGATCTCGCCCTCGGGCAGGGGCGCGCCGCTGTACATATCCCGCAAACCCTCGGCGCGCAGCTGCGGCACTAGATGTTCGACGTCGTCGCCAGTCACTGTCGCCACGCGCAAGGTCAGCCCCTGCTCGCGACCGCGTTGGCGGATCATCTCGGCCAGGCCTTCCGGGTTCATCCCCCCGGCGTTGGCAGTAACGCGGATGCAGCGCGCCTTCAGTTCCGTGAGATATGGCCCGATGTGGATGTCGACGAAATCCGGCAGGAAGCCTGAGCGCGGATCGGCCTGCTTCATCCGCCGGAAGATGCCCATCGCCCCTTCGCCCAGGTAGTCGAAGGCAAGGTAGTTCAGCCCCTCGACCTTGAGCAGCCCCGGCACGGCAATCGCGCTGTCATTCAGCGCCCCGCTCGCCCCGCCGATGCGGACGACCTTGCCCGCTTCAGTCATTGGCCCCGGTCAGGTCCCGCGCCGCGACATAGCCAAAGGTCATTGCCGGCCCGATGGTCACGCCCGCACCCGGATAGCTTTCGCCCATCGCCGATGCCGCGTTGTTGCCAACGGCATAGAGCCCGGCAATCGGCTGCCCTGCATCGTCAACCACCTGAGCCTTGGCATTGGTGCGCAGGCCTCCGTTTGTGCCGATGTCGCCGGGATAGATCGGCATGGCGTAGAACGGCCCCTCGGTCAGCGGTCTCAGGCAGGGATTGGGCTGGTGGCGATAGTCGCCATACATCTTGTCATAGGCCGCCTCGCCGCGATGAAATTCGGGGTCCTCGCCCTTGGCCGCGCCTGCATTGAACCGTGCGATCTGCAGCTCCAGCGCTGCCGGATCGACGCCCATGTCCCGCGCCAGTTCTGCAATCGTACGCCCCTTCTTGAGGATCGACTTGACTGCACCCGATTGGAGCCAGTCCGGCACCAGTGGCAGCAGCGGCCCCATCGGGAACTGGTGGCGATACTTGCGGTCGAACACCATCCAGCTCGGGCTGGCATCGCCGAAATCGCGCTGCCGCCGGGCCATCTGCTGGCCGACGATGTGGTACGAAGCCGCCTCGTTGAGGTAACGCTGGGCCTTCTGGTTGACCATGATGCACCCCGGCAACGCGCGCTCGATCGTGCACAGCCGCCCGCGGTCCTCGCCGGGAACATGAAACACCGGCGCGGCCCAGGCCGAATGCATGTTCATCGTGCCCGCGCCCACGGCCTGCCCTGCCCGGATCGCATCGCCGGTGTTGCTCGTCACCCCGCCCGATGCCCAGGCCTTGTTGTAGAGCGGCGCGTTCGCATCACGCATCTGCTGGTTCTTGTCGAACCCGCCCGCCGCCAGCACAACGCCCTTGCGCGCGCGGATGGCAAAGGGCTTGCCGTCCTTTTCCACCACCAGCCCGGCGACACGCCCGTTCTCGGTCACCAGCTCCTTCATCGGTGTCTTGAGCCACACCGGCACGCCTGCCTCGTTCAGCGCGACCCGCAAGGCGCCGGTCAGCGCATTGCCCAGCGTCAGCCGCCGATCTTTGCGCGAAGTGAAGCGCAGCGGCCAGTCCAACCAGTACTTCGCCATGTTCTTCGCCAGCCCCGTCAGCCAGCCGGGACCGCGATAGAGCAACTGGTAGGTCTCGGCGAACGTCCAGTTGAGATAGCCGAAGAGGCTCGCCGCAGGCGATGGCAACCGCTGCGTCTTGAGGTCCTCGCCCAGCAGCGTGCCGTCGAACATCTCGGGCAGGTGGGTGCGGTATCCGGTGACCGATCCCCCGGGGTTCTCGGCATGATAATCGGGATAGGGCTGCGAGGTGTAGACGACGCCGGTGTTTGCGGTCACCCAGCGCAGCATCGGCGCGGCGTTCTCGACATAAGCGCGGATGTTCTCGTCGGGCACGTTGTCAGCCGAAAGCGCGCGGACATATTTGAAAGCATCGTCCAGATTGTCCTCAAAGCCCATTGCCTTGGCCTGGTCGCTGCCCGGAATCCAGATGCCGCCGCCAGAGGTGGCGCTTGTTCCACCCCACAGCTTGTCCTTCTCAACCACCACGACTTCCGCACGGTTCTTTGCCGCCACCAGCGCGGCGAGCATCCCGCCTGCGCCCGATCCGACGACGACAACGTCGACCTCGCTCTGCCACTCCATGCCCATCTCGATCCTGTCCCGGATTCCTTGGCGGAAGCCCTTGCTATCAGGTAACGCAGATGCCGCCACAGATCTCCCAATGTCAACACCATGCGTAGCCGTGAAGACATGTTTTTACGAATATTCGAGAGAAACGCGCGAAATGCGCGTCTCCATGGGGAAATTTGGCCCAGATATTCCGCAAGATGCCAAAAGCCTCCGCTTTCCGCCTTGATTATCGTAGGGCAATGAGCCATGGATTACGCAATAATGGACAATATGACGCTGCAAGGCAGAATCCTGCGCGTCGTAGCCGCTCGGACGAGGAACCGCAAAGTTGTCTTCCAACCTCTACCCCCACCTGCTCTCGCTCGGCCGCATCGGCACTATGGAGACCAAGAACCGCATTGCCGTCACCGCGATGGGTGTAAGCTTGTCGGAAGATGACGGCACGGTAGGCGAACAACTGATCGCCTACCATGAAGAGCAGGCGCGCGGTGGGGCTGGCCTGATCATCTGTGGCGTGGCCGGCGTTGCCTGGCCGGTCGGCGCAGTGGCAATGCAGCAGACCGCGATCTCGGACGATCGTTTCATCCCCGGCCTTAGGGCACTGACGGACCGTGTCCATGCTCACGGCGCGAAGATCGCCACGCAATTGCACCACGGCGGCTTCGTTGCCGGATACAGCTTCAACCGCTGGGGCCATAAGCTGTGGGGACCGGCCGTTCCGCCCGCGCCCAAGGGCAGCTTCATCGACTACTTCCTCATGGAGGAACTGCAGGCGCTGGCCGGCATGAAGATGCCCGAGCTCAAGGTGCTCGAACAGGCCGACATCGACCTTGCCGTGCAGCAGTTCGCACAAGGCGCGCGGCGCGCCAAGGAAGCCGGATTCGACGGGATCGAGATCCACGGCGGCCACGGCTACCTCCTGTCCTCGTTCACCTCGCCCTATACCAACACCCGCACCGACCAGTACGGCGGCAGCGTGGAGAACCGCCTGCGCCTGACGCTTGAGGTCATCGCCGCGATCCGCGCCGAAGTCGGCCGCGATTATCCGCTGTGGATCAAGCTCGATTCACAGGAAGTGGGCAAGCCCGGCGGCATCACGCTGGAAATGGCCAAGGAGCACGCCCGCCTTGTCGAAGCCGCCGGCGTCGATGCGATCACCATTACTTCGTACCACGATACCTCTGTCGGAAAGCTGCACTCGCAGTCTAACATTCCGCATCTGGAAAACTGGAACCTCCCCGCCACGGCCGAAATCCGCAAAGTCGTGTCGATCCCGGTGATCGGCTCAGGCCGGATCGAGGTGGACAGCGCCGAAAGTGCCATCGCTAAGGGCGAGACCGATTTCGTTGCGATGGGCCGCAAGCTGCTGGCCGATCCGCATCTGCCGCGCAAGCTGACCACGGGCGAGACCGAAAAGGTCCGCCCCTGCGTCTATTGCTACACTTGCGTCTCGGCGATCTACATGGGCCAGCCCACGCGCTGCGCGGTCAACGCCAACCTTGCTCACGAGTTCGAAGGCGATGCGCCTGCCGCAAACGGCAATGCTAGTCACGTCGCCGTGATCGGTGGTGGACCCGGCGGCATGGAATCGGCCCGCAGGCTTTCGGCCCTCGGCCACAAGGTCACGCTGATCGAGAAGTCGGACCGCCTGGGCGGCACCCTGCGCTTTGCCAGCCTCGCCTATGAACCGAACGAGCGCCTGCTCGAATGGCTGCGCCGTGAGGTGAAGGAGGCCGGCATCGACGTCCGCCTCTCGACCGTCGCGACCCCCGAACTGCTGCGCGAACTCGGCGTAAAGACCGTCATCGTGGCCACTGGCGCGATCCGCGACATGCCGCCCATCCCCGGCAACGATCAGGACCACGTCTACTCGGGCGATGATATGCGCCGCATGATGCTGGGCGAAAGCTCTGACGAACTGAAGCGCAAGACCGGCCTGTTCACCCGTCTCGCCACCAAGGTCGGCGCTGCGACGGGTGCCACCGCCAATCTCGCGCTGGTGCGCAAGGCTACGCACGCCTGGATGCCGCTTGCGGATACCGTCACCATCATCGGCGGCGAACTCGTCGGCCTCGAACTTGCCGAATTCCTCAGCGAGCGTGGCCGCATCGTCAACGTGATCGAGGAAGCCCCGCGCATGGGCAAGGGCCTCACTCTGGTGCGCCGCATGCGCCTGATGGCCGAACTCGCCGAACATGGCGTCGGCCTCCACGCGGGCGCAACCACCATCGCCATCGGCAAGGACAGCGTAACCTTCACCGACGCTGCGGGCCAACCGCAGACCGTTCCCGCCGGCAACGTCATCGTCGCCAAGGGCGCGCGAGGCGACCTGACGCTGGCGGATTCCCTCCGTATCGCCGGTTTCGATGTCCACGCCATCGGCGATGCCAACGGTGTTAGCTATATCGAGGGCGCAATGCACGGCGCGCGAGCAGCGGTGCGCGCCATCTGCGAGGTGGCCTGATGGCGCGTCCGGCAAACGGAACGCGAAGCGCCAGCAGCCTCGCCGCCCGCGTGTTCAGCTTTGACGCTACCGATCAGGCGATCATCCGCGAGTTGCGCAGCAACGGCCGCGCCAACAACCAGCAGATCGCCGAACGCCTCGGCCTTACAGCGACGACAGTCTCCACCCGCATCCGCCGGATGGAAGACGCGAACCAGTTGCGCGTCGTCGCGGTGTCCGATTTCTCCGCCCACGGCTTCAACGTCTTGCTGCGCATCTCAGTCGAGGTGGACGGGCGTCCAGCGTCGGAAGTCGCGGCGGAGCTTGGCGCCCTGCCCGAAGTCTTCGCCGCGCATATGGTCACCGGGCGCTACGACATCGACATGCTCGTCGCCCTGCGCGATTTCGACAGCCTGTCCGATTTCCTGCTGGACAAGCTCTCCACGGTCCGCGGCATCCGTACCCTGACACCGGCCATCGTGGTCGACATCATCAAGTACAAGTTTGACGAGGCCCCGATCGAAAGCCGGAGTCAGGAGGCAAGGCCCTGATGCCGAACGACCAAACTGCGCTCGATGCCCGCCTCAAGCGCGTACTGCGCTTCATGCCAGCGCCGCTGGGAATTGTTACGAGCTTCGATCCCGAAAATGGCGCGCCGGTGGGCCTCGCCATGTCGGCATTGATGCCGGTATGCCTGGATCCTCCAGCCATGGCGATCTGTGTAAACCGCTCGGGTTCGGCACACGATGCAATGATGCGGGCCGGACGTTTCTGCATCAACCTGCTGCAGGCTGGGCAGGACGGCCACGTCCGCCCCTTCGCCGATCCCGCTGCGCGCGAAATGCGGTTTCGCCAGGATGATTGGCGCCAACACGTCCACCATGCGCATGAGGGCCTCTGGTACATCGACAAAGCTCCCGCCGCGATCTTCTGCACAATCCGCGAGAATGTTAGATTTGGCACGCACGACCTGCTGGTCGGCGAGGTCGACGATCTAATCACTTCGGGCAGTGACGATATCGTCGGTTGGGCCAACGGCTCGCTCTATCGGCCCACTCCCATTTGCTGAAGGCACGACCATCATGACAGAAGCATCCCTCCTCGCCCGCATCGATCGGCTGGAGTCCCTCGACGCGATCCGCCAGTTGCCTGCCAAGTATTCGCTCGCTCTGGACATGCGCGACGGCGATGCCTGGGTAAACCTATTCCCCGAAGACGTGCGTGTCGGCGGCGGCAAGACCGGACGCAAAGCCCTGCGCGATTGGTTCGACGAAACGCACTCTATGCAGTTCGACGGTACCAGCCACCATATCGGCGGTCACATCATAGACTTCGACGATCCCGATCATGCGCAAGGCGTGGTCTATTCCAAGAACGAGCACGAATGCGGCGCCGAGTGGGTGCTGATGCAGATGATGTACTTCGACCAGTATGAACGCATCGACGGCCGCTGGTACTTCCGCCGCCGCCTGCCGCTCTATTGGTACGCCAGCGACATCAACAAGGCACCGGTGGGTGATCGCAAGATGCGCTGGCCCGGAGTGCCACCCTATCACGGCAGCTTTCATGATCTGTTCCCGAGCTGGAAGACCTACTGGGCCCGACAGGGACAGCCGCACGATGGACCTGTAGAGCCGCCCGCTCCGCTCGAGAAGTTCATCGAGACGATGCGGCGTGGCGCGCCACTGCCCAAGCCTCGCGTGCGGAGCTGAGCGCCATGGCCGATGTATTCTCGCCCGTGAAAATCGGCGATCTTGCCTTGCGCAACCGCGTAGTCATGGCACCGATGACCCGCGACCGCGCCGGACCGTGCGACGAACCTACCGAACTCATGGTCGAATATTACCGCCAGCGCGCCTCGGCCGGGCTGATCGTCACCGAAGGCACTCAGCCGTCGCCAACCGGCAAGGGCTACTGGCGCACGCCGGGCATTCATTCGCCGGAACAGGTCGCCGGCTGGCGCAAGGTGGCCGATGCGGTTCATGCCGAAGGTGGCCTCATCGCGATGCAACTGATGCACGTTGGCCGCGCCGCCGTTCGCGCCAACAAGGACCCGGAGGCAGAAACCGTCGCCCCCAGCGCGATCCCCTGCCCCGATCCGATCCCCGGCCCCGATGGCGTCCCCGTCGCCACCGAAATGCCTCGCGCATTGGCAGCGCACGAGATTCCCGGCGTGATCGCCGAATATGTCGCAGCTGCGCGCAACGCCCGCGCCGCCGGCATCGACGCGGTCGAACTGCACTGTGCCTCCGGCTACCTGCCGATGCAGTTCCTCTCGTCCAATTCAAACCAGCGCAGCGACGCCTATGGCGGCAACGCAGAGAGCCGCGTCCGCTTCGTGGTGGAAACGCTCTCCGCAATTGCCGCCGCCATTGGCGCGGGCCGCGTCGGCTTCCGCATCTGCCCAGGCGTTACCTTCAACGGCATGGCCGACGCCGATCCAGCCGAGACCTATACGACCCTGCTGAAGGCTGTGGACGGCATGGGCCTCGCATATTGCCACCTGATCCACATTCCCAACGCCGGGTTCGACAGCCTCGAACTCGTCCGCGCCAACTGGCGGGGCGCGGTGATCGAGAACTGCGGGCTCACGCTCGACAAGGCCAACGCGGTGATTGCGCAAGGCAAGGCCGAGGCCGTTTCATTCGGCTACGCCTATATCGCCAACCCCGATCTCGTGGAGCGCTTCCGTTCCGGCGCCCCGCTCGCGAAGGGGGACCGCGCCACATTCTACACCGGCCACGGCGACGATGCGCGCGGCTACACTGACTACCCGCGCGCGGGTTGAGCGAGGACACCATGAACAGACTTCAAGGCAAACGCGCCGTTGTCACCGGCGGAGCGCAGGGCATCGGCGCAGCCATCGCCCGGCGGCTGGCGGATGAAGGCGCGCTGGTCGCCATTCTGGACCTTTCGGCGCAGAAGGCTGGCGCAGTCCTGCCCGCGCCCCACATCGGCGTGGCCTGCGACGTGTCGGACACCGCCTCGGTGGACGCCGCCTTTGCGCAAGTGGCTGACCAGCTTGGCGGGATCGACATTCTCGTCAACAACGCCGGGATCGGAAGCGCGCCGGGCGATGGCATGGCCGAATTCTATGCAGGCCAGGCTGCCCGCGCGGGAGGCGATGAAACCGCCTTCGCCGACCAGACCATCCACTGTGCTGACGAAGGCTGGTCAAAGGTCCTGTCCATCACGCTCGACGGCGCCTTCCGCTGCAGCCGCGCCGCAGTGCGGATGATGGCTTCACAAGGCGCAGGCGGTTCGATCATCAACATCGGCTCAACCGCTGCGCTCGCCGGCAATGGACCGGTGCCCTATGTCACCGCCAAGGCCGCCGTCCTCGGCATGACACGCGCCATGGCGCGCGAGCTTGCCCCGCGCGGCATTCGCGTAAACGCGGTCAACCCCGGTGCGACCGAGACTCCGATCTACGCGCCCCTGCCCGAAGAGGTGAAAGCCGCCGTCGCCGCGGATAGCGTAATGAAGCGCCTTGCGCGGCCAGAGGAAGTCGCAGGCGCAGTGGCTTATCTCGCCAGCGAGGATGCCAGCTTTGCCACCGGCAGCACGATAAATGTCAACGGTGGCGCCTGGTTCAGCTAAGCGAGGGCTGACGACGCCTTCGAACCTGGTCAACGTGCAGCTGCGCCATTGATGAAATTCAGCGATAAGACGCGGATCTTTCGGCGCTATGCGCCACGTTTTCCATGACAACGGTTGGCAGGATGACGATGCAGGCCAGGACGTTGATCACGACGGCCAGTTCGAATGCGATCAGTAACCGCTCATCCGCGGCGGTAAAGCCAGTCGGGCCGACCGCCTCGGGGCTCCGCGTCTTTCGCTTCAGGACCATGAGCCACCTACACGATTAGAGACATCTCGAGGCGACATTTTACGCAAGAAGCCATTGGTTTCCGAGGAAGATTTTAAGGTATGGGATGCACATCGACTTGTGCCGCTTCCAATGCATGATCAAAGTCCGCCAAAATGCCGCAAGAAGCGGTGAGCAGCGGCTAGTTCTGCCCATATACAAACTTCCGAACCTCATATTTTACGCATTATGTTGACACTCGTGCACTAATGGGTGCATTTGCGTTGAGATCAAGGAATCGGGAGAAGCAAAGCAATGGCTCATGACATGACCGGCAAGATTGCCGTGGTCACCGGCGGAAGCGATGGCATAGGGCTTGCCACCGCGAAGCTTCTCGCGGCGCGCGGGGCCACGGTCGTGATCTGCGCCCGCCGCGAGGACAAGCTTGAAGCGGCCCGGGCCGAGATCGCGCAAGTCGGGAAGGTCGAAGCAGTCCGTCTCGACGTTTCCGATGATGCCGCCTTTACTGCGGTGATCGAAGACGTCGCCGCGCGGCATGGACGGCTCGACATGCTGGTGAACAACGCCATGTCGGTCCACTATGCGCCGATTTCAAAGCTGACGCTGGAACACTGGCGCAAGGATTTCGCAGTCAATGCCGATGCCGTGTTCGTCGGCACCAAGGCGGCAATGGCGGTGATGGCGAAGCAGGATATTGATGGTCGCCAGCGCGGCTCTATCGTCAACATCGCCTCCACCTGCGGGATCAAGGCGTTGGCCAACATGGCAAGCTATTCGGCCTCGAAGGCCGCACTGGTCCACTTCACCGCAGCTGCGGCGATGGAAGGTGCCCCGCTCGGCATCCGGATCAACGCCATCGTGCCGGGGCAGGTGCAGACCGCCGCGACGCAGGACTATGAAAGCCGCGCGCCTGATTTTGCGGCCGCAACCACCCGCGCCATCCCGATGCAGCGCGGCGGCGAACCCGACGAACTGGCCGAGGCGATAGTGTTCATGCTCTCCAGCGCAGCCAGCTACATCACCGGCACTGCCCTGCCCGTCGATGGCGGCAAAGCCGCACAGCTCTACATGCCGGGTTGAGGCGCAGCGACATGAAGCTTGGATTTTCCGCCGCCGACGAAGACTTCCGCGCCGAATGCGCCGAGTGGCTGCAGGGCCAGATGGCAGGCGAATTCCGCGATATCAGGGGCGTGACCCAGCTTACCGCCATGCCCGAACGGCGGCGCGAATGGGAGCAGCAGCTCGGCGAACACCGCTGGGGCTGCATCGGCTGGCCGACGCAATGGGGCGGGCGCGATGCTACGCTGGCGCAGCAGGTGATCTTCGCCGAGGAATATGCCCGGGCCGGGGTTCCGGGACGCATCAACCACATCGGAGTGGAGCTTGCCGGCCCCACCATCCTCACATTCGGGACCGACGAGCAGAAGCGCCGCTTTCTTCCGGATATCGCCGCCGGCAAGACCATCTTCTGCCAGGGCTTTTCCGAACCAAATGCCGGGTCGGACCTTGGCAGCGTGCGCACCAAGGGGCGCCTGGAAGATGGCGAATGGATCGTGGATGGCCAGAAGATATGGACCAGCCTTGCCCATATCTCCGACTGGATCTTCGTCGTCACCCGCACCCAAGAAGGATCGCAAGGGCCAAAGGGCCTGACCTTCCTGATGATGCCGCTGGATCAGCCGGGCATCGAGGTCCGTCCAATCCGCCAGATCAATGGCGATGCCGAGTTCAACGAGACCTTCTTCACCGAAGCGCGCTGCCCCGCCGACAGCCTGATCGGCGCACCAGGAGATGGCTGGAAGATCGCCATGGGCCTGCTTGCGTTCGAGCGTGGCGTGTCCACGCTTGGCCAGCAGATGGGATTCCGCAACGAACTGGACGAAATCATCGCCGCGGCCAAGGCCACCGGCAAGGACCGCGATCCGGTAATCCGCCAGCGCATCGCCAGCGCCGAAATCGGCCTGCGGCTGATGCGCTACGGCGCGCTGCGGATGCTTTCGAACAGCGATCATTCCAGCATCGACGGCGCTGCCCTCACCTATAAGATCCAGTGGGCATCATGGCGCCGCCGCCTTGGCGAACTGGCGATGGACGTACTGGGCCAGGCGGGCGAAGTGGCCGCCGGCGGATCTTACGAATGGGACGTCCTGCCCAACCTGTTCCTGTTCAGCCGCGCCGACACGATCTACGGCGGCACCAACCAGATCCAGCGCAACCTGATTGCCGAACGCGGCCTTGGTCTTCCTCGCGAACCGCGCGGCTGATCGCCACGGCCCGCCCGCTTGCCCTTGCCCCGCTGCGTAGCGCGCTCTAGGCTACCTTACGCAAACGGGGGGAACGCCTTGTCTGAAGAAAAGCCGACACGCCGCGCCAAAGGCGCAACGCTTGACGATATCGACCTGCGCATCATCGAAGTGCTGCAGCGAGATGGACGCGCGCAATCCACGGTGATCGGCGAGGAACTGGGGCTGACCGGTAATCTGGTAGCCAACCGCATCCGGGCGATGGATGCCGCCGGGCTGATGCGCGTCGTTGCCCTGGCGGACTTTCGCGTCCACGGCTATCGTCTGCTCGCCCGCATCCGCCTTCAGGTGAGCGGCCGCGCCCCGCTCGAGGTTGCGCATGAACTGGCACAGCGCGAACATGTGCTGTCAGTACACCTTACCTCGGGCCGTTACCCGGTCAGCTGCCTCTATGCCTTCCACGCCGCGCGCGAGATGATCGAGGCGGCGCGTGACGTTTCGGCCGGGATCGCAGGCGTCGAGGACGTCGACGTCGAACTGCTTAACACCGTCTACCGCTACAACACCGCCGTTGGCCCCATCGCCGCATGATCGACCAGTTCCCGCAGACCGACGAGCTAGACCGACAGATCGCCGAAGCCTTGGCCGACGATGCGCGTCTTTCTTTCCGCAAGATTGCCGCAGACCTCGGCGTCACCGAAGGCACGGTGCGCGGGCGGGTCAAGCGGCTGCAGACCGCGGGGCTGCTCAAGCTCGTCCCCATCGTCGATATCGCGCGCGGACTGGACGCTACCAACGCCGGCCAACATATGATGTTCGTGACGGTGAAATGCGCCAGCGGCAAGCTCGATGCCGTGCGCGAAAGCCTGCTCGCCCTGCCCGAGGTCCGCGCGCTCTATGACGCCAACGCCGCGCTGCGCCTGATCGCCATCTGCGTCCTGCCCAGCCTTGAAGACGCAGCTGCCGTCACCAACCGGGTGCTGGCGCTGGAAGGCATCCGCGAAGCCGAAACCGAGCTGGTTCTCCAGACGGTAAAATACAATGCCGCCATCGGACCCATCGCCACAGTGGAGGACTTGCGCGGGATGGATGCGAGTGCCGAAGACCAGCCTTGATTCTTCGTCCCCCGGGCTTGACCCGGGGCTCGAAAAGATGGCTTACATCTTCAGACCTTCGCTCGCCGCCCTGCCCACGGCGCGGCGCGTTCCACCTGCCCAGCCAGCTGGAAGAGCAACCCTTCTTCGCCAAAGCGGCCAGTTACCATGATGCCGATCGGCAGCCCATCTTGCGACAGTGCCAGTGGCAGTGACATGCTCGGCTGCCCGGTGCCGTTATAGATGCCGGTAAACGCGGTGAACGTGCCGACCTCGCGGCCCCAGTCCATCATCGAACGGCCGGTATCCAGGCCGATCCGGCCCAGCGGCAGCGGCGGCGCCGATAGCGTAGGCGAGAGAATCACGTCCCAGCGTTCCATGAACTGCGCGATCGTCACGGCAGCCGCCTGGTAGGCGTTGTTGCCGCGCGCAAAGTCCATGCCGGTGTAGCTCTTGCCCATCGCCACGAAATCGAGCGTCGTGCGCTCCAGCACGTCGGGGCCAAGTTCGATGCCCAGCGCCTTGGCCCGGTCCACGCAATCGGCCGCGACCGACGACGCCATCAGCGCAAAGCTGCTCGCCCCGATCGCCGCCATGTCGATCTTCGGCGCTGCCTCCTCGACATGGTGGCCAAGGCTTTCGAGCAGCCTGGCTGCCGCCTTCGTGGCCTCCACCACTTGCGGATCGACCGGCGCGCCAGAATACGGGCTAAGCATCAGCGCGATGCGTAACTTGCCCGGATCGCGCCCGACCTCCCTAAGGAACGGCCGTTCCGGCGTCGGTGCGCTATAGCGCGAGCCCGGCTCCACCCCGTGCGTCGCATCAAGGATCGCGGCGGAATCGCGCACCGTGCGGCTGACTGCGTGGTGGACCGACATGCCGCCCCAGCCTTCGGTCCTGAGCGGCCCCATCGGCACCCGGCCGCGCGAGGGCTTGAGGCCGAACAGCCCGCAGGCCGAAGCCGGAATGCGGATAGAACCGCCGCCGTCGGTGGCGTGCGCCGCCGGAATCACACCCGCCGCCACCGCTGCCGCCGCGCCGCCCGACGATCCGCCCGCGATCCGCTCCCGATTCCAGGGATTGCGCGTCGGCCCCATGAGCACGCTTTCGGTCGTGCCGGTCAGGCCGAACTCGGGCGTGGTCGTCTTGCCGAAAATCACGAATCCGGCGCGCTCGATGCGGCGCACCAGTTCGGAGGTCACGCTGGCGCGCTGGCCCTTGTAGAGGCGGCTGCCGTTCTCGGTGACTTCGCCGGCAATATAAGTGTTGAGGTCTTTCAGCAGCCACGGCACGCCGCTGAACGGCCCTTGCGGCAGGCCTGCCGCAATCGCCTTGCGCGCGTAGTCGTAGTGCTTCTGCGCCATGAAGTTCAGCTGCGGGTTCAGGGCCTCGGCCCGCGCAATCGCCGCTTCGAGCAGCTCGCTGGCCGAAACCTTGCGCATTCTCACCAGCTCGGCAAGCCCGAGAGAATCGTGGGTATCGAGGACGTCGTTCATCGCGTGCGCATTCCCCGGCAGGCCGGCGGTTGCGGCAAGCGCAATTCCGCCGGCAAGGGCTTCCCGTCTGGTCGTCTTCACTTCACGTAGTACCGCGAATAGTACTTGCGGAATTGCGCGATCGGGCCGTCGCCTTCGCAGATCAGGGCATTGGGCTCAAACTTCTGGCGATCCCAGATCACCTTGTCCTGATCGAACTGCTTGCAGATGTCGCGGATGATGGCGCGGGCAACGCCGGCCCGCTCACCCTCGGCTTGAGCCCGGGGCTGGGTAAAGCAGAAGCGCACGTGGACATGGTCCAGTTCGACCGGGGTGATGCAGGCCACCAGCAGCGTCTCGGAAATGCCGGTAAAGCGCGTCCAGCTTTGCCCCGGACCCATCGTGTCATAGCTGATCTGGCCGTCGACCTCGCCCCACGGCGTACCCATCTTGGCCTTGACGTCGGCCCCGCGGCCCCATTCGCCCCAGCGCAGATCGCCCAGCGGCACGTTGGCGGTGCCGTGGATGTACTTGAAGTGGGCCACGTCCACGCCGTTCTCGGCCATGTTCTGGATCGAACCGTAGACGTTCCATTCGTAGATGTCGTAGTCGGTCCACTCAGGATCGGTTGCCTCGGGCAGGTGGACCACGTCGAAAAGCGGCGCGGCGTCCTCGGGATGATACCACACCCAGACCCAGCGGTTCGCCTCGGTGACATGCCAGGTCCGCGTACACTTGCGCTTCACCTGCGGCGGGATCGACTTCGAATAGGGGATTTCCTTCACGGTCCCCTCTTCCCCGTCATAGCGCCATGCATGGAACGGGCACTCGAGCAGGTTGCCATGAACCTTGCCGCCATGGCCCATGTGCGCGCCGAGATGCTTGCAATAGGCATCGAGGACGCGGACCTTGCCGTCCTCGCCACGCCACATCGCCAGGTCCTGCGAAAAATAGCGCAGCGGCTTAACCTCCCCCACGGCAAGGTTTGCCGAAAGGTCGATGGGATACCAGCCGAGCGGGAAGCCGATGTCGAGATTGCGTTCTGCCACCGAAGCACGGCCCGGTACCGGCGCGGTGCGCCAGTCGGTCAGGTCCTTGCCTTTCAGCTTCTCGAGGATCTGCCACACCGCCACTGGAGCGGTGCGGGCATCTGTTGCCACTGGATCCGCCATGGTTTCACTCCTGAATTGCCGGGGCGGGGGTTGTCTCCGCATGCCGGCGATCACTGGGGGGAGCAGACTTCCCGGCTCCCTGGGATTGCTTAGAGCCCGAACACCTTCATCGCGTTTTCGCGCAGGAACTTGGGCCACACCTCGTCCTTGAATGGCACGTTCTGCATGTCGGACATGATGCGATCGAGGCTGAGGCCCATCGGGAAGTAGCCGGCGTAGATCACCTTGTCGGCGCCACGCGTGTTGGCATAGTCGATGATCGCCTTGGGGTAGTGCTTGGGCGCAAAGGCGCTGGTCGAATAATAGAGGTTCGGCCATTTCAGCATCAGCTTCACCGCCAGCGCCTCCCACGGCTCGGCTCCGTGGCGCATGACCACCTTCAGTTCCGGGAAGAACCAGCAGACCTCGTCGAGATGCTCGACCTTCTGCGTCTCCATCGGGATGCGCGGGCCGGGAATGCCGACGTTCAACAGGATCGGCAGGCCCAGTTCCTCGCACGCGGAATAGATCGGCCACATATACTTGTGGTTGATCGCCACCTGCGGGAGCGTGCCCGAGGGGAACACCGAGACGGCGGAGAGGCCGACTTCGGCGTGGATGCGCTTGATCCGGCGGACTTCCTCGGTGCCGTTGTTCGGGTTGACCGGCAGGTCGAAGAAGAAGCGGTCGGGGTAGAGCTCCTTGGCGCGGTACGAGGTTTCGTTCTCGTTCCAGCCGACGAGCGCCTTCTCGACGTTGTGCTTGTCCATCTGCGCCACGGTCCAGGCGAGGTAATCGTCCTGCTTGCCCGACTGCGGGATGTCCTTGAACATGTACTGCGCGGGCATGGCGAACTGGCCCAGCGTCTGCTTGTCCTTGATCAGCGGGCGGAACGGCGCGAACCATTCGGCGCGGTCCTCGGCATCGGGAATGCCCAGCATGCAGTCGATGATGCCGATGTTGTCTGGCATGGCCATGTCATTGTTCTCCGGAAAGGGCAGGCCACAACTTGCGCAAGGCGATCTTGTCGACCTTTCCCAGCGCGTTGCGCGGCAGTGGCGTGGTGGTGACGGCGACCCGGGTGGGCGCCTTGTAGCGGGCAAGGCGGCTGGCGACCCATTCGATCACCCCCGCCTCGTCTATGTTCGGCGCGATGACCACGGCGACCAGCCGCTCGCCCAGCCGCTCGTCAGGCAGGCCGAAGGCAGCACACTCGGTCAGGCCGGGGATCGTGCCCAGCACGCGCTCGACCTCGGCGCAGTAGATGTTCTCGCCGCCCGAGATGACCATGTCCTTCTTGCGGTCGACGATGAAGACATAGCCATCGCTATCGACCATCCCCACATCGCCGGTGCGCAGCCAGCCATCCTCGGTCAGCACGGCAGCGGTCTCCTCCGGGCGGTTCCAGTAGCCCTGCATGACCTGCGCGCCGCGCACCACGATCTCGCCGGTCTCACCTTCGCCCAGCACCTGCCCGTCCGGCCCTTCGATGCGCACTTCCACCATGGCGAGCTTGCGCCCGGCCGCCGCCGGTCGCGCCATGAACTCCGGCCCCACAGCCTGCGCGATCGCGCCCGAGCACTCGGTCATGCCGTAGCCGGTGCCGATCTGCGCATGCGGGCACAGTGCGTGGACTTCCTCGACGAGGTTGACCGGCAGCGCCTGTCCGCCACAGCCGATGTTGCGCAAGGATGAAAGGCTGGTCCCGTCGATCCGCGCGCGGTGCAGGATATCCCACAGCATCGTCGGCACGGCGCTGAACATGCTGATCTGTTCGGCAGCAATCAGCCGCGCCGCTTCGTCGGCATCCCAGCGGCGCATGATCACCACCTTGCCCCCACCCAGGAAGGGCGAAAGGAAGCCCGAGCCGAGCCCCGAAACGTGGAACAGCGGATAGACCAGCAGCGAGGCCTGCTGCGGCATCTGCGCCATCAGCGCCTCGGGCGTGGTGCCCATCTGCGCCGCCATGTTTCCCAGCACGATCATGCCCGACATCTGCGTCGACATCAGCCCGGTGATGACATTACGATGCGAAAGCACCGCGCCCTTGACCCGGCCCGTGGTGCCCGAGGTGAACAGGATCGCGCAGGGGTCGGTAGCCTTTGCCACACTGGCATCAGGACTGGTATCGGCAGTGCGGCGCGCCAGCTCGTCGGCGTTGAATGGCTTGGTCAGGTCGAGCACCCGGCCCTTGAACCCGGCCTCGCGGATCGCGGCAGTGCGCTCGCTGTCGGCCAGCACCACTGCCGGGTCGACATCCTCGAGCATCGCCAGCACTTCCGGACCGGAGCCACGGCTGTTGACTAGTACCGCCACCCCGCCCGCCTTCATCACGGCAAGGAACGCCACCAGCCATTCGGCGCGGTTGCGCATGGCAATGGCCACGCGGTCCCCGCGGGCGATGTGCAGGATCGGCACCAGCTGGTCGCGCCAGGAAAATACCTGATCGTAGGACATGCGCCGTTCGGCGCCCGCACTGTCGAAATCGACCACGCAAGTGCGGTCTCCAAACCGACGCGCGGATTCGATCAGAAGGTTGAGATCGGGCGGCGCGGCAATGAACTGGCGCAAGCCGTCACGCTCGCCGATCTCGAACGGCGATCCCGGCCCGGTCACACGCGCCACCACGGCATCGGCAGAGGCGACCTCCTGCGGGCGAGTGCTATCGCGCAACATGTCGGACATCGCTCTCCCAAACCTCGTATCGCCTTGTCTGCCTCCTATGTATCGCGCAATTTGCGTATTTCAAGCGTCTTTTATTTGCGCATATGCCTTTCAAGGCCACACATAAGAGCCGCCCCGCGCAAACTGGCGGAATTGCGCGAGTCGCCTATCCGCCGATGGAGGCCAGCAGCGCGACTAGCTGCGCCTGGCGATGCACCCCGGTCTTGGCAAAGACCGATCGCAGCTGCACTTTCGCCGTGTTGTGGGCGATTCCCAGTCGCCGCGCCGCCTCGACCAGGCTCAGCCCCTCGCCCAGCACTGCGGCGAGACGCGCCTCGGCCATGGTCAGGCCAAGCAGGTCGCGCAGCACCTGAGGATCATTGCCGTTCTCCAGGCCCTTTTCCGGCCCCGCCTGCCGGTGCGGGCGGGCAAGGAACAGCGCCAGCGCCCCGGCCCCGCCGTGGATCGCGTTAAGCTCTACCGGCCGCGCCGTTACCACCAGATCGCCCCGCCCTGGCCGCTCGATGCGGAAGCGGGTAAGTCCGCGCTCGCCCCCTTGCGCCAGCAGCTCGCCCACCAGCTTGTGCTGCGCCGCATCGGCAAGGACCAGCTCGTCGCCCCGCCGGCGCAAGCCTTCGTCCTCGGCCAACAGCGCCTCGGCCAGGGCGTTGCTGCTGACGATGCGCCGGTTGCGATCCAGCACCAGCAGCGCAAGGCCCAGTCCTTGCGCGGTGGCGTGGAACATGCCGTGTTCGGCCCCGGCGAACTGCAGCTTCTCGAACAGCGAAACGGCAATACGCAAATGCTGCGCCAGCGCCTGCAGCCGCGCCCGCTCCTCCCGCGTGAAATCGGGCAGCGAATTGTGCCGGCTGACGCGGAAGCGCGCTTCATATCGCCCCTCGTCCGGCCGCCCTCCCCTGCTTCCGGCCGAATGGCCGCCGCCAAAGTGCAGGTCGATCCCCAGCACCTGGTCGAACCCGCTGCTCGCCATCGCCTGGCGATAGGTGGCAAATGCGCTGTCCGGAAGCTGCGCCATGAACTCCGCATAGGATGTCACCACCCCGTCGCTCAGTCCCTGGAACGGGTCCTCGGCAAACAGCGTCTCGGTATAGGCGGCATCGAACGCCGCATCCGATCCCGGTGTCAGGAACGTCGCGGGCTGACGCTTGCCGGGCGCGGTGATGATCAGCGTGGCAAAGCTCGCCTCCATCCACCGCGCCAGCGCTTCCAGAAACCCGCGCCACGGCTCCGCCTCCCCGTCCCCCACCGGGCCGACCCCGGCATAAAGCCGGGCCAGCAGATCCGAAAACCCTTCATCGACAGCGCCGCCCATCCAAACAGCATAGGCGGCGCGCGCGCGGACTGACAGGGCTTATTCCGCCGCTTCCATCTCTCCCGCTTCGGCCACTTCGAGCGCCCTGAAGTGCGGGATCACCTTTTCGCCGATGTTGCGGATGGTTTCCATGATCACCTCGTGCGGGATGCCGCCCATCTGGAAGATGAAGAGGATCTCGTCGGCGCCGGCGTCCTTCAGCCGCTGGACATAGCGGATGCAATCGTCGGGCGTGCCATAGGCGTCCTGCGCCACGGTGTAGTTGGATAGGTGCTCGTCCCCCACGGGGATCGCCTCCTCAGACAGGTAGGCGATGGTCGCCTGCTTGCCCTGCTCCAGCACCTTCGCGTGATCCTCGGCGTCGAGGTCCTCGTCGACCGTGGGCTTGGCTCCGCCTTGATACCAGTAGGCGATGGACTCGGCGAAGAAGCGCTGGCCGCGCAGGCCGATCTTGCGCGCCTTCTCGCGGTCATCCAGCACGGTCGCGGCGCAGAGCGCGGCAAGGTGTTCGGTCGGGCGGAAGCCCACCTGATCCTCGGCCTTGCGGGTGCGGAAAGCCTCGCGATAGATCGCGTTCTTCTTGGCAATCTCGTCCGGCCCGGAAAAGCCCAGCACCAGCGCGCCGATGCCGCGGCTGCCGGCCGCCACCAGCGTGTTCTCGCGCGTGCAGGCCATGTACATCGGCGGATGAGGGTCCTGCCACGGGCTCGGGTGGATCGGACGCTTGGGGATCTTGATGTAGGTGCCGTCGTGCTCGATCTCGTCCTGCACCATGATCTTGGGGATCAGGTACATCGATTCATCGATCATCGGCTGCAGTTCGTCCAGGTCATAACCGAAGGTCCCGGCCTCCTGCTGCGTGCCGCCCTTGCCCACGCCGAAGTGCAGGCGCCCTTTCGAAAGAATGTCGAGCGTGGCGATGCGCTCGGCCACCTTGATCGGATGGTTCATCGCCGGCGGTAGGCAGACAACGCCGTGCCCGATGTGTATGCGGCTCGTCGCCCCGGCGATGAACGCCAGCACCGTCTCGGGAGCAGACATGTGTGCGTACTGCGTCAGCGCGGTATGCTCGACGCACCAGATGCAGTCGAAGCCCATCTCCTCGGCGAACTTGGCCTGCTCGACGATCTGGAGGAACACCGCGCGCTCGTTTTCGCGACTGGCATCCACCATCTGCGCTTCATAGATGATCGAGAATTTCATGGGGCATCTCTCCGGGCAGCCCGCGGCTCTTTGGCCTGTTCCTGGGCGTGTTGACGTTCCGGATCGAAAACTATCGCACCTGACACCATCGCGCATAACCCAATAGGGTTAGGCAGTTTTGCGCTTCCAAGTTTCCCTGCTGGATAGGCCCTGCCCTAGGCGTCCGCCGGATCGCACCAGAATAAAGGGCGGCGATGCAACCCGCGGATGTGCAGTCGCAGCACTGATACAGTTGCGCTGAGCTGGCCGGAGTGCCCCGCAACAGCGCAGCACTCCCTGCACCGGCCTCAAGCACATGAAATTCGGCCGACATACGCCTTGCGATCAGGCGTCGTCCGCGGTCGCGAATCCTTCTGTCATATCGTCCGGCTCGTTCGCCACAGGGTTACCAGGCACAAGCAGGGCCATGTCGCTCATGGTAACGTAGTCGAGCTTGCCGGTTCCCAGCACGGGCAGTGCTTCCACCACACGGATGTCACGCGGCACCATCAGTTCGGTCACGCCATTGGCCTTGGCCCAGCCTTGCAGCGCCTTGTGCTCTGCCGCAGTTGCAGTGGTGAAGAGCACGAGTTGTTCACCCTTCTTCGGATCTGGCCGGGTCACAACGGCATGGTCGAAACCGGGCCAGCATCTGGCAGCGTAGCCCTCGACGGCAGGGAGCGAGACCATCTCGCCGCCGATCTTGGCGAAACGCTTGGCCCGGCCACGAATGGTTATGAAGCCTGCCTCGTCAATGGTGACGATATCGCCGGTATCGTGCCAGCCTTCCAGTGGCGGCTGGAGCTTGCCCGGATCGGAGGCGAGATAGTAACCTGCCATGACGTTGGGGCCGCGAATGTAAAGGCGTCCGCCTTCCTCGATCCCGGGCACGGTTTCCAGGCGGGTTTCGATTGCGGGCAAGGGGCGGCCGACACTGCCCGCCATGAAATGCATCGGCGTGTTGACCGCGATGACCGGCGCCGCCTCAGTCGCGCCATAGCCCTCGAAGATGCGCAGGCCGAACTTGTCGGCATAGGTCCTTCGCGTCTCGTCACGCACTTTCTCGGCCCCGGCAAAGATGTAGCGCAGTGAATAGAAATCGTAGCTGTGGGCCATGCGGGCATAGCCGGAAAGGAAGGTATCGGTGCCGAACATGATGGTGGCATTGGCGTCATAGGCCAGTGCCGGCACAATGCGATAGTGCAGCGGGCTCGGATAGAGGACCACCCGGATCCCGCTCAACAGAGGCAGCAACGTTCCCCCGGTCAGGCCGAAGGAGTGGAACACCGGCAGCGCATTCAGCACGATGTCCGAGGCGTTGAAATCGATGCGGGCAGCAAGCTGTCCGCAGTTCGACAGGAGGTTGCGGTGCGTCAGCACGACGCCTTTCGGTACGCCCTCCGAGCCGCTTGTGAAGAGAATGACCGCAGGTGCATCGGGCGAGATTCCCAACTTGAGATGCCGGTGTTCGGCACTGCTCGCACCCAGCAGGGCGCGCAGCTTTTCGAATGTCCCGATGGTTGCGCCGATGTCTTCGAGCCACACGATGCGCAGCCCGTCAGCCTCGAGCGCTGCAACCACGTCATGCAATTTGGCCTGATCGACAAAGGCACGGGCGGTGACAACAGTACGGATGGCCGCAGTGGCGCATGCCGAACGCATGTTGGCCGCGCCGACGGTGAAATTGAGCATGGCCGGAACGCGACCGATAGCTTGCAATGCGAAGAAGGCTGCTATCGCGCCATTCACATTGGGCATCAGCAGGCCAACCGCCTCGCCCAGCGCCGTATCGCGGGCCAGTCGTTTGCCGAGAAGGGTAGCTGCGGCGAACAGCTTGTCGTAGCTCATCGGTTCGCGCTTCACGTCCTCCACGACAAGTGCCTTGCCGCCATGGATGGCGCGGGCCTCGGCCAGAGCGCTGAACAAGGTGCGATCGGTGTCCGAGGTCGCGAACATCATCGCGCTCATCTCGTCGTAAAGCCGTCGTCCGGCAATCGCGCGACGCTGGCGCGCGGTCATTTCTCCTTCGATGGCGAAGTGGCGCGGCGGCAGGACCGTAAGCGTGATCTTCGGAAACCAACGCAGGCGCACCTTGCCCTGCATCCTCGAGAACCGCGTATATTGTGGTCCGTCGAGGCGCACCGGAATGATAGGCGCTTCGGCCTTGTCGGCAACCATGCCAGGGCCATCGAAAACTTTCATCAGCGCGCCGGTGCGGGTGATCCGGCCCTCCGGAAAGATCACCAGGGTTCGTCCCTCCTTCACTGCCTTGACCATCGCCTTGGCCGCCATCGGGTTGGTGGGATCGACCGGAAAGGCCCGGAACAGCTTCAGGAAAGGCTTGATCCAGACCGATCGCGCTATTTGGGTATTAACCGCGAAAGTGGGCTTCCCGGGCAGAAATGCCCCCAGCAGCACCCCATCAAGGAAGCTCACGTGGTTTACGACCACTACAGCACGTTCGCCCGCCCGGGGCATGTGTTCCATGCCAGAAACCTCCACGCGATAGAGTATGCGCAAGGTGAGACGGATCACGTCCTTGAACAGCGTCTCTGGCAGCAGCCAGACAGAGGCAAGCGCGACGAACAACGTGGCAAAGCCGAGAGCGCCGATCAGACCAGGTATGTCCACACCGGCGGCCAGCAAGCCCGTGATGGCAAGCACCGCGAGTACCGTGAGTCCGGCATTCACGACATTGTTGGCAGCGATGATCTGCGAGCGCTTGTCCTCGGGGCTGGCTACCTGAAGGATGGCATAGAGCGGAACGATGAACATGCCGCCGGAGACTGCGATCACTGCAAGATCAAAAAGAATATGCCAGGCGCCCGGCGTGCCGAGGAATTGCGGCACCGATGCTCCGGCGGTCCGCACCTCGAACCCGCTTGTGGCGATCCACAGATCGATCAGACCCGCGGCAAGGACAAGGGCCGAGATCGGCACGTAGCGGGCCGAGACCTCACCCTTCAGCAAACGATTCACGATCAGGGAGCCGACCGCAATGGCAACCGAGAAAATTACCAGAAACAGCGTCGCCACTTCCTGCCGTGCCGCCAGCGTACCCGAGACGAGCGGCGCGAACTCGCTCACCAGGACCGCGCCCGCAGCGAAGAACCAACTGATCCCGAGAATCGAAAGCCACACACCGCGACCTTCACGGGCTGTGGCGAGAATGGCCCGGGTTCCACGCCACAGGTTGCGATCGATCGCGTGGCCGTTGCCGCTTGGCG
Organism: Novosphingobium sp. GW835-FHT14H07; assembly: GCF_058793515.1. Lineage (NCBI taxonomy): Bacteria > Pseudomonadati > Pseudomonadota > Alphaproteobacteria > Sphingomonadales > Sphingomonadaceae > Novosphingobium > Novosphingobium sp. GW835-FHT14H07. Next base: position 56,329 of record NZ_JBXAFX010000018.1, read on the forward strand.
GGGCAGCGGGCACGGCAAGGCTCATCACAAAGCCAAGCAGCGCAAATCCAAAGGCGGCAAGCCCCGCTTCCCAAGGAGGGATGACGCCCGCCAGCAACTGTCCGCCAAGAATTGCAAGGAAAGTGCCTCCTTCGATCAATCCGGTGCCGCCCATCACTTCGCCAGCATGAAGGTGCTGGGGCAGGATCGAATACTTGACCGGCCCGAACAGCGTCGAGTGCACTCCCATGAGGAACAGGCTGGCAAGAAGCAGCGGAAGGGACAGGTACCAGAAACCGGCCAGCGCTATGGCCATGATTGCCACTTCGGCAGCCTTGATCCAACGGATGAGGCGCGCCTTGTCCATCGCATCGGCAAGCTGTCCGGCAAGCGAGGAGAACAGGAAGTAGGGCAGGATGAACAGGCCCGTAGCCACTGCTGCCAGCAACTTTGCCTTTTCGGGATCGGTCGAAAGGATGCCGAAATTGGCGAGGAACAGCAGCGCGAACTTCAGGAGGTTGTCGTTGAAGGCGCCGAGGAACTGGACCGAGAAGATCGGGCCGAAACGGCGCTTGGCAAGCAGGCTGAAATCGGGTGCGGACATCTGGAACCCTTTGCAATTCAAAGCTGCCATTACCGGAACAAGTGTTCCGGACGGGTTAAGGGCAGAAAACCAGGCCAATCCAGACCCTCTCCCCTTCACGACTCGCAGGACTAGTCGCAAATTATACATTGTTCAATTAAAATAATAGACAGTGTTCAATTTATGCCATAGCTATAGGCCATGGGACGCAGATCGGATCATAGCCGCGAGGAGTTGCGCGAAATCATCGTTGCCGCTGGGCATAGGCACATGGAGGAAGTGGGATTTGCACACTTCTCGGCGCGCGAAGTAGCCAAACGCATCGGCTATTCGATCGGCACGCTCTACAACGTCTTCGGCAGCTATGACGCGCTGATCCTTGCCATCAACGGGCGAACCTTGGCGCTGTGGCGCGACCACCTTCGGCGGCGTCTGGCAGCCGTGGGAGAACCGAGCCCCCCTCACGAAAGGCTCGCGGCAGCTATTACGGCCTACTTCGAATTTGCAAAAGACCACCGACACGCTTGGGCGGCAATCTATGATTTCCGGCTGCCGGAAGACTGCACGCCTCCTCCAGAATACCAAGCCGAAGTGCGCGCTATTTTCGACGTCGTCGTTCAGGAAGTGCGCGCCGCATTAACTCCCGACAGGAAGGATCTGGCGGAACACCTCACGCGCTCGCTGCTGGCGACTGTCCATGGACATTGCGTCTTTGCCATGAACGGAACCTTCATGATCCTTGCCGAGCCATCGCCGGTCGATGCCGCCCTGCAACGTGTAAAGGACGCGGTCGGGATCACTCCTTGAACCAATACCCGTGACCGAGAGCCGGATGCAGAAACTGCAACTATGAAGTAGCCGTTCGCATTTGCCAAAGAATGGAAGCTACCGCATATGCGAACTGCCTTTCAGGCATCCTCTCCCAAACTTTTCAAGGCTGGCCTTCGGGCCGGCCTTTCTTTTTGGGCTCTAATGCCATTTCGACAGATCCTGGCACAGCGGCACTTCCGAAGCGCGCGTTGACTTACTTCAGCCAGTGCCGCGCCAGTGCCACATGCAACCGGACGCCGGTTTCAAGCACGTTATCGTTGAAATCATACTGCGGATTATGGAGCGGAGCACCATGGGTGTGGCTGCCTTGCCCCAGCCAGATATACGCTCCGGGGCGCTGTTGCAGCATGAAGGAGAAGTCTTCCGAGGTCGGCGCAGGTTCGGGAGCAAGCTCCGCCGTTCCCAAGGTAGCAGCCACTCCGAGCACATCGGCGGCAGCTTGGGGATCGTTGATCGTGGCTGGATAGTAGCGGTCGTAATCCAGCATGCATTCAACCTCGAACGACGTCGCAATGCCTTTCAGTATTGCGCACATCCGCTCCTCGATCCGATCCTGAACGACCGGGTCGAATGTGCGGACAGTACCGCCGACCATGACTTCTGCCGGTGTGACGTTGTGCGCGTGACCGCCGTGAATTTGCGTAATTGAAAGGACGGCTGACGCAGAAGGCGCCACGGCGCGACTGACGATGGTGTTGAGTTGCTGGACGAGGCTCGCCGCAGCAAGGATCGCATCAGGACTGTCCTGCGGTATCGCTGCGTGTCCGCCCTTGCCGGTCAAAGTGATCCGGAACTTGTCAGCCGCGCCCATGATTGCGCCGGGGCGCGTGCTGATCGTCCCGGCAGGAAGACCGGGCCAGTTGTGCAAGGCATAGACCCGATCGCAAGGAAAGCGGTCAAACAGCCCTTCCTCGATCATCACGCGTGCTCCACCCAGCCCTTCCTCGGCAGGTTGGAAGATGAGGTGGAGCGTACCGGCAAAATCGGGATCGGCAGCCAGAACCCGGGCAGCGCCCAACAGCATGGCGACATGGCCGTCATGCCCGCAGCCGTGGAAGGAGCCGGGCGTCTTGCTGGCCCAGGGCAAGTTGGTCATTTCCTGAATCGGCAGGGCGTCCATGTCTGCCCGCAGGCCAAGTGTGCGCGATCCTTCGCGCCTGCCCTTCAGGACCCCGACAACTCCGGTCGTGCCGATGCCTTCATGCACTTCGATGCCAAGTGCGCGCAGCTCATCAGCAATGCGGCCTGCTGTCCGCTGCTCGCAAAACCCGAGTTCCGGATTGGCATGGATATCCCGACGCAGTGCGACGAGATCATTCAAAAGATCCGCTTGCAACTGAACCTGGTCAGCCATGCGTCTGTCCAAACAGGTTCTGGATCGGGAGTCTGTGCTTGATGAAGGGTGATTTGATCACGATGTAGCTGAAGTACTTCTCGATGCCGTAATCACTTTCGAGCATGCCTTCCATGATCGATTGATAGTGTGAAACACCGCGCGCCACGAACTTGAGCAGATAATCATAGCCGCCTGAAACGAGGTGGCATTCGACGATCTCGTCGAGCTTGGCAATGCGGCTTTCGAAACGGCTGAAATCGCCCTGGCGATGTTCGCTGAGCGTGACTTCGGTAAATACCGTGAGGTATTCACCCAGCTTGCTGAAATTCACGTGTGCGCCATAGCCCGTGATATATCCGGCCTTTTCCAGGCGCTTGACCCGCGTCAGGCAGGGGCTCGGCGAAAGGCCGACCGCATCGGCCAGTTCCACGTTGGTGATCCGGCCCTCCTGCTGGAGCTTGGCAAGGATCTTGAGGTCTATCCTGTCGAGCTTGGGTCCGGGCAGCATGGTTTGTTCCCCCGTCAGGCGTCTTGCAGCGCGACGACCGCGCGAATGTCGGGCTGCTCAAGCAGTTGGTCAAGCGACCGTTCTACCCGTTCGAAGATCATATCCATTTCGTCGAGCGAGCAGCATAGCGCCGGTGCAAAACCAATGACTGCATTGGCAAAACAGCGCACGATCACCCCATTGCGATAGGTCAGTTTCGACAGCCTTCCGCCAATGTCGAGCGATGGATCGAAAATTGCCTTCGTCGCCTTGTTCGGGGTCAGTTCGATCGCACCTAACATCCCGCGATAGCGTACGTCGCCAACCAGTGGATGCGACCTGATCCGTTCCATGTGTTGCGCGAACCGCTCACCCGTCACGCGGCCGTTCTCCAGCAGGCCGCCATCACGATAAAGGCGCAGAACTTCCAGGCCCACCGCAGCGGCCACGGGGTGGCCAGAATACGTCTGGCCATGGCCAATCGGCAGCGCGGCAGGCGCTGCGTCGGCGATGGTCTGGTAGACGTGGTTGGCCATGAACATGGCGCCCATCGGTATGTATCCAGACGTCAGGCCCTTGGCCGTGGTCATGAAATCTGGAGAGACATCTTCATCCAGACAGGCAAACAACGGCCCGGTGCGGCCAAAGCCGGTGATGACCTCGTCCACCAGCATCAGGATGCCAAGTCGGGTACATGCTTCGCGAAGAGCCTTGAGCCAGCCCTTCGGGGGCACGATCACCCCGCCCGAACCCTGGATCGGTTCGCAGCAAAATGCCGCCACGTTGTCCGCCCCGAGTTCTGCCACCTTGGCCTCAAGCGCTGCGACTGTGGAAGCGATCACGGCCGCGTCATCGTCCCCTTGAGGATGACGATACTGATATGGCGAGGCGATATGGTGCTGCCATGGCCGTGGCAGATCGAAATTGCGGTGGAAGTTGCCCAGCGCGGTTAGCCCGGCGCCAAGGCTACTAGATCCATGATATCCCCATTCCAGCGCGATGAAATGTTTCTTGTCGGGCTTCCCGGCGGCATTCCAGTAATGGACGATGTAGCGGATCGCGCTGTCCACCGCGTCAGAGCCGCCCTGGGTGAAGAACACATGGTCCAAGCCATCGGGCGCGGCGGCAGTCAATTCCCCCGCAAGGCGGATGGCCGGTTCACTGGCAAAATGGAAATAGCCCGTGGCATAAGGCAGGCGGCGCATCTGCTCTGCCGCCACCTCGACAATCGAATCCTGACCATAGCCGACATTGACGCACCACAACCCGGCAAAGGCATCGAGCAACTGGTTGCCGTCCGCATCGGTCAACCACATGCCCTTGCCGGTTTCCAGCACGATGGCGCCATGCTGCTCGTGCCCCCTGAACGACGTGACCGAGTGGATCAGATGATCGCGGTCGATATCGATGAGGGAACGGTTTGTTGGGTTGGTCATCGCGTTTCGTCCATTCCGTAGCATTCGCTGAAGGCTATGTCAGCGCCCCAAGCGGGTTTCGCCGAATGAGCAAGCAAATGATTATCGGCGTCCTTTTGACATGAAGGCGCGCGGCATATTCTGCCGCACGCCTCCTTTGCCCCGGCCTTGCAGGCCCGGCATGTCGCAAAGCTCAGAAGTACTTGAGCCAGGTGATGTCGCGACGGCGGCGCTTCAGGCGCGCATACCAGACCGTCGGCAGATAGAGCGGCACGATCATCGCCACGAACCACAGCAGCACCCAGTTGTAGTTGTCGAACATGTAGGCGGTGCCGTTGTTCGGACCCCAGATGACAAGAGCACTGTGGTAGAGGATGCGAAGAACCGTGAGGTGCAGCAGATAGAAGAACATCGGTGCGCCGCCGAAGATCGCCAATGCCGCGACCAGGCGCGAGTCATTGATCTTCTCGAACAGCACGAGCAGCAGTGCCCCGCCTCCAAGCGTCGGCAGCAGGAACAGCAGCGACGGCGGATACTTCGTCATCGAGATGAAGCTGATGACCGTGCGAACCGGATCGCCTTCGACCACGAACCACGGCTTGTCGCCATAGACGTTGAGCAGGCGCAACAGCACAAACGCGGCGATCATGCCGAAGCCCAGCACCAGCAGCCGCTTCTGCCGGACTGCGGGCGCGACCTTTCCCGTGAACCAGGGCCCGATGCCGAAGCCGAGCAGGATCACGCCGAGCCATGCGAGGATCGGATAGGTTGTCTTGGCCACGAAGCCGAGCGGCAAGTCGAACGCATCACGCTGGTGCAGCAGGGCCCAGACCGGGAACAGGGCATCGTCCTTGGTCAGCACGATCGGATCGAGCAGGTTGTGGAAGCATACGATGCCAAGGCCCAGCGCAATGATCGCCGGCCGTGGCAGGCGCATGAAGGCCGCCAGCAGGATCATGCATATGCCGATTGCCCAGATCACCTGAAGCCAGAACGTCGGCTGCGGCACGATCCCCCAATAGAGCGGCGAGAGATAGACCAGCTCGATCACGATCAGCAGAAGGCCACGCTTGAAAAGGTATTCAGTGGTCTCCTCAACCGTGTGATTGACGCTGAAAAGGTAGACGCCAAGCCCGGTCAGCGCGACGAAGATCGGCGCACAGAAGCTCACCGCGAACCGGGCAAAACCAATGGCAGGGATGATGGTCAGGGCATTGATCGGGTCGGTCACCGGATAGTTGACGAACCACGTCTCACGCAGGTGATCGAGCAGCATCAGCACCATCACGAAACCGCGCAGCGCGTCGATGTTGGCCAGACGGGCATGGGCCGTGGCCTTTGTCCCTCCTGCTGCAAGATTTATGCCCCCGGGAGGCAATGTCATACTGGTGGCCATGATCCCTGCCCTCTTTCCTTCTCGAATACCTTGCCCTGCCGTGTCACACATCAACCCTGCGGCAGGAACAGATCCTTGTAGAAGCCGGTGGTCCTTACCGTGACCGTGACCGGCGTTTCGCCCTTGTTGCGGAAGTACCAGCCATGCGTGCCGTCGAACGGCGCGGTAAAGCTGCCCTTGCCGCCGGTCATCTGCTTCTCTTCCCAATAGCTGGTGAACTCGCCCTCGGCGGCGTTGACCTTTTCGCCATGCATATCAGCCTTCACCGGTCCGCCCTTGGCCGACCATTCGAAGACATAGCTTTGCCCAGCCTGCATGTGGGCTTTCACTTCCTGTCCACTATGCGGCGCAAGCGTCAGCGTCATTTCGTCGCTGCGCATGTCACCCTCGCGGACGATCGCGGCCCTGGTTGGGGTCGCCGGCCCAGAAACACGAGACGCGACCGGAGCGTCAGCCGGGGCGGGTGTCGCCTCCTCGCCGCCCGCCCCCATGCCGACGATTCCGGTCAGCCGACCAACGCCGGTCGGGTCGATGCCGTATTCCGCCGGCATCACGAACAGAACCAATATGGCAGCTGCAGCCAGCAACGCCCCGCCGGTTGCCTTGGCAAGCGTCGATGGCGGAACCTGGATCGAATTCACCGGATTTGCGATTTCGGCCTGCATCACATCGCTCCCGTCGAGCCTTGCGTGAAAAAGCCAGTGAGCTGGAAGCCCACAAGCACGAAGCCCGCGCACATCAGCGCGGCATTGGCGGCAATGGCACTGCGGCGAAAGCTGCTGGTGGACCGCCACACGTTCATCGCGATCAGGATTGCTCCGAGTGCGGTGAACTGGCCCAGCTCAACGCCGATGTTGAAGCTGATGAGGTTCGGCACCAGCCCATCGGCGGAGAGGGTCAGGTCCTGCAGCTTCGTGGCGAGGCCGAAGCCGTGGAAAAACCCGAAGATCAGCACTGCCGCCTTGGGATTGGGCGCCCGCCCGAACAGCGTCCGGAACCCGTCGAGGTTGTCGAGCGCCTTGTAGACCACCGAAAGCCCGATAATGGCATCGACGATGTAGGGGTTGGCGCGGATGTCGAACAGGACGCCCAGCAGCAGCGTGGTGCTGTGGCCGATGGCAAACAGCGTCACATAAGTGCCCACGTCCTTCAGCCGGTAGAGGAAGAAGATAACGCCGACCAGGAACAGCAAGTGATCGTATCCCGTCACCATATGCTTGGCGCCGAGGTACATGTAGGGGCCGATGGCCATCCCCGATGCGCCTTCTATGAAGGCACGGTCGTCCTCGCCCACGCCATGGGCGTGCGCTGCCGACTTCAGGGCAAGAATGATGATGAGGGCGATGGCCCACCCGGCCCATCGCAGCAGTCCTTGCGGAAGCGAAAGGGCAGTCGGGCGGACCATCACTGCTTCACTTTACCGTGAAGGAAGCGAGCGTCTTGGCTCCGCTGCCCTTGGCCGTGAGTGCGACCACAACCTTGGCACCAGCCGGGATCTTGAACCCCGGTGCCGACATGCGGTTGCCGGCTTGGGGCACAAGCGGCGTATCCGCCTTGGCCCCCGCTGCCGTGACGATCAGCTTGCCGGAAAAGCCCGTGGCCGCCAGCGGCTCGTCCTCTTCAGTGATGTAGACATCGACGCCCTTGGGTGCGCGGACCAGTTCGACAACGGTCTCACCGACCATTGTCACAACCCCGCCATGCAGCGGCTTCATTGAACCGTGGGCCTTGGCGGATACCGCGAAAGCGATCAGCGAAAGCCCGGCAAGGGCGGCGGTGATTCTTTTCATGTTCATTGCAATTCTCCCCGAGGCAGCGGTCATTCCGGCAGGTGTGGCAACACGAACGTGAGCGAGGCGCGGTGCTCCATTTGCTTGTACTTGGCCGGATTGTCCGAAGGTGCGACGAGGATACCGACGACCACGTTCAACCCCTGATTTCGCACCGGCAACGTGACATAGCCCTGCGCGTCGGTCATCGACGGCTTCTGGTCGGGGTCATTCACGTAATCGTGCAGGATCGCCACGTTTGCCGCAGGCTTGCCTTCGAACATCGCCCGGAGGCGGATCGGCTGGCCCATCGCTTGCGGAATGGCATTGTCCGCCGGAATCAGTTGCAGCTTGTGGCCGGGGATGAGCGGCATGGGCTTCGATGGCAACTGGTTGATGTGGACGGCATACTTGAAATTATGCTCGCTCACCGTGGCATCCTTGACCTCGTCGAGGCCCTTGTTGTGCCAGGTGCCGGCGGCATCCTTGGACCACACGCCGTAGTCCATCACGGCTGCGACCACCGCCATCGGCTCATCACTGTCGACCACCGGGATCGCCCCCGCCGCGCGCAGCGATGCCGTTACCGGCAGGCCGTCGGCATCATAGCCGGTGACCGACGTGACCAGGGGCATGCGCTTTACCGCATCAAGATCGTCCGATCCGACGCCGTAGACCATGGCGAGCTGCTTGGCCCGCTGAGCGAACCAGATCGCGTGGGCGCTTGCGGTGCTCGAGGCGAAAGCCGCACCCACTATCGCTACTGCGATGGCGGCTGAAATGTAAGGAGAAATCCTGCGCACGATGGTGGCCTCCGGACTGACTGGCCGGGCGTTTCCGGCAAGACAAGCTTATGACTCGCTGTCGGCATTTTTGCCCGAAAGGCCATGGCTGTCGACATGATGGCCCGTGATCTTGCAGCTTTGCGGCAGAACTTGTCGCCTGCCGCAAAACCATCCACACCCTGTCCGTTACTGAAGCGCCTCGGCGATTGCCTTGCCGCATTCTTCCGTGCCTGCCGCTCCCTTGAGGTCTCGCGTGCGTGCCGCAGGCGTTGCCAGAACCTGTTCGATCGCCCGCATTATCGCGGTGGCGGCATCGGTCTCACCCAGATGCTCCAGCATCATCGCGGCGGACCAGATCTGGCCGACCGGGTTGGCTATGCCCTGCCCGGCAATGTCCGGCGCAGAGCCGTGTACCGGTTCGAACAGCGAAGGGTGCTTGCCCTCGGGATTGATGTTGGCCGAAGGCGCCACCCCGATCGTGCCGGTGCAGGCCGGGCCGAGATCGGAAAGGATGTCGCCAAACAGGTTGGAGCCGACCACCACGTCGAAGCGGTCCGGGTTCATCACGAACTGCGCGGTCAGGATGTCGATATGGTACTTGTCGTGAGAAACGTCGGGATACTCGGTTGCGATCGCTTCCACGCGCTGATCCCAATAGGGCATGGTAATGGCAATGCCGTTGGACTTGGTCGCGCTGGTCAGGTGCTTGCGCTCACGCGTTTGGGCCAGATCGAAGGCATAGCGAAGCACGCGATCCACGCCGACGCGCGTCATGACGGTGTCCTGAATCACCAACTCGCGCTCGGTGCCGGGGAACATGATCCCGCCGACAGAAGAATACTCGCCCTCGGTGTTCTCGCGCACCACCCAGAAGTCGATGTCGCCCGGTTCGCGCCCGGCCAGCGGGCAGGGCACGCCCGGCATCAGCCGCACCGGCCGAAGGTTGATGTACTGGTCGTATTCGCGGCGAAACTGGATGATCGAGCCCCAGAGCGAAATGTGATCGGGCACGGTATCAGGCCAGCCGACTGCGCCGAAGAAGATCGCGTCGGGCCGGCCGATTTCTTCCTTCCAGTTTTCCGGCATCATCCGGCCATGGCGCGCGTAATAGTCGCACGAGGAAAAGTCGTGCCACTTCTGCTCCAGCTCGAAGCCGTATAGCGACGCAGCCTTTTCCAGCACGCGCATGCCTTCGGGCATTACCTCGTTGCCGATACCGTCACCGGGGATCACCGCGATGGTGTGCTTGCGTGTATTGCTGCTCATGTAGTCCCCCTTGAGGCCGCGCAGATTCAGATCTTCAGGCCACCAATGTGGAAGGCCTTGGTTTCCAGGTATTCCTCGATGCCCAGTGTTCCGCCCTCGCGCCCAAGACCCGATTGCTTGACACCGCCAAAGGGAGCCATTTCCATTGCTATGGATCCGGTGTTCAGCGCGATCATGCCCGCCTCCAGCGCTTCAGCTACTCGGAATGCGCGATCTAGCCCGGATGTGTAGAAATAGCTGGCAAGCCCGTATTCGGTGTCGTTGGCCAACAGAATTGCCTCGTCCTCGGTTTCGAAGCGGAACAATGGAGCCACCGGGCCGAAGGTCTCTTCGCGTGCCAGTCGCATTCCGGTATTTGCCTCGCCGATGATCACCGGGCGGGCAAAGTTGCCGCCTTGTGCGCCCTTGCCCGAGAACAGGATCTTCCCGCCCTTGCCCAGCGCATCTTCGACATGCGCCGACACCTTATCGGTCGCCGCACGATTGATCAGGGGGCCGGTTGTCGCATCGGCATCCATGCCGTAGCCGACATTGAGCGCCTCGACGGCAGCGCCCAAGCGCGCGGCAAATTCGTCGTAGATCGGTCCGTGAACGAGAATGCGGTTGGCACAGACACAGGTCTGACCGGCGTTGCGGAACTTGCTTGCCATCGTGGCCTTGACCGCCAGATCAAGGTCGGCATCATCGAACACGATGAGCGGGGCATTGCCACCCAGCTCAAGGCTCAGCCGTTTGATCGTGTCCGCACTCTGCCGCATCAACAGCGAACCGACGCGGGTCGATCCGGTAAAGGACAGCTTGCGCACCACCGGGCTTGCCGTGATCGCCTCGCCGATCGCGCGCGGCATTCCGGTCAGCAGGTTGATCGTACCCTTGGGGAAGCCTGCCCGGATCGCCAGTTCGATCAGGGCAAGCGCGGTGAACGGCGTCATTTCCGATGGCTTGATCACCACTGGGCACCCTGCGGCCAGCGCCGGTGCGCACTTGCGGGTAATCATCGCGGCCGGGAAGTTCCACGGCGTGATGGCAGCTGAAACGCCCACCGGCTCGGTCAGCACGATGATCCGGCGGTCCCGCTCGGGCGAGGCAATGTTGCGCCCGCCCACGCGGCGGCCTTCTTCGGCGAACCACTTTATGAAGGTAGCGGCATAGCGGATTTCGCCCTGCGCCTCGGCCAAGGGCTTGCCCTGCTCGGCCGTCATGATCCGGGCAAGGTCATCCAGATTTGCAAGGACCAGGCCGTGCCACGCCTCCAGCAGCGCGGCACGTTCGCCCGCCGTGCGCCGCCGCCAGTCGGCCCAGGAGGCCTGCGCCGCATCGATTGCCGCATTCGCCTCGGCAGCACCACAATCGGGCACGGTGCCAATTACTTCGCCAGTGGCCGGATTGGTCACCTCAAGCGCGGGAAGACCAGCGGAGATCCAGGCACCATCGACGAGAGCAGCCTGCCGCAGCAGGGTGGGATCCTTCAAGTTCAGCATGTTCAACCAAGCGCCTGTGCAGCAAGACCAAAGATAGCGACATTGTCGCCGGGAACCGGTGCGGGACCGAGTGCCATTCGCGTAACATGGCCCACCTCTGGCAGACCGACTTCTTCAAGCCAGGGACCAAGCCCAGTCACCTCCGGCACGTCGATTCGACAGAAACTGCCCGTCTGTGTCCCGAGCCAGTGGGCGATCAGGGCCTTTGCGCCGGTGGCATCCGGCGCAATCACCGGACCGATGAGCCAGCCGCGGCCAAACCTTCGCATCACGGCAAAACCGGTCTGCTCGTGTTCACGGCACAGCACCACCGCGCTGCCGTCGGCAAGAAGGGCGTCGAGCACGGCCTTGCGGTCCATGCCCGTGGCCGAGGAGTAGAGCGCGTCAAGCACCTGTGCATCGGCAACTCCCATCGGTCTCACCCGTTCGCCGGGGCGGAGCTGGACGAGAGGCTGTACCGGCGCGATGCCCTGATGCTGATGGACCTTGCCCATCGCGACGAAACCGAGCTTCGAGTAAAGCGGCAAGCCTTCGTCAGTGGCATTCAGGATCACCGTAACGCCGTCCAGCCGCTTCAGCATGGCACTTGCCAGTTCGCGGCCAAGCCCACGTCCCTGCTGCGCCCTCGCCACGATGATCACGCCGATCATCGCAAAGCTTTCCCCAAATCGCCACGCCATGATCGTGCCACACGGCTTCCCATCCACCTCGGCAACCAGTCCGCTGCCAATAGCCAGCAGTTTCTCGAGGTCTTCTTCGCGGTGCGGCCATTGTTGCTCGAAGCACAAATCGGCGACATCGTGAATATCGTCTGTGGTCATGTCTCGCAGCACGATCTGCGTCGCGTCCTGAACTTTCATCCGATACTCCCGCGAAAATCACCACATCAGTTCGACCTGGGCCGCCGATCATCGCCCGTTCTATCTGGCAGTTATCAAAACTAGCTGCCGCATTTGACGGGTATTTGGAATTTTATTGCGAAATCCGGAAAAGCTGGCCGCGGCTAGAATTCCGAAACGTCAATCTCTGCACCGGGATCGAAGCGTGAAAGCCGATAAGGCCGCGGGTCGACGATAGGCTCTTGCCCCGTCGCGATGTCTGCCACCAGATGCCCCGCCCCCGGCCCGATCCCAAAGCCATGTCCACTGAAGCCGGCGGCGAGGATGAAGCCTGGAACCGCCGGTATCTCACCGATGACCGGCACGCCATCAGGGGTGCTGTCGACAAAGCCCGCCCATGTTCCAACGATGGGCGCCCGTGCGACTTCCGGGATGAGGCGCGACACGCGCTCCACTGTCAGGCGGATCGTCTTTGCATCCGGAGAGGGGTCGAGGATACGGCGCGCTTCCATCGGCGTCGGCCGATCCAGCGCCCACCGTGAAAGTGTCTCGTGTCCGGCGCGCAGGCCTTGCAGCCCCCCCGGGGAAACCTTTTTCCAGCGCTGCTTGAACATCGGAATGAACTGCTTCTGGAACTGCAGGAATTGCATCGTCGGATCGACCTTTGCCCGTCCGCTGTAGGCCAGCGCATGAGCGCCATCACCGCGCCGTGTGATCGACATCGAGTCCCCGTAGAATGCATCCGGCAGGCTCATGTGGCCTGTGCCAACGGCAAGGATCGACTGGCGCACCGTCGCCTGCGGGAAGCGCACGCCCAATTGGCGCATGAACGATGATGCCCACGCACCGCCGGCATGGATGACCAGCTTCGTGGCGATCGTGCCACGCTCGGTCACCACGCCGCTCGCGGCCCCGCCGGTCGTCTCGATCCCGCGCGCCGCGCAGGCCTGATGCACCGTGCCGCCAAGCGCCATGATCGCCCGCGCCACAGCAGGGACCGCAAGACCGGGGTCCGCAATGCCGTCCATCTGCGAATGCACGCCGCCCTTCCAGACCTGCTTGGTGAAGCTCCCCTTCTCGGTAGCCTCCTGGCTGTTCAACATGCGCGTCTTCACGCCGATGGACCGGGCATAATCGCCCCACTTCGCCCACGTCGCAATTTCAGACTCGTCATTGCTGACATAGAACAGGCCGCAGCGCCGAAAACCCGTTTCCTCGCCGCTCTCGATCCCGAACTGCTCCCACAGGTCAAGCGCCTTGGTCGCCAGCGGTAACTCTCTCTCGTCGCGGTTCTGTTGGCGACACCAGCCCCAGTTGCGGCTCGATTGTTCCCCGCCGACGACCCCCTTTTCGATCAGCGCGACCTTGAGGCCACGCTTGGCCAGGTAATAGGCGGTAAAGCTACCGATCACGCCAGCTCCAATGACAACGACGTCGGCCTGACTGGGCAGTTCCGGAGTGGATTCGATGAACCTCAAGGGCGCGGGCATGTCATGCTTCTCCGATGATCGCGGACTTCATGCGAAACCAAGAATGGCCTTTACCTCGAGATATTCCTCGAAGCCGAAGAGCCCGTATTCGCGGCCGTTGCCGGACCGCTTGTAGCCGCCGAATGGAGCGTGAGGATCCCACGCCGGCGAGTTGATGTGGACTTGCCCCGTGCGGATGCGCAGAGCCACGCTGCGGGCCTGATCAAGGTCGGCACCGTGGACATGGCCGCCAAGGCCGTAGTCGGTGTCATTGGCGATCGCGACCGCCTCGTCGATGTTGTCGTAAGGGATGATGACCAGCACCGGCCCGAAGATTTCCTCCTGCGCGATGCGCATCCCACTGGAAACGTCGGAGAAGATTGTCGGCTGGACGAAGAGGCCGTGATCGAGCCCTTCCGGACTGCCGAGACCTCCGCATACCAGCCGCGCGCCCTCCTCGATGCCCACCGCGATCATCGTCTGAACGCGACGATGCTGCGCTGCATTAGCGATAGGACCAAGCGTCGTTGCATCCTCGGTCGGATCGCCCACGATGATGCCTTCGACCGTTCTGCGCGCAATTGCTTCGACTTGTGCCAGGGCTGAGCGCGGCACGATCATCCGCGTTGGCGCGCTGCACGATTGGCCGACGTTGCGGAATGCGGCCATCACACCCAACGGCACGACGCGCTCGAAATCGGCATCGGGCATCAGCACGTTGGGAGATTTGCCGCCCAGCTCCTGCGTCACTCGCTTGACCGTGGGGGCCGCACCTTGTGCCACCAATACGCCAGCGCGGTTCGATCCGGTAATCGAGATCATGTCGACATCCGGGTGCGCTGCCATGCCCGCGCCCACTTCGCTGCCGGTTCCGTTAAGAAGGTTGAAGACACCTGCAGGCGCGCCGGCATCATGCACGATCTGCGCAAACATGATCGAGCTCAACGGCGAAAGCTCGCTGGGTTTCAGCACCACCGTGCATCCCGCAGCCAGCGCTGGGGCAACCTTTGCGGTGATCTGGTAGAGCGGCCAGTTCCACGGCGTGATCAGCGCGGCAACGCCGATGGGTTCGCGCACGATGGCCGTCGTCCCGCGCATCGTCAGGAACTCGTAGTCCCTCAGCACCTCGATCGCGGCCTGCACATGGCCCAGCGCGAACGGTACATGCGATGCGCGGGCAAAGCTGATCGCCGCGCCCATCTCCGTCACCAGCACCTGTGCCAGCGCTTCGGCCCGTTCGGCCATCAGCGCGTGGACGCGTTCCAGTAGCGCGATTCGTGCTGCCACGGGGCTTTGCGAGAATGCGGCAAAGGCCCCCCGCGCCGCCGCCACCGCCCGGTCAAGATCCGCCGCCGTGCCCGCCGCGAGTTGCGCGATACAGTTGCCATTGGCGGGATTGATCACCGGCAGCCGTTCTGTGCCGGGCAGGTCGATCCACTCGCCGTCGATATAGGCCTTGCCCGTGAGCGGAAGCACCGCCTGCAGTGCGTCCTGCGCTGGATCGCTCATCCTACCATGTCCTTGTAGCGGTAGTAGGCGCCGACGAACGGCAGGAACCATGGCGTCCCGAAGTATCCCGGGATCGCTGGCCAATCGAAATCGCGCCACGGGTTCGCATCGGCCTTGCCGTCCAGCACCTCGGCCATGATCTTGCCCATGTACGTCGCCATGTGCGTGCCGTGGCCGCTGTACCCCATTGAATAGAACAGGCCGTCCCGCTCCCCGGCACGCGGCAGGCGGTCGCTGGTCATGTCCACCATCCCGCCCCAGCAGTAATCGATGCGCGCATCGGCCAGCTCGGGAAAGAAGTTCGCCATGGACCGCCGCAGGATCGTTCCGCTCTTGGCATCTGCCGCCGGATCGCTGCGGCTCGAAAAGCGCGCCCGTCCGCCAAAGAGGATGCGGTTGTCCGGGGTCGTGCGGAAATAGCTGACGAAGTTGCGCGTATCGACCGTGTTGCGCCGACGCGGCGTCAGTCGGTCAAGCAGATCCACCGGCAAAGGCTCTGTCGCGATCAGATAGGCTCCGACCGGCACCAGGCGACGGCGAAACCAACCCAGCGGCCCAACACGTGACGTGCCAGTAGCCAACAACACCTGATTGGCAATCAGGCTGCCGTGCGGCGTCGTCAGTTCATGGCTTGTGCCTGAAACGCGGCGCATCTTGAGCAAGGGGTTATGCTCGAAGATCGTACCGCCCCGCCGCACCACGGCTTCGGCCAGGCCCTGCCCGTACTCGCCCATGTGCATGTTGGCGCTCTTGCCGTAGAGCATGCCTCCGTAAAAGATGTCCGAACCGATTTCCGTCCGCAGGTCCTGCGGCATGACCAGGCTCGTCTCGGGATCGACATTACGCGCCAACAGATCCTGCGACCGCTTGATCTTCTCGAAATGCTTGGGCTTTGCCGCCAGCTTCAGCTTGCCGACGCGTCCGAAATGGCACTCGATGCCTTCCTCGGCCACGATCTGCTCCACCAGATCCACCCCGGCATCGAAGGCACGGTAAAGCATGTTCGCGCGATCCAGCCCGAACTTCTCGACCATGCCGCCATAGTCTTGCGCAAAACCGTTGTTGCACATGCCACCATTCCGGCCGGAGGCTGCCCCCGCCACGCGGTCCGCCTCGAGGACGACGACCTTCGCCCCCTTCCTGGCCAGCGCAAGCGCGGCGGAAAGACCCGTGAAACCTGCGCCAATCACGGCAACATCGGCAGTGCCACTTGGCCCGCCCGGCGCGCCCGAGGCAAAGGGCTTCGCGCTATCGAGCCAGTAGGAGGTCATCTTCATGTCGTTCTCCACCCTCGCGGGCTCCGGAAAGGAAGGCGGCGTCACCAACCCCGCATGCGTGGCCAATTGCCGACGATTGCGTGACCCGTGCCATCGACTACGTTGTATGCCTCGTGCTGCGCGCAAGTGGCGCAGGCGTGGTTGGGCAGCACCCGCACGCGCGAACCGATGGCCAGTTTCGGCAGAACGCCACCGCTGCCCGGGCGCACCTTGATGATGCCGTGCTCCTGGCTGGCGTCCTCCACGATCACGTCAGAAAACGGATTGCCGTCGATATCGCAGACCAGGCCATAACCCTGGTCCACCGGATGGCGCTGCGTCCCCCTGTCGCGCGAAAGGGCCATCCAGCCCCCGTCAGTCAGGATCCAACCCTTTTCCGGGCGATGGCCGATCACCGTCAGCAGCACCGATGCCGCAATGTCGTCCAGCGAACAGACGCCGATCCCGTGCATTACCAGATCGAAGAAGCTGAACACGCCCGCGCGCACCTCGGTCACGCCCGTAAGATCCTGCGCAAAATGCGCCGTCGGCGTGGAGCCGACGCTGACCACGGGCGAGGCATGCCCGGCAGCCCGCAGCGCTTCCGCCGCGGCCACTGCTGCCGCCCGCTCGCCCTCGGCAGCTTCCGGCAAACCGGCGCCGCCGCGCGCATTGTAGGATTCTCCCGCGTGTGTCAGCACGCCTGCCAGTTCCACCCGGCCGTTCCGCAGTACGTCGGCAATAGCGACAAGATCAGGGTCGTCCGGCAGAACTCCCCCGCGATGTCCGTCGCAATCGATCTCGATCAGCACGGCCGGCATCGGCCCGCCATCTCCCGCCGCAGCAACCAGGGCTTGAGCCTGCTCCAGCGTATCGACCAGCACCGAAAGCCGCACGCCTTTCGTGACCAGCTTGCGAGCCCGCGCAATTCGGTCAAGGCTCAGGCCGACGGCATAAGTGATGTCCTCAAACCCACCTTCTGCAAAATACTCCGCCTCGGCCAACGTCGAAACGGTGATCGGCCCTGTTCCTTCCGGAAATAGCCTGCGCGCGACCTCGATCGACTTGCTCGTTTTCACGTGCGGTCGAAACCCGGTTCCAAGCTTTGCAAGATGCGCGCGCAGACGCGCGATATTGCGATCAACCTTGGTTACGTCGAGGATCAACGCCGGCGTCGCCACTGTTTCCAGCGAAACCGGAGTTGCCAATTCGGCGTCGAGGGCTGCAGCTTCGGTCATCAACATCCTGCCTGTAAGAATGGCTTCAGCCAAGCGACTGGTTCGAAAGCGCCACCAGCATTGTCCCCGGTGCAGAAACCGGCGGTGCGCCCAGCGCCATGATCGGCGCCCGGTCCACCTGTGGCAGGCCGATCTTAACCAGCCACGGTGCAAGGCCGCTCACATCGGTCACGTCGATCCGTACGAAAACGCCTTCATAAGCCGAAGCGAGTACGGCAACCATGGCCTTGGCATCCTCGGCACTGGCAGCAACCACCGGACCAATCACCACCCCGCGTCCCCAGCGCCTGACGCAGCCATAGCCCGAGATCACGCCCGCGCGCTCGACGACCACCGCGTCTGCCACCTCAAGCAGGGCGTCGAGCAGGACGCGTCGGTCCATGCCCGATGCCGCTGCATCGACCGCACCAAGCGCCTCGCGGTCACTTGGCGTTGCTGCCCGCACCGGTACCGCGGTGTCGATCGCAGGAACCTTGTCCAGCACAGCCTGGTGCTGGGTAATGAAGCCGCAACGGGCAAAGCCCAGCTTGGTGTAGAGCGGTTCGCCATCCTTGGTGGTGATCAGCGTAATCCGCCGTCCCGCCGCATCGGCCAGCAGTGCCGCCATCAGCCTCCCGCCAATCCCCTGCCGCTGCGCATCGGGTGAGACGATGATCATGCCGATCGTGGCGAAATCATCGCCATAGGGCCACCACAGCGCGGTTCCCAGCAACTTGCCCTCAGCTTCGACCGCATAGCCACGCCCCAGCTCGAAGGCAAATTGCCAGTCTTCTAGCCGGTACGGCCACTTGAGCGCCTGCGAGAGGCCCTGCGCCTGTACGAGATGGTCCGATCGCAGCGCAGTCACGCCGTTGCTGTCGCTCCCGACCCTGGCCCCCGACATCTGCAAGATACTCCTCCACACCAACCGCCGGCAGAAATTCAACCTACGGCGCGCTGGCCAAGGTTAAAGCGGATTCGCGCTGGCAAAATGTTCCGAAAGCCGGAAATCTTCACGGCGGTCATGCGCAAGATGCCGTCAGGCGCGGTATAATATGCCGCCCCTGACGGCTCCAAAGTCAGCCAAGCGGGCGTTGCGTCGCAAAGACCTTCTTCACGTATTCCTCGCTCAACCATGCACAGCCATCACCGCGCACGAAGAGGCACACGTCGTCCTTGCCGAACGATACGCTGCCATTCCCGTCAGTGAATGTCACCGCCCCTTCCAACAGCAGCATCAGCTCCACCTGACGATAGGGGATCTGACGGCGGTGATAGGGCGTGGAATCCCAGGTTCCGGCGCAGAATTCGGCATTGGCCGAAACGTAGTCCGAAAAGCCCCGGCAGGTCGGCACCTCGCCCAGCAGGTTTTCGATTGCAGGCGGATTGGAGGGGTTGAGCGGCGCGTTCTTGTCGATCATCACCGGCGTGGTGCGGTTGCCCGCACGGTCCGTCGGCGCCGAATAGACCACCGCAAGCATATCGTCCGACGCGGTCCAGCCAAAGCCGCAGCCGAACGGCAGCGCGCAGCAGTCGTCTGCTCCTAGTGACAGCGTCGCGTCCTCAGCGGCAACCTCAAGCGAGCCTTGCAGCACCAGCACGAACTCATCGGCCGGTAGCGTTGAAACCTGCCCCTTGCCCCGCAGTGCGAAGGCAGAAACCACCGCCTTGTCATCGGCAAAAGCCGGAGCGGCACGGCCTTCAAGCCAGTCAGCCGACGGTTTAGCCACGGGCGCATAGGCGCGAATATCCATAACCGCACCTACTGCGGTCTGTCCGGCTTCCATTGTCGTCATGCGTTTTCTCTTTCCCATGCGGTAATCAGGCTGCGGGCAATGGTCAGGTCCTGCAGGGCAATGCCCGAACTGTCGAACACCGTGATCTGATCAGGCGACGTTCGCCCCTCGGCGCGCCCCAGCAGTACATCGCCCAGCGCGGTGATCCGGTTGCGATCGCCGGTGAAGTGCTGCAGGTCGCCCATCACCACCGCCTGCGCTGGATAATCGCAGAACAGCGCAGCGCGTTCGAAGAGCGCGGGTGGCAGCTCCTGCTTGCCCGCCGCATCCGATCCCATGCTGGCAATGTGCGTACCGGGTCGGACCCATTTCGCCTCGAACAGTGGCGCACGGGCGGGCGTTGCCGTCACGATGATATCGGCCCGCTCGCAGGCGCCCTGGGCATCGGCAAGCGTTGCCTTGAGGCCCTCAGCCTCGAGCGCCGCCACGAATTCGCGCCCCTTGGCCTCAACTCTCGCCACGACCAGAACTTGCGTGATCAGACGGATGCGGGAAATGGCCAGGCATTCGAACAGCGCCTGATTGCCAGCGCCAAATACGGCCAGCAGCGAAGCATCCGGCCGTGCCAGCACATCGGCGGCAACTGCATCGGCCGCTGCCGTGCGATAGGCATTGACCTTGCCCGCCTCGATGACCCACTCGACCCGCCCGATACTCTGGTCGAACAGCAGGATCACGGAGTTATGCCGGGGCAATCCGATCTCGGGGTTACCAGGCCAGAACGAGCCGACCTTCAGCCCCGCAAAGCTCCCGGTCGAGGCCGACTTGATCGAAAAGCGGTTGGTTGGGGCAGTGCCATGGGCAAGCACCGCTGGAAAGAGAACCGCGTCTTCGACGACCGCACACAGCGCTTCTCTCGCCGCGGCATAGGCCATCTCGTGCGTTACGAGCGCAGCAGACTCTTCTTCTGTGATGAACTTCAAGACTGGTTCCCGTCCATTTGCAGCTCGCGGCCTGCCAGATCGGGCTCTGTCCGGTGACACAGCACCACATTGCCTGCATCCATCACCCGCAGCGGCGGCGGACTGGTATCGCACCGCCCCGCAATCGCTACCGGGCAGCGCGGCAGGAACCGGCAAAGCCCGGCATCGCCTTCCGCCAGGCTCAACTGTGCCTTGCCCTTTTGCCCTACGCCCGAAAGCCAATCCGTCCGCAGTTCGGGCACCGAGGAAATCAGCAGGTCGGTATAGGGATGATAGGGCGGCGCATCGTAGGTTGCGCTGTGGCCGCTTTCCACGCGTGTGCCCTTGTAGAGCACGACGATCTCGTCACACAGTGCCTTCACCGTCGCAATATCGTGGCTGATGAACAGATAGGCCACGCCAAGATCGCGGCGCAATTCTGCCAGAAGTTCAAGGATCGCCTCGCGCACCACGGTATCCAGTGCCGAGGTCACCTCGTCGCATAGAATCACGTCCGGATTGGCCGCCAGCGCGCGCGCCAGGTTCACACGCTGCTTCTGACCGCCCGAAAGCTCGTCACAACGCCGCTCCGCCACCCCGGCCGGAAGCTTGATCAGATCGAGCAGTTCGGCCACGCGTGCCTTGGCAGCAAGGCCGCTCATGCCATGATAGAAACGCAGCACGCGTCCGAGGATGTCGCCAACTGAATGCGCCGGGTTCAGCGCAACGTCCGCATTCTGAAACACGATCTGGATGCGGCGCAATTCCTCGCGGCTTCGCGCGCCGAGCGAGGCCGCCAGCGGCTGACCATCCAGCACGACCTCGCCCGCCGTAGGAGCCAGAAGCCCCGCCACTACGCGCGCAACCGTCGATTTGCCCGAGCCTGATTCCCCAATCACTCCCACGGCGCCGCCGCGCGGTACGGTCAGGCTGACATCGCTGAGCACAGGATGCGCGGGGCGTCCCTGTCGGTCGACCGGGCCGTATCCTGCATGAATGCCGTTGATCGATAGCAATGGGGCAGCCCCGACCGCACTGGTTACGGAGGCTTTGACCACGGGTTTGGCCGCTGCCAGCAGTGTGCGAGTATAATCGTCGGCAGGCGTCTCAAGCACTGCTTCCACGGTGTTCTGCTCACGCACCGTCCCGCGATTGAGCACCAGCACGCGGTCCGCCATCTGCGCCACCACCGCCAGGTCATGCGAAACATACACCCCGGTCGCGCCCTGTTCGCGCACCACCTTGCGGAAGGCCTGCAGCACTTCCACCTGCGTGGTAACGTCCAGCGCCGTCGTCGGCTCGTCAAAGATCACCAGATCGGGCCGCGTGATCAGCGCCATCGCCGCCATCAGGCGCTGCAGCTGCCCGCCTGAAAGTTCGTGGGGATAGCGGCTGCCGATGGTCTGCGGATTGGGCAGCGCCAGCGCCTCGAACAACTCGACCGCGTGCCTGCGCGCATCGGCGTCCGATGCAGTGCCATGGATCAGCGCAGGCTCGATCACCTGCTCGATCACCCGACGCGAAGGATTGAACGCAGCCGCCGCGCTTTGCGCAACATAGGTAATGCGATGCCCGCGCTGCGCGGCCAGACTGCTGGCCCCTGCACCATCAAGCGCGGCATCGCCAACCCTGATCTGGCCGGATATCCTCGCCCCGCCGCGGGCATAGCCCATCAGCGAAAGCGCAATCGTTGTCTTGCCCGAACCCGATTCCCCGATCAGCGCCAGCACCTCGCCGCGTTGGATGGCAAACGAGACGTCATCGACGATGCACAAAGGTGAGCCGTCTGCCGTACGGACAGTCACGCACAGACTTTCCACATTCACATGGGGCTGCATCTGTCGCGCGACGATCAGGGTGAGAAAGCGCGACAATCAAGATGAGAATACGGTGTGTCGGGATCGGCGGAGGGCGT
>NZ_JBXAFX010000019.1:0-71068 GCF_058793515.1 Novosphingobium sp. GW835-FHT14H07
CCCGTTCACGGTACTCTCGTGGGTGGCCGGGCGGGGGAGCGGCCCGGTGCCGCAAGCCTTTGACGGATGTCAGAGGCGCACCCGATAAATTCCATGAACGCCTTATGCCGCCCGACCGCCGTTATGGCGTGTCGGGCGGTTCGCGTTTAGGGTCGGCGGGATGACGTCGTCGCAAATCGATCCCGGTATCCCCCGCGTTCCGGCCCGGCAGGTGATCCTGTCGGCCGTGGCGTTGTGGCTGTGCTACTTCCTTCTGATCACGGTCCGCGGGCTGGTGGTGGAGCTGGGTGATTTTACCGATCTGCTCTGGCGCCGTGCGCTCGTAACCTTCGCCGGCATTGTCGTCACGGTTGCCTGCTGGCCACTGCTCCGCCGCTTCGATGCGCGCCCCCTTGCCACGCGCGTTGCCGCAGCCCTGGTCATCATGCTGCCCGCAGCACTCGCTCTGGCAGCGGTAAACCAGTGGGCCTTTGCTCCGGTCGAGAAGCGCATGATCGAACGGATCAGCACCACTCCGGGGCAGCAGGAAAACGATGAGTCGACGACGACGACCCAGACCACCGTGACCACCGGCCAAGGCAAGCCCGGGGTGAAGATCCGCCACGACATGGCCGGCAATGTCCTGGTCGACGTGCTTGACGAAGGGTTCATCCCTCCGGCGCCACCCGAGCCCGACTTGCCGGAACCGCCGCCACAACCGGAGATCCCCCCCGCTCCCAAGGCCGCTCCGTCGATGGAGCCGTTGCTTAGCGCAGAGGACATTGCCGAGCTGCGCAAGGTCGGCGACGAAGCGACGATCCAGGCGCTCAAGAACTTCGGCATCAAGCAGGACGCCGATGGCAGCATGGTCATTTCCCAGCCCGGCCTGTTTGTCCGCCAATATGCCGATGGACGCTCGGAAGTGCGGACCGGCGGCAAGGTCTACACCGTCGACGAGGACGGTGAGGTCGAGAGCATCAGCGACGCAGCAGAACCGCCGGCCTCGGCAGCTTCGGCGGCGCCCCCGGCACCACCAGTCCCGCCGATGCTGTCCGCCGCGGAAAGGGAGAAAATCCGCGAAACGGCCCGCCGCGAGGCTGACAAGGCTCTCAGGAGGGCGCAAGCGGCACGAAAGCTGGCGCTGGAGAAGGCACAGGCGGTGCGGGCACGTGAGGTCGCCACAGCCCGGACAGCTGCTGAGCAGCGGAAAGCGGAATCAGCCAGGGCAGGGGAGGAAAAGGTGGTAAACGCGCCGCAGCCAAGCCCGTCCGAGACCGTTACTGAAGATCTGCGCGGTCCCGATCATGTCACCATCATTCGCCAGACGGTGGAGAATGAAGGGCTCTGGCGTCAGCTGACCGACGTGGCGCTTGGCCGCTACTTCCTGCTGATTGCCTGGGCTGCGCTCTATCTTGCGCTCGGCAATGGCGAACAGCTGCGCGCCGCGGAGTATCGCGAAGGGCAATATGCGCGGGCTGCGAAAGCTGCCGAGCTGCGGTCGCTGCGTTATCAGGTGAACCCGCACTTCCTGTTCAACACGTTGAATTCCTTGTCGGCTTTGGTCATGGTCGGGCGAACCGAACAGGCCGAGCGGATGATCCAGTCAATCTCGCGTTTCTATCGCCACAGCCTTGCGGGCGACCCCACGGCAGACATGCCGCTGGAAGACGAGATCGCCTTGCAGCGCCATTACCTCGACATCGAAGCGGTGCGTTTTCCAGAGCGTTTGCGCTGCGAGTTCGACATTCCGGACGATCTGATGACCGCCTGCGTACCGGGCATGATCCTGCAGCCGCTGGTCGAAAATTCGATCAAGTATGCTGTCTCGACCACCATCCGACCAGTGACCATCCGCATCACCGCCCGCGAGGCCGGGGGCTTTCTCATCCTGACGGTGGCGGATGACGGACCTGGTGCGGGCTTTGCCAATGGTGGTACCGGCATCGGCATCGCCAATGTCAGAAGCCGGCTTGCTGCCCGTTTCGGTGAGGATGGAGCCGGCGTGGAAAGCGGGCCGCTTCCCGCGGGCGGTTATGCAACGGTGCTGACCATGCCGGTCGTCCGGAACGAGTGCTGAGGGGACTTGAGTTGCGCACGCTGATTGTTGACGACGAACCGCTGGCTGTCGAGCGGATGCAGATCCTGTGCGCGCGTATACCGGCGTTGCAGGTGGTGGGGACGGCCAGCGATGGCGCTGCAGCCCTGCGCCTGATCGAAGCGCTCAATCCCGATCTCGTCCTGCTCGACATGACCATGCCCGAGGTCGATGGGCTCGGCGTCGCCCGGGCGCTGGCGGGACTGGCCAACCGGCCGGCCGTAGTTTTCGTAACGGCGCATGACGATTTTGCGGTCGAGGCATTTGATTGCGATGCCGTGGACTACGTGCTCAAACCTGTCGCGCAGGAGCGGCTGGAGCGGGCGGTAGAGCGCGCGCAGACGCGCCGCAGCACGTCAGCCGAAGCGACTCAGGCACCGGAAAAGACGCCGAGCGAGTGGATCGAGGAGTTCTGGGTGCCGCACCGCTCCGAACTGATCCGCGTCGCCGCGTCGGACCTCGAACGGATCGATGCCGAGCGTGACTATGTCCGGCTCCACGCGGGACAGCGCAGTTACATGATGCTTCATACCATTGCGGGGCTCGAAGCGCGCCTCGATCCCGATCGGTTCATCCGCCTGCACCGTTCAACCATCGTTCGGCGCGACCGTATCGCCGGGCTCAAGCACGATGGCCTTGGCGTGTGGTCCGCCGAGCTGGTCGATGGCTCGGTCCAGCGGATTGGACGTACCTATCTCGCGCGGGTCAAGGCCATGGCGGGGCGCTAAGCGGCTAGCTCTTGTAAAGCGCGTCCACCCGCGCGCCGTAGCGCTCCCGGATCTTGTGGCGGCGGATCTTGAGGCTCGGCGTCATCTCGCCATTGTCGATGCTGAAGGCCTCGTCGGCAAAGGTGAACTGGCGGACCTTCTCGATCACCGACAGGTCCTTGTTCACCCGGTCCACCGCCGCGCGGATCGCATTCCTGAACGCTGGCAGGTCCTGCAATTCCTTGAAGTCGAAATGTTCGCCCTGCGCGCGGGACCACTCCAGCGCCCATTCCGGATCGGGCACGACCAGGCCGACGATGTAGGGCCGCTTGTCGCCAGAAACCATCGCCTGCGCGATCTCCGGCTGCAGCGTCAACATGCCCTCGATCTTTTGCGGAGAGACGTTGTCGCCCTTGTCGTTGACAATCATGTCCTTCTTGCGGTCGGTGATGACGATGCGGCCCTTATCGTCGAGATGGCCGATATCACCGGTGTGCAGCCAGCCCGCATTGGGGCCTTCGGGCGGTATCGCGCGCGCGGTCTCGGCATCGTTGTGCCAGTAGCCGTGCATGACAAGCTCGCCCTTGACGAGGATCTCGCCGTCTTCGGCGATCTTCACCTCGACGCCCTTCATCGGCGGGCCGACGGTGTCCATCTTCAGGCCGACCTTTGGCCGATTGCACGAGATCACTGGCCCCGCTTCGGTCTGGCCGTAGCCCTGCAGCATGGTCAGCCCCATGGCATCGAAAAACACGCCGACGTCAGGGTTGAGCGGCGCGCCGCCCGAAACCATCGCCTTCATCCGCCCGCCAAAGCGCGCGCGGATCTTCGGGCGCAGGGTTCGCTCCAGGATCAGGTTCATCGGAGCATCGATGATCCGCCCCGTGCCGGCCGCCTTGCGTCCGCCGATGGAAAGGGCGCGGTCCATCAGGTAGTTCGCCACCTTCCCCTGCTTCTCCACCTGCTTCATGATCCGCGTGCGCAGCACTTCGAACAGGCGCGGCACCACCACCATTATCGTCGGGCGAACTTCCTCGATGTTCGAGGCGAGCTTTTCGAGGCCTTCGGAATAGTAGATCTGGGCACCCATGCCGATCGGCAGGTACTGGCCGCCGGTATGCTCGTAGGCGTGGCTCAGCGGCAGGAACGAGAGAAACACTTCCTCCCCCCAACCGAAATCGTTGGCGAGAATCTCCGCCGCACCCTCGACATTGCACAGGATCGAACCGTGATGCAGGCGCACGCCGCGCGGGGAACCACCGGTGCCGCTGGTGTAGATGATGCAGGCCAGGTCATCGCGGCCCATGGTCCTGAGCCGCTCGTCCACGGCCGCCCGCGCCGCTGTTCCATCGCCGCTGGTCATCGACTGCCACTCGTGGAATGCCAGTTTGCCGGCCTGCATCTGGCGTAGCGGTTCCATCCCGACCACATGCTCGACGCAAGGCGCGGAAAGAGCCGCCGGCAACAGCGGCTGCGAAAGCTTCGCGGTCGAGACAATCACGGCCCGCGCACCGGAATTCTCGAGGATGTGCAGATGATCACGCTCGGTATTGGTGATGTAGGTCGGCACGGTGACAAGGCCTGCCGCCATGATCGCATGATCGGCGATGCACCATTCCGGGCGGTTCTCCGATACCAGCGCCACCCGATCGCCCGGATTGAGCCCGAGCCCGCGCAGCGCCTCCGCCAGGACACAGACCTGCCGCGTCGCTTCAGTCCAACTCAGCGAGTTCCACTTGCCCTTGCTCTTGGCCCACAGAAACGGGCCGTCCCCGCGCTTTGCCGCACGGTCGAGGAACATCGAAACGAGATTGGGAAACCCTGCGAAATCGGAAAGCAGCACGTCTTGACCCTCGCCCCTTATGGCATGGCGGAGCAATCACCGCCTGCCGGTTAACGGGAACCTAGTGGCCTCGTTCCGTCACGGCAACCGCGCACGCCAGTCTGTTCCCCAATGGTCACGCCCGCATCAAGCCGCTCAAGGGGCGACGGCCGCGCCCTCGCTGCGGGGATCAGCTGCGCCCCGCCAACGGTCGCCAACGCGCTCTATGGCATTGGCCTTGAAAGACGGTGGCCGCGCCAGAACTTGCGCATGGCCAAGCTGCTGCAAGGTCGGGATCATCGCTTCAAGGCTCGTGCCCTTCTCGACTAAGACCATGTCGCCGCCCGGCGCAAAGATCACCGGCAGCGCAATCGCGTCGCGGGCCGAGAGGTTCCAGTCGAGCACGCCAATGATCGCCTTGGCCACTTGCGCGGGGATCGTCACGCCACCGGCCGCGCCGATGGCAAGGCGCAATTTGCCGTCCGGCCCATAGATCAGCGTCGGCGACATCGAACTGCGCGGTCGCTTTCCCGCCTCAATGCGATTGGCGGTCGGCTTGCCGTCCTTGTCCGGCACGATGTTGAAATCGGTCAGCTCGTTGTTGAGATAATAGCCGCCCACCATCAGACCCGACCCGAACGGACCTTCGATGGTCGATGTATAGCTTGCGGCATTGCCCCAGCGATCGACCGCCACGAAGTGCGTCGTGCCGTTCTCTTCCTGCGGATCGGCCTTGGCGAAGGCCAAGCTGGCTCCCGGCGGGGTGCCCGGCGTCACGAGTCCGAGCGATGTGGTTTCGGAAATCAGGGCCGAGCGCGAGGCGAGATAGGCAGGATCGGTCAGCCCTGAGACCGGGACCGAAACGAAATCGCTGTCGGCCAGATACTGGTCGCGGTCAGCATAGGCGAGGCGCTGCGACTCCGCGATCAGGTGCCATGAGACCGGGTTGGCTGGCCCGAGCGCCTTCATGTCGAAGCGTTCGAGCTGCTTCAGGATGGCGAAAACGGTGGTCGCGCCCGAGGAAGGCGGCCCCATTCCGCAGATGCGCCAGACGCGATACTGGCCGCAGACAGGCGGCCGGGCGATGGCCCTGTATCCAGCGATGTCGGCTGTCGTCATCGGTGATGGATTGCGCGGCGCCGTGCCCACCTTGGACGCAATCAGGGTGGCGTTCTCGCCTGCATAGAAGCTGTCGGCACCGCGTGCTGCAACCGTTTCGAGTGTGGCGGCCAGCGCAGGGTTGCGCACAAGTGTGCCGACCGCGAGCGGCTGCCCGTCCGAGCCATAGTACAAGGCACTTGCCTCCGGATCGAGCGCGCCGGTGCGGCTGGCCGCAGCCAGGATGGTCCGCAGGCGCGGCGTGATCTCAAACCCTTCGCGGGCCAGGCGGATCGCCGGCTGGAACAGTGTTCGCCACGACAGCCTGCCTTTGCCGTTATGCGCCAGCGCGGCGAGTCGCAAGTTCCCCGGCACGCCGACGCTGCGACCACCCGGTATTGCGTCGCGGTAAGCCAGCGGCTTGCCATCGGCATAGAACCACTGAGGAGTCGCCGCCTTCGGAGCCGTTTCGCGGCCATCGATCGTCTCGACCTGCCCTGCAGCATCGCCCAGCACGAGGAAGCCGCCGCCACCGATGCCGGAACTCTGCGGTTCTACCACGGTCAGCGCCAGCATGGTGGCTATGGCAGCGTCGGTTGCGCTGCCACCAAGGCGGAGCATCTGCACGCCAGCTTCGGCAGCGCGCGGATCTGCAGCGGACACGAGGCCCGCGCTGTCCACCGGGATACCATCTGCCGCAGCCGCCAGCGGCGCCGTTCGAGGTGGAGCAACTGTCGCGCTGGGTGGCGGAACGCAGCCGCTGACGAGCAATGCAGCGAGCGGCGTGGCCAAGCTGGCGGATTTAAGGAGGCGGGGGACTGACATGCCCCCTTGCTATTCGGTGCCGACCGCCTCGGCAATGGACGTCATGCCGGCTTCGCGGACCTTCCGTTCAAGTCCTGCGACCAGGCGCCTGGCAAGACCGGGGCCCTCGAAGACCATTGCGCTGTAGATCTGGATCAGGCTGGCACCGGCCCGGATGCGGGCCCAGGCATCATCAACCGTTGCAATACCGCCCACGCCGATCAGGGGAATCGCGCCGCCACTTGCTTTGCGGAAATCGCGCAGACGCTGCAGCGCAAGTTCGCGCAGCGGTTCGCCCGAGAGGCCGCCAGCTTCCCTGGCATGGGCCGAGCGCAAGGCCGGCCGGGTGATCGTGGTATTCGAAACGATCAATGCGGCGAGCCGCTTTTCAAGAGCGATGCGGCAGATCGCATCGATGTCCGACGGTTCGAGATCGGGCGCAAGCTTCAGGAAGATCGGCACGTTCATGTTGCCGCGCGCCTCGATCACGCCGTCGAGCAGGGCCGAAAGGGCGCCTTCATCCTGCAGCGCCCGAAGGCCCGGCGTGTTGGGCGACGAGATGTTGACGGTGAGATACGATGCCAGCGGGGCCATCAGCCGGGTCATCTGAGCATAGTCGGCAATGCGGTCGGCCGAGTCCTTGTTCGCGCCGATGTTCACGCCAACGATGCCCGGCAGTCCGTGCTTGCCCGTCTCACGGCGTCGGATCAGGCGGTTGGTCACGGCCTGCGCGCCTTCGTTGTTGAAGCCCATCCGATTGATCACGGCCCGATCCTCGATCAGGCGGAACAGCCGCGGCTTGGGATTGCCTTCCTGCGGCAGGGGCGTGACCGTGCCCACTTCGACAAAGCCAAACCCCAGCCCGAGCATGGCGTCGGGCACTTCGGCATTTTTGTCGAACCCCGGGGCCATGCCCAGCGGGTTGGGGAAGGCGATGCCGGCGATGCGCTGGGCGAGATTGGGCGTGGGGGCCAGTCTGCCCGAAGGCGGATTGATCGCGAGTGCGCGGATGGTCAGGCGATGCGCAGGTTCGGCAGGGATCCGGAAAATCAGGGGGCGCAGCAGCGAATATGGCGTCACGGGCAAACGGTTCCGGGTTCTGCGAATGGTGAAGGTCGAATCGGGGGCAATTCCGATGCGCCATGCCGCCGGACCACCCCGGCGAGTCTTTGCGACGTTATCTTCTGTCGGCCAAGCCTGTTCTTCTCGAATCTGACAGCAATTGTAATTGATTGCGCTTGGTATGTTGCGCATTTGCCACCGGAATTGTCGAATCCATACAATTCTCTGCAAGGGCTTCTGCTTAGTAAGGCGCTGCGACCCGAAGGGCTCGGTGCAGTTATGCAACGAGTTCTCGACTTTGAGGCGGCCGATGACCCATTGGGCTCGGCCGCCCTTTTTTTGCCGCCCATTTTTTCCGCTCTCTTTTTGGACGAGCGCCCGCTTGTGCAGGGAAGGCACCGCGCCTAGATAACCGGAGTGATTCGGTCCGATTTGCGCGGGCCGCAACCGGGACCCTTGCAGATGCGCCTTTCGAGCATGGCCGATTACGCCGTTGTCACGATGACCGCCGCTGCGCGCCATTGCGGGCAGAGCCGCGTCTGTGCGCAACAACTCGCCGATGAAACCGGCCTGCCGGCGCCGACCGTGCAGAAGCTGGTCAGCAAGCTTTCGGCCGCAGGGCTGCTGAAGTCTGTCCGTGGAGCGCGTGGCGGGCTGAAGCTGGCGCGCCCGGCAGCAGCTATCACTTTGGCCGATATCGTCGAAGCCGTGGAAGGCCCCATTGCGCTCACGCCCTGCAGCGAGCATGGGCGCCATGATTGCACGCTGGAATCCGCGTGCACCGTCCGTCCGCACTGGCCTGCTGTCGATGCCGCATTGCGCGGCGCGCTGGCGGGCATACCGCTCACCCAATTGTCCCGTCCTGCCGCAGCGGTGACGGAGGTTATGGCATGACCAAGAACGTCGAAATCAAGGATCAGGCCGCGCGCGAGGCCGCTGCAAAGGTCGCCGAGTACGAGCATGGCTGGTCGTCCGATATCGAGCAGGAGTACGGGCCCAAGGGCCTGTCCGAGGACACCGTCCGCTACATCTCGGCCAAGAAGGACGAGCCGGAATGGATGCTCGAATGGCGCCTCAAGGCCTATCGCCACTGGCTGACCATGCCCACGCCCGATTGGGCCAAGCTCAACATCCCGCCGATCGACTATCAGGACGCCTATTACTGGGCCGCGCCCAAGGCCAAGCCCAAGCTCGGCAGCCTTGACGAGGTCGATCCCGAAATCCTGCGCGTCTATGAAAAGCTCGGCATTCCACTGGAGGAGCAGAAGGTGCTCGCCGGCGTCGAGGGGGCGCGCAAGATTGCCGTCGACGCCGTGTTCGATTCCGTCAGTGTCGCGACCACCTTCCGCAAGGAGCTGGAAGCGGCAGGCGTGATCTTCCGCTCGATCTCCGAGGCGATCCGCGAATATCCGGACCTCGTGAAGAAGTGGCTCGGCAAGGTCGTGCCGATGCACGACAACTACTTTGCCACGCTCAATTGCGCGGTCTTTTCTGACGGCACCTTCGTCTACATCCCCGAGGGCGTGCGCTGCCCCATGGAGCTCTCGACCTATTTTCGCATCAACGCGGAGAACACGGGCCAGTTCGAGCGCACCCTGATCGTCGCCGACAAGGGCAGTTACGTCTCCTACCTCGAAGGCTGCACCGCCCCGCAGCGCGATGAAAACCAGCTTCACGCCGCCGTCGTGGAACTCGTCGCGCTCGATGACGCCGAGATCAAATACTCGACCGTCCAGAACTGGTATCCCGGTGACGCGGAAGGCAAGGGCGGCATCTACAACTTCGTCACCAAGCGCGCGCTGTGCCAGGGTGCCCGCTCCAAGGTCTCGTGGACGCAGGTCGAAACCGGCTCGGCGATAACTTGGAAGTATCCGTCCTGCGTCCTGAACGGCGAGGATTCCGTGGGCGAGTTCTACTCGGTTGCCGTCACCAACAACTATCAGCAGGCCGATACCGGCACCAAGATGATCCACAACGGCAAGGGGTCGCGCTCTACGATCGTGTCGAAGGGGATCTCTGCGGGCAAGAGCAACAACACTTATCGCGGCCTCGTCCGCGTCGCCCCGCAGGCGGAAGGCGTGCGCAACTTCACCCAGTGCGACAGCCTGCTGCTCGGCGCAGACTGCGGCGCGCACACCGTGCCCTATATCGAAGTGCGCAACCCCAGTGCCACGATCGAACACGAAGCCACCACCAGCAAGATCAGCGACGACCAGCTGTTCTACGCCATGCAGCGCGGCCTCGATCAGGAAAGCGCCGTCGCCCTGATCGTCAACGGCTTCGCTCGCGAGGTGCTGCAGCAACTGCCGATGGAATTCGCAGTCGAAGCGCAGAAGCTGCTGGGTATCAGCCTTGAAGGATCAGTTGGTTGAAGAAGACTCTTACCCTCCGCCCCGTCGGCGAACGTGCCGAAGCGCCCAAGATCCAGAAGAAGGGTCGCGGCTGGGCCATTTCCGGTTCGCGCCTCGATGCGATCCACGACATGGCGCGCCAGTTGCGCCGCGAACCGGACGAGGCTCACCTCGCGCTGGCCGAGGAACTGGCGAAGGAAGATCTCGGAAAGTACAAGTTCAAGCGCTACGCCGTGATCGGTTCGGCCATCGTCGATTTCGCGAGCCAGTCGCTGAAGCTGGTCGTCGCGCTTGACCGTGGCGATGCGCCGGAGCTTGAGCGCCGCCGCGATGCCAGTCTTGCCGAAGTCGGCATCAAGGTCATCCGCTATGATGCTGCCGAAGTACTCGGCGATCCTGAAGGCGCCTGCGCTGCCGTCCTGCGCGAGATGAAGGCCCGGTACGATGAGTTGCGCGCGGCCTCGCGTCCTTCGCGTCCGTCCTATTCGCGCTCCGGCGCCCGCCCGCAGCGCAGCCCCCACACCCGGGCTCGCGACTGAGAGAGATGACCATGCTCGAAATCCAGAACCTCCAGGCCACCGTTGCCGACAAGCCGATCCTCAAGGGTCTGTCGCTCACCATCAACGCGGGTGAGATCCACGCGATCATGGGGCCGAACGGCGCGGGCAAGTCCACGCTCGGCTACACGCTCGGCGGGCGGCCCGGCTACGAAGTGACCGGCGGCACCGCCACATTGGATGGCACCGACCTGTTCGAACTCGAACCGCATGAACGCGCGGCGGCGGGCCTGTTTCTCGGCTTCCAGTACCCGGTCGAGATCCCCGGCGTGTCCTTCGTGCAGTTCCTGCGCGAATCCGCCAATGCCCAGCGCAAGGCACGCGGCGAGGCACCCCTTTCGGGGGGCGAATTCCTCAAGCTGGCCAAGGAGAAGGCGGGCCTGCTGCGCATGGACATGGACATGCTCAAGCGCCCGGTGAACGTCGGCTTTTCGGGCGGTGAGAAGAAGCGTGCCGAGATGGTCCAGATGGGCATTCTTGATCCCAAGATCGCCATCCTCGATGAAACCGATTCCGGGCTCGACATCGACGCCCTGCGCATCTGCGGCGAAGGCATCAACGCGATCATGCGCAAGCCCGAAAAGGCCGTGCTGCTGATCACCCACTACCAGCGCCTGCTCGATTACGTGAAACCCGACTTTGTCCACGTCCTTGCCGGCGGCCGCATCGTCAAGAGCGGCGGGCCTGAACTGGCGCTCGAACTCGAAGAGCACGGCTACGAGGCCGTCGCGGCATGACCGCGCTGCCCACCCGCAGGCAAGAAGCCTTCCGCTACGCCGATCTTGCGGCGCTGGAAGCGCTCTGGCCGCTGCCGGTGCAGGATATCCGCGTCGCTGCGGGTGAGACTGGCGCAAGCGCCGTCGTGCTCGATGGCGCGAACGATGCGGCGCAGGACATCGCGATCACGCTGGAAGATGGCGCGGAATATGACCTGCGCCTGCTCAACGCCGGGTCCGCCTATGGCCGCATTGCGGTCAAGGTCACGCTCGGCAACGGCGCGAAGTTCCATCTCGGCGCGGCACAGATCGCCGGCGGCGAACAGACCGCCGAGATCGTCACCGAGGTCGTCCATGCCGAGCCTGACGCGGTTTCGAGCCAGGTCGTCCGTTCGGTCCTCGGCGGCAAGGCCACGGGCACGTATCTCGGCCGCGTCGTTGTGGCGCGCGGGGCGATCGGCACCGACGGCGAACAGTCGATCCGGGCGATGCTGCTGGATCGCACTGCCACTGCCAATGCCCGCCCAGAGCTGGAAATCTACGCCGACGACGTCAAGTGCGCCCACGGCTGCGCAGTCGGTGAACTCGATCCGCAGGGGCTGTTCTACCTCGCCCAGCGCGGCCTTCCACCAGCCGAGGCTAAGAAGCTCATGCTTCATGCCTTCATCGCCGAAGCCTTCGTCGGTGCCGCCGATGAAGAGTCGCTTACCGAAGCCGCGCTCAAGGCGCTGGATGCCGTGCTGTGACCGTCGATGCCCTGACCCGCACCGCTGAATGGCCCGGCCTCGTCAATCCTGACGGCAGCCGCTGGCATTATCTCGATACTGCCGCCACCGCGCAGAAGCCGCAAGTTGTGATCGATGCGATGGTGCGCGCCTTGGGCCGCGACTATGCCACCGTTCATCGCGGCGTCTATGCCCGCTCGGCCGACATGACGCTGGCCTTCGAAGCTGCGCGCCGCAAGGTTGCTGCACTCGTCGGCGGCGCCGAGAACGAGCTGGTCTTCACCCGCGGCGCGACCGAGGCGATCAACCTCGTCGCACAGACCTGGGGTGTAGCCAATCTCAAGGCGGGTGACCGCATCCTCATCTCCACGCTCGAGCACCACGCCAACATCGTGCCTTGGCAGATGCTGCGCAAGCGTACCGGAGTGGAGATCGACGTCTGCCCGCTGACCGAGGACGGGCTGATCGATCTCGATGCCGCCGAACGCATGATCGCGCCTGCGCACAAGCTGGTCGCTTTCGCGCACGTGTCGAACGTGCTCGGCTCCACGCTTGATGCAAAGCGCGCAGTAGCCCTTGCCCGCAGCGTCGGCGCGAAGATCCTGCTCGATGGTTGCCAGTCGGTCGCGCGCCTCACCGTCGACGTGAAGGCGCTGGACGCGGACTTCTACGTCTTCTCGGCTCACAAGCTTTATGGCCCCACCGGCATCGGCGCGCTCTGGGCCAAGGGCGAGATCCTCGATGCCATGCCGCCGTGGCAAGGCGGCGGCGCAATGATCGACCGGGTCACTTTCGAGAAGACCACCTATGCCCCCGCACCCCAGCGGTTCGAGGCCGGCACGCCCGCCATTGTCGAGGCCATCGGCTTTGGCGCAGCAGTCGATTTCGTTCAGGCGCAAGGCCTCGCCACCATCCACGCCCACGAATGCGCGCTGGTGGCCAAGGCACGCGAGGCGCTCAGGCGCATGAACTCGGTCAAGCTGTTCGGCCCTGCGGAAAGCGCCGGCATCCTCAGCTTCGCGCTCGAAGGCGTGCACCCGCACGATCTCGGCACGATTCTGGACGAGGAAGGCGTGGCCATCCGCGCCGGGCATCACTGTGCCCAGCCGCTGATGGCGCATCTCGGCGTGCCCGCGACGGCGCGCGCGAGCTTCGGCATCTACAGCGATGAAAGCGATATCGCCGCGCTCGCGCGCGGCATCGAAAGGACCAAGAGGATTTTCGGATGAGCGAGAACGATCCCAAGTTCGCGGTCGAGGAAGTGGAAGCCGTCTCGGCACCGAAGCGCGCGTTCGTGGAGGACGCAGTGGAAGAAACGCCCGCCCAAAAGCTCGAGCGCAAGCGCGACTACCTCGAAGGCTTCCTCGCCGCCAAGCCTGAGGCCGTCTCGCCCGCCGAACCGGGCGGAGATATCTACGAAGGCGTGATTGCCGCGCTGAAGGAAATCTTCGACCCCGAAATTCCGGTCAATATCTATGACCTCGGCCTGATCTACGGCGTCGATGTCTCGGACGATTCCGATGTCACCGTCACCATGACGCTGACCACGCCGCATTGCCCGGTGGCCGAATCGATGCCGGGCGAGGTCGAGCTTCGTGTCTCGGCCGTGCCCGGTGTGCGCGATGCCGAGGTCAATCTTGTCTGGGACCCGGCATGGGACCCCGCCAAGATGAGCGACGAAGCCAAGCTTGAACTGGGAATGCTGTAACGCCTCCCCATATAGGTGTCACCATGACGACCGAAACGCAGACCAAGCCCCGCCGTCCCCGCCCCGCTGCGGTGATCCTCACGCCCTCGGCCGAGGCGCGCGTGGCGCATCTCATGGCCACGGCTCCCCAAGGCGCGATCGGCGTGAAGTTGTCGACGCCCCGTCGCGGCTGTTCGGGGCTTGCCTACTCGGTCGACTACGTGACCGAGGCCAACCCGCTTGATGAAAAGATCGAAACGCCGGGCGGTCTGTTCTTCATCGACAGCGCCTCGGTGCTCTACCTGATCGGCAGCACGATGGACTGGCAGGAAGACGATTTCACCGCCGGATTCGTGTTCCAGAACCCCAACGCCAAGGGTTCGTGCGGCTGTGGCGAGAGCTTTACCGTCTAACCTTCGGCAAGGAACGCCAGCAGCGCCTTTTCCAGCGGATCGACCTGCTCGTCAGCGTCGATGCGCGCCTGCAGCCACAGGTTCTCGGCATCGGTCACGGCATGTTCTCGCGCAGCTTCGCCCGCAACATCGCGGCCCGGTTGCCTGCGCCCGAAGCCGACTTCGCGAACGGCCCGCACGAAGCTGCCAGTATCGACCCTTGCCATGCGACCAAAGAACCGGCCCAGATGGGTCGAGCGGTCGTCCATGAACGCTTCCAGCTCGCCCGCCCGCTCGCGCGTGATGCCCTTGGCGCCGTTCCAGCCCTGCAGGTAATTGCCCACGCCCTGCACGAACAGTCGCCCCCACGCAGAAGCGTTGTCCGCGCCCAACGTGGCATCCTTCAGGCGGAACAGCATTTCCGCCTCGCGCTGGCTTACCCCGGCAGGGCGATCCCCGCCGGAGGCAAAGATCGTGCGACGGATCAGGCTGCATTCGGCTTCGGTGATGCTGCCTGGAGCAAGCGTGCCGCTACAGCGCGTCGGGCCATCCCCTGTCAGAACTTCGCGTTCGATCTGCTCCAGCACGAACAAGCGCAAGTCATCGGGTGCGGACAGTGCCTTCTCCAGCACCCTGACCAGCAGTTCCAGCTCGGTCAGGCTTTCCACTTTGCCATCGTGCGAGACGCGCTCGATCAGCCAGCGCGCATTCTCGTCCGAGATATAGCCCTTGGACTCGGTTCCGTTGACCACGAATTCGACCAGAGCCTCGACGAAGAAGTCGGACCATTCGCGCGTGGGCTCGGCGATCTGGTCGTTAAGCAGGAAGATCGCTTCGGCTTCTTCGGGATCGATCCTGCCATCGGGCCATGCCGCGCGCCGCAATTCGAGGATTTCCTCTACGGAGATTGCGCTGTCCTTGGCGGCCTGCTCGGCCAAAGCGCGGAAGTGCAGGGTCATGCGTCTTCGGTCCCTCAAGCGTTCAATCGCAGGAGGGCATAAGGGAAAGCGCTTAACTTGGGGTTATCAGCCTGGCCACGGCCATCAGGCCGGACATGGCAAGCAGGAAGCCGACGAAGCCGCGCCATGCCGCATCGCTGACCTTGCCGAAGGCAAGAGACCCCAGGTGGTTGCCGACCAGCACCGGCACGAACAGCAGCAAGGCGAAGAGCACATCGCGCCATGAGGCCAGCTTCAGCGCCAGCGCCGCAGCAGTGCTGGCGATCGACGTCAGCAGGAACACCGTCAGCATCGAGGCGCGGGCCACTTCGCGCGGGATGGGACGACGCAGGTAATAGGGGACGACCGGAGGCCCGGGCATGCCGGCAAATCCGGTGAGCAGGCCCGCTGCCGCTCCGGTAAGGCCCGTCTCTACCTTGCCCGGCGCATGACCGGGCCGGGCAGGAAGAAGCACCATCACGAACGCACCGATCGCCACCACGGCAATGAGCACGCGCGCCACTTCCGGCGGCGTTGCGAACAGGGCGAGCAGGCCGGCTGGCGTCAGCAACATGGCAAGACCGCCAATCGCCCCGGCGCTTTTCTCCCCGGCGGCCCACACCTTGCGCGCGCCGACCAGCCCGATCAGCAGCCCAAGCATGTTGGAAACGACCACCGCTTCGCCCGGCGGGATGACCAGTCCGATCAGCGGCACCAGCAGGATCGCCATGCCAAACCCCGCCAGCCCGCGCACGAAGGCAGCGACGAACGCCGCCAGTGCGCAAAGCCCGAGCGAAAGGATCGGCAGGTCGAGCGTGATCAGCTCCGCAGATCCGGCGGCGTCGCTTCGCTCTTGAGCAGCGCAATCGCCTCATCCAGCGATACCACCTTCTGGTGCTGATCGCCCAAGGTGCGGATCGCCACGGTGCCTTCCTCGGCCTCGCGCTTGCCCACGACCAGCAGGAAGGGGACCTTCTGCAGCGAGTGTTCACGGACCTTGTAGTTGATCTTCTCGTTGCGCAGGTCCGTGTCGGCCCGGATGCCCGCCGCCTTCAGCTTGGCCAGCGCATCCTTGGCATAGTCGTCAGCATCCGAAACGATCGTCGCGACAACGGCCTGCACTGGTGCCAGCCACGCGGGAAGGCGTCCGGCAAAGTGTTCGATCAGAATGCCGATGAAGCGCTCGTACGATCCGAAGATCGCGCGGTGCAACATGACCGGTCGGTGCTTCTCGCCATCCTCGCCGATGTAGGTTGCATCAAGCCGCTCGGGCAGGACGCGGTCGGACTGGATCGTGCCGACCTGCCAGGTGCGGCCGATCGCGTCGGTCAGGTGCCATTCCAGCTTGGGCGCATAGAACGCGCCTTCGCCGGGCAGTTCCTCCCAGCCATACTCTTCGGTGGCAAGCCCTGCGCGGACCACGGCGGCGCGCAGCTCTGCCTCGGCCTTGTCCCACATTTCCTCGGTGCCAAAGCGCTTTTCCGGGCGCAGCGCGAGCTTGATCGAGTAGGTGAAGCCGAAGTGCTTGTAGATGCGGTCGGCCAGTTCGCAGAACGCCTGCACTTCGGACACGATCTGGTCCTCGCGGCAGAAGATGTGCGCATCGTCCTGCGTGAACTGGCGCACGCGCATCAGCCCGTGCAGCGCGCCGTGCGGTTCGTTGCGGTGGCAGCAGCCGTTTTCATACAGGCGCAAGGGCAGTTCGCGGTATGACTTGATGCCCTGCCGGAAGATCAGCACATGCGCCGGGCAGTTCATCGGCTTCAGTGCCATCCAGTCGGCATCGTCCGAAACGATCGGGCCTTCGTCCTCGACGTTCGGCACTTCGTCGGGGATGACGAACATGTTCTCGCGGTACTTGCCCCAGTGGCCGGACTGCTCCCACTGGCGCGCATCCATGACCTGCGGCGTCTTGACCTCGCGATAGCCGGCGCCGTCGATGGCGCGGCGCATGTAGGCTTCCAGCTCGCGCCAGATCAGGTAGCCCTTGGGGTGCCAGAACACGCTGCCATGGGCTTCCTGCTGGAGATGGAACAGGTCCATCTCGTTGCCGAGCTTGCGATGGTCGCGCTTCGCCGCTTCTTCCAGCCGCATGAGGTGCGCATCGAGCTGCTTCTTGTTGAGCCAGCCGGTGCCATAGACGCGGGAAAGCATCGCGTTCTTCTGGTCGCCGCGCCAGTAGGCACCCGAAACGCGCGTCAGCTTGAACGCCGCCGGATCGAGCTTGCCGGTCGAGGGCAGGTGCGGGCCCCGGCACATGTCGAGCCAGTCGTCGCCCGACCAGTAGACCGTCAGTTCCTCGCCCTCGGGCAGTTCGGCGGCCCACTCGGCCTTGAAGCTCTCGCCCTGCTGCTTCCAGCGGCTGATCAGCTGTTCGCGGCTCCACACCTCGCGGCGCAGCGGCTTGTTGGCAGCGATGATCTTGCGCATCTCCGCCTCGATGGCAGGCAGGTCTTCATCCGTGAACGGGCGGTCCTTCGGGGCGAAGTCGTAATAGAAGCCGTCGTCGGTGCTCGGCCCGAAGGTGATCTGCGTACCCGGAAACAGCGCCTGCACCGCTTCGGCGAGCACGTGGGCATAGTCATGCCGCGCAAGGTCGAGCGCGTCCGCCTCGTCCTTGGCCGTCACCAGCGCCAGCTGCGCGTCAGCCGTGAAGGGACGCGAAAGGTCCACCAGCTCGCCATCGACCTT
The DNA here is from genome assembly GCF_058793515.1 of Novosphingobium sp. GW835-FHT14H07. Lineage (NCBI taxonomy): Bacteria > Pseudomonadati > Pseudomonadota > Alphaproteobacteria > Sphingomonadales > Sphingomonadaceae > Novosphingobium > Novosphingobium sp. GW835-FHT14H07. The sequence continues at coordinate 17,625 of NZ_JBXAFX010000019.1, forward strand.
CGCCGCCAGCGCCGCCTTGGCGAGGCCGGGGCCAATCGCGGCGGCTATGTCGGCCGGAGTGCTGCCCGGCGCAACCTCGCGCACGGAACCGTCGGGCAGGGTGATCTTCAGCAACTCGGACATGCGGGTCTCTCTGCAATCTGTTGGCAGCGCTTTGGCACAGGTGCGCCGCCACCGGAAGGGCGCGCATCAGGCAAATCGGTCGGTTCGGGAGGCGATGCGCAAAGCCACCCGAACCGGGCGGCGGCATCGCAGCGGGCGCTAGGCCAGCAGCGACCGCCCCCGGCCCGCGGGGGTAGTAGTTGTAGTGCTGGTCGTCAGGCGTGCCATGTCGCCGGGCTTCTAGCGCGGAAAAAGTACCGAGTCATCAGGTCTATCAGGTCAAGTACCATTGCCATGATGACAATGATGCTTGACATCTCCGCGCAAAAGGTCAAGTAACCTTGTCATATGATCAAGGAGGCTTGACCCATGATTCGCTTCGCCCTTCCCGCCGTGACCGCCCTCGTGATGGTCGTGATTGCCCTGCTCGATATCTTCGAAGTTCTGCCGAAGGGCTCCACCACCACTGCCGTGCTGTTCGTGCCGCTCAGCGCTGCGCTTTCGGGCACGCGCTGCCTGCGCCGCCAGCAGGAGGCTTGAACCATGGTCGCCCGGATGACGCCCGAACACCGCCGCTACACGCGCGCCGTTATGTTGCTGATGGGCGGCTACGTCGCCACGCTGGTCGGCGTGAACCTGTTCTTTAAGAACAGCGCCCCCACCGGCCTCAGCGCCTATGCTGCTGCGCTGCTTCCCGCGCTTCCAGTGATCGGCGTATTCGTGGCGATCGGCCGCCTGCTGACCTCGCTGCGCGATGAATACCAGCGCTACCTGATGACCCGGCAGATCCTCATCGCCACCGGCTTCACGTTGAGCGTGGCGACGGCATGGGGCTTCGTCGAAAGCTTCGGCCTGCTCCCTCACGTCCCGGCCTTCTACGCCACGGTCCTGTGGTTCGCCGGCCTGGGCCTTGGCGGCTGCATCAACGCGCTGCTGGAGCGGCACGGAGGTGGCGAATGAAGAACCGCCTCAAGGTCCTGCGCGCCGAGCGGAACTGGAGCCAGGCCGACCTTGCCGAAAAGCTCGAGGTCAGCCGCCAGTCGGTGAACGCGATCGAGACAGGCAAGTACGACCCCTCGCTCCCGCTCGCCTTCCGCATTGCCGATGTCTTCGCCCTTCCGATCGAAGATATCTTCCAGCGCGAAGATTGAACGGTATCCCCCGCCGCACGTCACCCTGATTTTTCCGCTGAACCGAGCTTGCCGCGCCGCCGCTTGCGGGCCATGTCAGGGACATGACTGAAATAGCGCGCTTTACCCTGCCTTCCGGCCAGCAGATGGCTTACCGCCACCTCGCCGGCACTTCTCCGACCATCGTGTTCCTCCCGGGCTACATGTCCGACATGGCCGGCGGCAAGGCGCAGGCCGTCCTCGAATGGGCGCGACAGCGGGGCCATGGCTGCCTGCTGCTCGACTATACCGGCTGCGGGATGAGCGACGGCGATTTCGCCGATGGTCGCCTTTCGAAATGGCGTGACGAGATCGTCGCCCTGATCGATCACCTCGGCATCGACAGCGTGCAACTCGTGGGCTCCAGCATGGGCGGATGGCTGATGCTCCTTCTCGCCGAAGCCTTGGGCGACAGGACCAGGGCGCTTGTCGGCATTGCGCCTGCGCCCGACTTCACCGAATGGGGCCTGTCGCAGTCACAGCGGATCGAGCTCGCCGCCGGGCGTACGATCTATGAAGACAACCCCTATGGCCCCGAGCCTACCCCGACTCACGCGGGGTTCTTTTCAGATGCCGAACGTCACAAGCGCCTGGCCAGCGGCATTGCCTTTGAAGGACCGGTCCGCCTGATCCATGGCCAGGCAGATGCTGACGTGCCGTGGGAAATCTCTATCAACCTTGCCCGCGCCCTGCGTTCAGCCGATGTGCAGGTGCACCTGATCAAGGACGGCGATCACCGGCTGTCGCGCCCCGCCGATATCGCGCTGCTCCTGCGCGAACTCGCCGGGCTCGCTGCCGGACAAGCCGCCTGACGTGCCGAAGGAAAAGCCTGCCATGATCGATCTTCCCGCACCGCTATTCGCCGTGGAGCACCGGATCGAGCAACAGGCCTCCCTGATGCAGATTGGTCCCGCCACCATGCCGATGCGTCCGTCCGATTTGCCGATCCCGCGCCGCCGCGATCCCGAAAAGCAGCGGCAGGCCGAAAAGGAAGCGGGTCTAGAGCGGCCCGACCTGCCCGAACAGGACCGCCTCGCCTACTGCCTGCAAAAAGCGGCGACCGATCCCGATGCGGCGATGGTCGAGGTGCAGACATGGCTGGGCGAAAGCCGCGACTCTGGCCAGCAGGTCCGCGCCAACCAGTGCCTTGGCATGCTGCGCTCCAATGCCGGCGACTTTGATGGCGCGCTCGAAGCTTTCGCACAGGCCGTGTCTGGCGTGCCCAAGGAGCAGGAAGTCGCCGCCGTGCCGCTGATGGCGATGGCCGGCAACGCGGCTCTGGCCGGCGGCAAGGCCGAACAGGCGCTCGGCTGGTTCGACCGCGCTCTGGCGATCAAGGGTTTCGCCGACAACGCCGCGCTCGGCGCGATGCAGAGCGATCGTTCGCGCGCGCTCGTGGCGCTAGGCCGCCTCGCCGAGGCTGGCGGCGCACTCGATGAAGCGCATCGCCTCGCGCCGGAGGAACCTGAGGGCTGGCTGCTGTCTGCCACTCTTGCCCGCCGCAACGGCGAACTCGACCGGGCGCAGCGCGATATCGAAGTGGCAGCGAAATATGGCCCGCGCGATCCGCAGGTCGGCCTGGAAGCTGGCGTCATTGCCGTGCTGTCCGGCCGGGACGACGCCGCGCGCAAGTCGTGGGAATCGGTTGTCTCGGCGGACAAGGACGGCGAAGCGGGCAAGACTGCCCGATCCTACCTTGAACAGCTGGGCCCTGCACCTAAATCGGTTTCACCCGAAACCGCAGGAAAGCCGGCGTCATGAAACTCTCCGTCCTCGATCTGGTCAGTGTGGTCGAGGGCGGGACAGCGCGGGCCGCGCTCGACAACTCCGCCGCCGCCGCGCGCGTGGCGGAGGAATGCGGCTACCAGCGCTATTGGGTTGCCGAACATCACGGCATGGAAGGTCTGGCTGGTGCCGCCACGGCTGTCGCCCTCGCGCACATCGGGCAGGCAACTTCAACGATCCGCATCGGTTCGGGCGGGATCATGCTGCCGAACCACAATCCGCTGGTGATCGCCGAACAGTTCGGCACGCTCGATGCCCTGTTTCCGGGCCGGATCGATCTCGGCCTTGGCCGCGCCCCTGGCGCTGACCAGCGCATCATGCGCGCCCTGCACAAGGACACCAACCGCGCCGCCGAGGACTTTCCGCAGGACGTGGTCGAACTCCAGCTTCAGTTCGCAGGCGATCCGCGCGTGCCGCTGCAGGCCTATCCGGCCAAGGGTGCAAGGCCGCAGCTGTGGATTCTCGGATCCAGCCTGTTCGGCGCGCAACTCGCCGCGATGCTCGGCCTGCCATATGCCTTCGCCTCGCACTTTGCCCCCGATCACCTCGACGCGGCGCTGAAGATCTATCGCGAACGCTTCCAGCCGTCGGCCGCGCTCGATGCACCCTACTGCGCTGCCGCCATCAATGTCGTTGCCGCCGAAAGTGACGAAGAAGGCCAGCTTCTCGCCTCCTCGATGGATCAGGCCTTCGTGGCGCTGCGCACCGGCACGCCGGGCAAGCTCAAGCCGCCCGTGCCCGGTTACCGCGACACGCTGCCACCTTCCGCACTGGCCATGCTGGAACACGTCCGTCAGGTCAGCGCGTGCGGCTCGGTGGCAACGGTGCGCGCCGGGCTGGCGGCATTTGCCGACCGCACCGGGGCCGACGAGATCATCGTCGCAGCCTCGATCTACGATCAGCAGGCGCGCTTGCGATCCTTGCGCCTTACCGCCGAAGCCGCCCGCGAACTAGCCGTCGCTTGACGTAACCAGCGCGCAATCCTGCGGCACGAAAAGGTGCGCAAAGGGTTCACAACAGCGGGTTAAGCCGCCCATGTCGATGAACCGGACTTGAGGTCTCGCCACGGCTGGATTACCCTTTGGAATAATGATACGCTCGCGTATTCAATAATTACACGAGAGAGAAATATCCTCTCGCAAGGAGAGTCGGGAACACGCCATGGCGTCAACGTCCGCAAGCCGTCCGCAAGCCCCTGCCGCTTCCTCTTCGCAGCCCCCCTCCGATCAGCTTTCATTGGCCTTGGCCGAGCGGTTTGCCGGCGCGCTGCTGCCCGACGAAGCGATGGATTTCGATGCTGCGCGCCTCGCCGAAGCGGCCCGTTTTGCCGCCGGCGCTGCTGCACAGCGCCAGGGCAGTGATCCTGCCATCGCCATCGAAAGCGTCAGCGGCTCGGATAGCGACGGTCGGCATCTGCGCCTCGCCGTGATCAACGACGACATGCCGTTTCTGGTCGATTCGATCACCTCGGCCATTACGGCGCAGGGCCTGGCGATCGACCGTCTCGTCCATCCGGTCGTTGCGGTGCGCCGCGACGGCGAAGGCAACCTCACCGAATTTCCGGCGGGCGACGCTTCGGGCGAACGCCGCGAATCCATCGTCTATCTCGAAACCGAACGCGCCGATGCCCGACAACGCCGCGGCCTTGTCGCCGCGCTCGAGGAAACGCTGCGAGACGTGCGCGCTGCGGTTACCGACTGGCCGCTGATGCAAGCGGCCATGCGTGAGGATGCGGCTGGTCTTGCCGATCCCGAAGGCGCCGCACTTCTGCGCTGGCTCGCCGATGGGATGCTCACCCAGCTCGGCAGCGTCACGCGCAATCGCGATGGCAGCGAAGAGAAGGCGCTCGGCATCTGCCGCGCCAGCGACCGCAGCCTGCTTGCCGCAAGTTCCTTTGACCGCGCCTTTCGCTGGTTCGAAAGCGGAAAGGGCCGCGCGCCCCTGATCGTCAAGGCGAACCGTATCGCCAACGTTCACCGCCGCGTGCCGCTTGATCTGTTCATGGTTCCGCGCATTGAAGGTGGCAAGGTCGTGGCCCTGTCTGTCCATGCCGGGGTCTGGACCAGCGCCGCGCTTGCCGCAGCGCCAGATCGCATCCCCCGCCTGCGCACGCAGCTTGCCGAGCTGATGGACAAGTTCGGCTTTGCCGCCAACGGCCACGCCGGCAAGGCGCTGGTCCATGCGCTCACTGCGCTGCCGCACGATCTTCTCGTCAGCTTCGACGATGCCGATCTCGAGCGTGTCTCTACCGCGATGATGAGCCTGGTCGATCGCCCGCGTCCGCGCCTTGCTCTGGTCGAAGCTCCGCTCGCACGGCACCTTTTCGCTTTCGTCTGGCTCCCGCGCGATGTGCTGTCGACCGAGGTTCGCCTCGCCATCCGCGACATGCTCGAAGCGGCCGCCGGTGCGCAGGTGATCGACTGGTCGCTGCAGGTAGAGGGCAGCACCTTGGCCATGCTGCGCTTCGTGCTCGATGTGCGCGATCAGGATGGGCAGGTCGATGAGGCGGCCCTCGATCTGCAATTGCAAGGCATGGTGCGTGGCTGGGCGGGCGCTGTCGAAGCCGAGCTGGCCGCCAGCGAAGAACCTTCGCGCGCTGCCGCGATCGCTGCGCGCTATGCCGATGCCTTCCCCTTGTCCTACCGCAACGCTTCGGGCGCTGCCGAGGCAGCACGCGATATCCGCGTCCTGCGCACGCTGGCGGGCAGCAAGGCCCCGCGCCGTGCCGTTCGCCTGCATCGCAACCCGGGCGAGGCGGTGCTGCGCCTCAAGCTCTATCAGCGCGAGGGTGCGATCGTCCTCTCCGATGCTGTGCCGGTGCTCGAAAACTTCGGTTTTCGCGTGCTCGAGGAAGTGCCCACCCCGCTCGACGGCGGCCGCCTTGGCTATATCCACGATTTCCTCGTCGCTCACCCGGCCGACAGCTCGATCGAAGACCTGCTATCGCGCGCGGCCTCGATCGAAAGCTCGCTCGCGGCCGTGATCAACGGCGCGGCAGAGGATGACGCATTCAACCGCCTGATCGTCGCCACCGGCCTCACCGCGGTCGAGGCGAACTGGCTCCGCGCCTTCTACCGTTACTTGCGCCAGGCCGGCATGACCTTCGGCATCCCCACCGTGGTCGAAGCGCTCAAGAACGCCCCCGCCGTCACCCGTGGCCTCGTCGCCGCCTTCGTCGCCCGCCACGACCCTGCCTTCACCGGCCAGCGCGATCAGGCCTTTGCCCAAGCCGAGGAGCGCATCAAGACCGGCCTCGCCGGCGTCGCGGCCATCAACGACGACCGCCTCCTGCGAAGCTTCCGCGCGCTGGTCGGCGCCATCCTGCGCACCAATGCGTTCGCGCCTGCTGCGGCAGAGGCAATGGCCTTCAAGATCGATTCCGCACTTGTTCCCGGCCTGCCCAAGCCGCTGCCGTGGCGGGAGATCTTCGTCTATTCACCGCGCGTCGAAGGCATCCACCTGCGCGCCGGCCCGGTCGCCCGCGGGGGCCTGCGCTGGTCCGACCGCCGGGACGACTTCCGCACCGAGATCCTCGGCCTGATGAAGGCGCAGCGGGTGAAGAATGCCGTCATCGTGCCCACCGGTGCCAAGGGCGGCTTCTATCCCAAGCAGCTCCCTGATCCTGCGAAGGACCGCGAAGGCTGGCTCGCCGAAGGCAAGGCCTCCTATCAGGTGTTCATCCGCACCCTGCTGTCGATCACCGACAACATCATCGAGGGCAAGGTCGTCCATCCCGCCCACGTCGTGATCCGGGATGGCGAGGACCCCTACTTCGTTGTCGCCGCCGACAAGGGCACTGCCTCCTTCTCCGACGTTGCCAACGCCATCGCCGAATCGAAGGACTTCTGGCTCGACGATGCCTTCGCCAGCGGCGGCTCGAAGGGCTACGATCACAAGGCCATGGGCATCACCGCGCGTGGTGCGTGGCTCTCGGTCCGCCGCCATTTCCTCGAACTGGGCGTCGATGTGCAGAGCGAGCCGATCCGCGTCGCTGGCTGCGGCGACATGTCGGGCGACGTGTTCGGCAACGGCATGCTGCTGTCAAAGGCGCTCAAGGTCGTGGCCGCGTTCGACCACCGCCACATCTTCCTCGATCCCGATCCCGATCCGGCGCGTAGCTGGGAAGAGCGCAACCGCATGTTCGCGCTGCCCCGCTCCAGCTGGGACGACTACGACAAGAGCCTGATCTCGGCAGGCGGCGGTGTCTTCCCGCGCTCGATGAAATCAATCCCGCTTTCAGCCGAAGTCCAGGCCCTGCTCGGGGTCGAATTGCCCGAGATCGATCCGGATTCGCTGATCTCCCTGATCCTGCAGAGCCCCGTGGACCTCCTGTGGTTCGGCGGCATCGGTACCTACGTGAAGGCGAGCACGCAGAACAACGTCGACGTCGGCGATCCTTCCAACGATTCCGTCCGCGTATCTGCCAACGAAGTCCGTGCCAAGGTCATCGGCGAGGGCGCCAATCTCGGCACCACGCAGGCCGCGCGCATCGAATTCTCGCTGCATGGCGGGCGCATCAACACCGACTTCATCGACAATTCCGCCGGCGTCGATTGCTCCGACAACGAGGTCAACATCAAGATCGCGCTCGCCGCAGCCAAGCGATCCGGCAAGTTGACCGAGAACGCCCGCGTCGAGCTGCTGGCGGCGATGACCGACGAGGTTGCGCACCTCGTGCTCGAGGACAACCGCCTGCAGGCGCTGGCCCTCTCCATCGCCGAACGCGGTGGCGCTACTGCCATGCCGGCATGGTCGCGCCTGATCGACGTGCTTGAGGAAGGCGGTGATCTCGATCGCAAGACCGAGGGCCTCGCCGGCGCCGAAGACCTCGCCCGTCGCGCCGCGTCCGGGCAGGGCCTCACTCGCCCCGAACTCGCCGTCCTGCTCTCCAGCAGCAAGCTCGTCCTCCAGCGCGAACTGGAAGAGAGCAAGGTGGTCGATGACCCGGTGCTGGAAGAGGAACTCGTCGCAGCCTTCCCGCCGCAGATGCAGGAACCCTTCGAAAGCGAGATCGTCCACCACCGCCTGCGTCGCGAAATCATCGCCACCAAGCTCGCCAACCGCATCATCAACCGCATGGGGCCGGTCATCCCGTTCGAACTGTGTGAAGAGGAAGGCGTCTCGCTCGCGCAGGTCGCTGCGGCCTTCGTCGCGGCAGAGCGCCTGCTCGACTTGCGCAAGACCTGGGGCCTGCTCGATTCGGCGCAGATGCCCGAAACCCTCCGGCTCGACCTGTTCGACCGCGTGGCGCAAGGCCTGCGCGGCCATGTTGCCGATGTCCTGCGTGCGGGCCGCGGCACGCAATCGCCGGATGACCTGATCGAGGACCTGTTCGGCGGTGTCGCGCTGCTTTCGCATACCACCGCAGAACTGCTGCGCGGTGCCGCGCAGGCGCAAGCTCGCCGCATGGCGGACGACCTTGCCACCAGCGGCGTGCCCGCCGAAATCGCCGCGCGCCTTGTCCACCTCTACGACATGGACGGCGCCATCGGCCTCGCCCACCTTGCAGGCGAACTCAATGTCGATGCCGCAGCCCTGACCGGTGCCTTCGCCGATCTCGGCGCGGCGCTCGGCATCGACTGGGCACAGCAGGCGGCGCGGCGGATGAACCCGTCAGACCCATGGGAGCGTCTGCTTGTCGCCGGCCTCGCCCGCGATTTCCAGCAGATGCGCCTCGATTTCCTCGCGCGCTCGAAGGGCGGTTCACCCGATGCCTTCGTCAGCGACTGGCTTACGGCCAATGCCGCGGCGGTGCGGCAGTTCCGCAGCCTCGTCGCCCGCGCTCAGGCCGCTCCGGTGGTGTCACCGGCCATGCTGGCGCAAGTGGCCAGCCAGGCAAGGACATTGCTCGGCCGGTAAGCTGTCCAAGCAGGACATTGCCGCAGCGGCATCATGGTATATACAGCCGAACATAGCTTGTTCCGGAACCGTGATGCCGCCGATTCTGCTGCGCGCCCTCTTTGCCCTGCTGATCGCGCTTGCGGGTGCCACTCCGGCGCTTGCGCAGGAGAAGGGGCCGCTGGTCCTCGCAGCCGCCAGCCTGCAGGAAGCGATGACCGATGCAGCCGCCGCCTGGGCCAGGAAGGGCCACCCGCGCCCCGTCCTGTCGTTCGCCGCTTCATCGGCATTGGCGCGTCAGGCCGAAGCGGGCGCCCGCGCCGATCTCTTCGCCTCTGCCGATGAGGAGTGGATGGACTACCTTCAGGGCAAGTCCCTGCTCAAGTCCGGCACCCGCGCCCGCCTGACCGAGAACCGCCTCGTCCTCGTTGCCCCGCTGCCAAGCCGCCTGAACCTGCAGATCACCCGCAACTTTCCGCTGGCCAAGGCGCTTGGGACCCGCCGCCTCGCCATGGCCGATCCCGCGGCCGTCCCCGCCGGACGTTACGGACGCGAAGCGCTCACCAGGCTGGGCGTCTGGACCGGCGTCGCGGGCAAGGTCGCCGCCGCCGAGAACGTCCGCGCAGCCCTCGCGCTGGTTGAACGTGGCGCCGCCTCCCTCGGTATCGTCTACGCGACCGATGCCATGGCCTCGCGCCGCGTGCGAGTGGTCGGGACTTTCCCCGCAACAAGTCACCAGCCGATCACCTACCCTGTCGCCCTGCTTGCAACCTCGCGCCATGGCGATGCCGAAGCCTTCCGTCGCTTCCTGATCTCGCGCGAAGGTCGCGCCATCTTTCTCCGGCGCGGGTTCGGCCAGCGCCGATGACTCCCGAAGAGTTGGAGATCGTCCGGCTTTCGCTCAGGGTCGGCGCCGTCGCGGTCGCAACCTGCCTGCCTGTCGCTTTCGCTCTGGCATGGGCTCTGGCGCGAGGGCGATTTCCCGGCAAGGTCCTGCTCGATGCGCTGATCCACCTGCCGCTGGTCCTGCCCCCGGTCGTCACCGGCTGGCTGCTCCTGCTCGCCTTCGGACCGCAAGGCCCGATCGGCGCGTGGGTGGAGCAGGCGCTCGGCCTCACCTTCATGTTCCGCTGGACCGGGGCCGCGCTTGCCGCTGCCGTCATGGCGCTGCCTTTGATGGTCCGCGCCATGCGCCTGTCGATCGAAGCCGTCGACCAGCGCCTAGAAGCCGCGGCGATGACACTGGGCGCATCGCGCTGGCGCGTGTTCCGCACGATCACTGTTCCGCTCGCGCTGCCCGGCGTGATTGCCGGAACCGTGCTCGGCTTTGCCCGCTCGCTCGGCGAATTCGGCGCAACGATCACCTTCGTCAGCAACATTCCCGGCGAAACGCAGACCCTGCCGCTGGCCATCTACAGCGCCCTGCAAGTACCCGGCGGTGAAGATGCGGTGACCCGGCTGGCGGCCACGTCCGTGGCGCTGTCGCTGATCGCGCTGGTCGTGTCCGAGATGCTTGCCCGGCGCATGGGGAGAAGCTCCCATGTCCTTTGAGGTGAAGGTATCGCGTCGGCTGGGCAAGGCGATGGTTGCCTGCAATTTCCTTGCCCCCAATGGATTGACCGCACTGTTCGGTCCTTCGGGCGCGGGCAAGAGCTCGGTGCTCAACATGGTTTCCGGTCTACTGCGGCCCGATCACGGCCGGATCGTAGTCGGCGGCCAAGTCCTGTTCGACAGCGCCGCCGGAATCGACATACCCGTCCAGCAGCGCCACTCGGGCTATGTCTTCCAGGACGCGCGCCTGTTCCCGCACATGCGGGTCCGTGCCAATCTTGCCTATGGCGCGCGTGGCGATGGACCGATGTCACAAGCCGATGTCATCGACTTCCTCGGGCTTGCCCATCTGCTCGATCGCTGGCCACGAAGCCTGTCGGGCGGAGAAGCCCAGCGCGTTGCCATCGGCCGGGCACTGCTGTCCAACCCGCGCTTCCTGCTGATGGACGAACCGTTGGCCTCGCTTGACCGCGCCCGCCGCGAAGAGATCATGCGCACCATCGAGCGCCTGCGCGACGAAGTGGGTTTGCCCATCCTCTACGTCAGCCATGATCGCGCAGAAGTCGAACGGCTCGCCGGGGCGATCGTCGAAATCTGATCCGGGCAATCGGTTGGCTGAAACGGACTTTTCCGCGTCTGTCAGTTGACGAACGCGGGCTTTTGGCCAAACGCCCTCGCAACAGCCGGGAGGATTCGCAATGGAACAGGCAGACGTCATCATCGTGGGTGCCGGGCACGGCGGCGCGCAGGCCGCGATCGCGCTGCGCCAGAACGGCTTTGAAGGCCGCATCCTTGTGATCGGGCGCGAGCCGGAAATTCCCTACGAGCGTCCGCCGCTGTCCAAGGAATACCTCGCGCGCGAAAAGACCTTCGAGCGCATCTGCATCCGCCCGGCACAGTTCTGGGAGGACAAGGCCGTCGAGATGAAGCTCGGCGCCGAAGTCGTCTCGCTCGATCCCGCCGCACACACAGTGAAGCTCGGCGATGGCAGCGAGATCGGCTACGGCAAGCTGATCTGGGCCACTGGCGGCGATCCGCGCCGCCTGTCCTGCATGGGGGCAGACCTCAAGGGCGTCCACGCCGTCCGCACCAAGGAAGATGCCGACCGGCTGATGGCGGAGCTGGACGCCGGAGCCAAGCGCGCCGTGGTCGTCGGCGGAGGCTATATCGGCCTCGAAGCTGCCGCCGTGCTGACCAAGTTCGACGTTTCGGTCACCCTGCTCGAAGCCCTGCCGCGCGTGCTTGCGCGCGTCGCCGGTGAAGCGCTGTCCGAATTCTACCAGGCCGAACACCGCGCCCATGGCGTCGATCTGCGCACCGGCGCGGCGATGGATTGCATCGAAGGCGATGGCGTCAAGGCGACCGGCGTGAAGATGCAGGACGGGTCGGTCATCCCGGCCGATATCGTCATTGTCGGCATCGGCATCGTCCCGTGCGTCGGCCCGCTGCTGGCTGCTGGCGCTTCAGGCGGAAACGGCGTCGATGTCGACGAACTGTGCCGCACCTCGCTGCCCGATGTCTATGCGATCGGCGATTGCGCGGCTCACTCGAACGACTTCGCCGACGGCGCCGTGATCCGCCTCGAATCCGTCCAGAACGCCAATGACATGGCCACCACCGTTGCCAAGTGCATCTGCGGCACCGAAGCGCCCTACAAGGCGACGCCGTGGTTCTGGTCCAACCAGTATGACCTGCGCCTGCAGACGGTCGGCCTCTCCACCGGACATGACAACGCCGTGCTGCGCGGCGATCCGGCCACGCGCTCGTTCTCGGTGGTCTACCTCAAGAACGGCAAGGTCATCGCGCTCGATTGCGTGAACATGGTCAAGGACTACGTGCAGGGCAAGAAGCTGGTCGAAGCCCGCGCCCAGATCGCACCTGAACAGCTCGCCGACGCCAGCGTGCCGCTCAAGGACATGCTCTAGGCCAAACGGGCCACGGCCCAGCGGGCGGCATCTGCCACCGCCGGGTCGGGATCGTCGGCAAGGGCTGTCACCGCGGGGAGCAATGCCCGCTCGCCGCTGTTGCCCGCCGCATAAAGGCAATTGCGCACCATCCGGTCCCGCCCGATCCGCTTGATCGGACTGCCGCTGAACACCTGCCGGAACGTGGCATCGTCCAGCGCCAGCAGTTCCTTGAGCTTCGGCGCGGTCAGTTCGGCGCGGGGCAGGAACGCCCGGTTGGCCTGCGCGGCCCTCGCAAAGCTGTTCCACGGACAGGCCGCAAGGCAATCGTCACAGCCATAGATGCGGTTGCCCAGCGCCTCGCGGAATTCCTCCGCCACCGGCCCCTTGTGCTCGATCGTCAGGTAGGAAATGCACCGCCGCGCATCCAGTTGATAGGGCCTGGGAAAAGCATTCGTCGGGCAGGCTGTCTGGCACGCCGTGCACGATCCGCAGCGGTCGGCATGCGGTGCATCGGGCGTCAGGTCCAGCGTGGTGTAGATCGCGCCCAGAAACAGCCACGAACCATGGGTCCGGCTGACGAGGTTGGTATGCTTGCCCTGCCACCCGATCCCCGCTGCCTGCCCCAGCGGCTTTTCCATCACCGGCGCGGTATCGACGAAGACCTTGACCTCGGCCCCCGGCACCTCGGCCACCAGCCAGCGCGCCAGTGCCTTGAGATTGCGCTTCACAACGTCATGATAATCGCCGCCCTGGGCATAGACCGAAATGCGCCCGCGCTCCGGGTGCGCCTCCAGCGCGCGGGGGTCCGCCGCCGGGGCGTAGCTCATCCCCAGCGCGATCACGCTTCTCGCATCGGGCCACAGGGATTGCGGCCCTCGGCGATGATGAAGCCGGGTTTCCATCCACTCCATCGATCCGTGGCATCCCTCGCCCAGCCACTGTTCGAGTCGGGCCGCTCTGAGGGGGTCGTCATGGGCAGGCGCGATGCCGCAGGCGGCAAAGCCCAGGCGCGTGGCTTCCGCTGCCAGTTTGCCCTCGAGAGTCAGGCGTTCGCTGCCGGGAGTTGCCCCTCTGCCCCCGGGAGTTGCCTCTCTGCCTTCGAGAGTTGGACTTGAGTTAACCACACTTGCTGCCCTGCTCGTTCATCGCCTATCGCTAGGGCGATGACCCATGAAGATCGAGCTAGGGGAATGGCCGGTGGCTGGCAACGCGGTTGACAGTGCCGGAGAGGAACTCGCCATCGAGGCGCGGGGTCTTATCAAGCGCTTCGACGGTTTCACGGCTGTCGATGGCGTGGACATATCCGTGCCCAAGGGCGCGATCTATGGCATTCTCGGCCCCAACGGCGCCGGCAAGACCACGACGCTGCGCATGTTGCTGGGCATCATCGATCCGGACGCGGGCTATCGCCGCGTGCTGGGCCACGAACGCCCGACCGAGGTCGCCCGGCGCATCGGATACCTGCCGGAGGAACGCGGCCTCTATCCCGCGATGAAGGCATACGAGGCAATCGGCTTCCTCGCCGCCCTGCGCGGCGTGCCGCTCAAGGAGGGACGCCGCCGCGGGCGCGAATTGCTGGAAGAACATGGTCTTGGCTATGCGGCCGATCGCCAGATCCGGCAGATGTCGAAAGGCATGGCGCAGACCGTCCAGCTGCTCGGCACGCTCGTCCACAAGCCCGATCTCGTCGTGCTGGACGAGCCCTTCTCAGGGCTTGACGCCCTCAACCAAGGCAAGCTCGAACGCATGATTCGCGCGCTGGCGGCCGGCGGCACCACGGTGATTTTCTCGACCCACGTCATCGCCCATGCCGAGCGCCTGTGCGACAGGATTGCGATCATCGCCGGCGGCAAGGTGCCCTTCACAGGACCGGTAGACCTGGCCCGCGACCGCCTGCGCCCGCAGGTCCGGCTCGAAACGCGTGCGCAGGATGGGCCTTGGCGCGCCGCGCTCCCCGTCGACGTGCGGCACGAAGGCGCGTTCTGGTATTTCACACTGCCCGAAACCGGTGTCGAGCCACTGCTGCGCGCGCTGATCGAAGGCGATGCCGGCATTCTCAGCCTGTCGATCGAGCGGGCGGGGCTGCACGATGCCTTCGTTGCCATCGCCGGCGAGGCAGCGGCCAAGGCGCTCGAGGAAAGCGAAGGAGAGGCGCGGTGAGCGGATTCGCCGAAAAGCTGCGCTGCGCGCTGGTCATCGCCCGGCGCGATTTCGTCGCGGTGGTGTTCTCCAAGACCTTCATCTTCTTCCTGATCGGCCCGGCTTTCCCGCTTGTCGTGGGTGGCCTTGCCGGAAACATTGGCGCCAAGGTCCAGCAGAACGTCGAGCGGCCGACCATCGGCCTTGCCATGAGCGCGGAGGACAACAGGCGCATGATGGCCGCGCGCGAAGAACTGGACGGGCGAATGGCCGGTGGCCTGCCCGACATGATCGAGCTTGCCGCCGCCGCGCCAGGAAAGGCCTTCGATGCCCGGAGCGCCCTTGCCGATGGCAACCGCGAGGTGACTGCGGTGGTCGGCGGGACGCTCGATGGACCGACCCTGACCGCAACCGCCGACCGTGCACGCCAGTGGGTCGGCCTTGTTTCCAACCTTGCCGCGCGCGCCCGCGCCGAGGCGCCAACGGCCTATCCGGACGTGCAGGTCGAGGAGGTCAACACGTCGATTGCAAAGGTCCGCACCGGCCAGATCTACACGGCACAGGGCGCTCAGGTTCTGCTGTTCCTGCTGACCATGCTGCTGGCGGGCATGGTCCTGTCCAACCTTGTCGAGGAAAAGGGCAACAAGATCATCGAGGTGCTGGCTGCGGCCATCCCGATGGACGCCCTGTTCATGGGCAAGCTCTTTGCCATGCTTGCCGTCAGCCTTGTCGGCATTGCCGTGTGGGGTACGGCCATCGGCGCGATCGTGCTGGCCGGTTCTGAAAGCCTGCCCAGCCTGTCCGCCCCGGCAGTCGGCTGGCCGCTGTTCCTGGTTCTCGGCTTCCTCTACTTCGCGATGGCCTATCTGCTGATGGGATCGCTGTTCCTGTCGATCGGCGGCATGGCGGCCACGGTGCGGGAGGTGCAGACGCTTTCGATGCCCGTCTCGATGTTCCAGCTGATGGTGTTCTTCTTTTCGAGCTATGCGCTGACGATGCCGGGCACGTGGGTGGAATGGCTTTCGATAATCTTCCCGGTCAGTTCGCCCTACGCCATGCTGGCGCGCGCCGCGCAACAGCCCGAGGTGTGGCCGCACGTCCTTGCGCTGCTGTGGCAGGCGTTCTGGGTTGTCGTGATCGTGCGGGCCGGGGGACAGCTGTTCCGCCGGACGGTGATGAAGTCAGGCCCGGCGCGCGGCAAGGTCAGGGGCGGCGTGTTCGCACGGTTCAGGCGCAAAGCTTATTGACACCCGTGTAGGTTGTGGCAAGCTACCAAAGTGACGAGGACCGTGCGGGCAACGTGCGGCCGTTCCGGAGGATAGCCATGGCCACGCAGCTTGCACCCGAAGCCCAGCAGTTCACCTACCGCAGCTCTCCCACCGCGATCGAGGCGTTCACCGCCTGGCTCAAGGAGAACCCGCAAGGCGCCCCGGTCCACAATCACAAGTGGGATGTCAGCCGATCGGACATCTATGTCGAGGATCGCTGGCAGCCGATCTTTGCAGAGATGCGTGCGCAAGCACCGGTCAACTTCATCCCCGAATCGCCCTACGGTGCCTACTGGAACGTGGTGAACCACAAGGCGATCCAGCATGTCGAATCGCTTCCCGAACTCTATTCCTCGTCATGGAAGCATGGCGGCATCACCATCGGCGATCCCCCGGCAGATACCGATCCTGCGCTGCTGGCCGAACGGCAGCTGCCGATGTTCATCGCCATGGACCGGCCCGAGCATACCGGCCAGCGCCGCACTGTCGCCCCCGCCTTTACCCCGGCCAAGATGGTCGAGATGGAGCGGGAGATCCGCCAGCGCACCGGCGAGGTGCTCGATTCGCTGCCGTGGGGCGAGAAGTTCGACTGGGTCGACAAGGTCTCGATCGAACTGACCACCGGCATGCTGGCGCTGCTGTTCGGCTTCCCGTGGAAGGATCGCCGATTGCTGACGTTCTGGTCGGACTGGGCCGGTGACGTCGAACTGATCCTCGCCCGCGAACTGTCCGACATGCGTTTCGGCTTCCTTGGCGAGATGGCGCACTATTTCCAGCGCCTGTGGGGCGAACGCATGCGCGCCGAGCCCTCTGGCGATCTCATCTCGATGATGATCCATTCCGAGGCAATGAACCACATGAGCCCGCAGGAGTTCATGGGCAACCTCGTGCTGCTGATCGTCGGCGGCAACGATACCACGCGCAACACGATGTCAGGCATCGTCCACGCGCTCGACCAGTTCCCCGACCAGCGTGACCTGCTCGCCCGCGATCCTTCGCTGATCCCCAACGCGGTGCAGGAATGCATCCGCTATGTCACCCCGCTGGCGCACATGCGACGCACGGCGACGGCCGATGCCGACCTGTTTGGCCAGCAGATCAAGGCCGGCGAGAAGCTGATCCTGTGGTACATTTCGGCCAACCGCGACGAGAGCGTGTTCGAGAACGCCGACAAGCTGATCGTCGATCGCGACAATGCGCGGCGGCACCTGTCCTTCGGCTATGGCGTGCACCGCTGCGTCGGCGCGCGTCTGGCGGAATTGCAACTGCGCATCCTGCTCGAGGAAATGCACGAGCGGCGGATGCAGGTGCGCGTGGCTGGCGCAGTGGAGCGCGTTCGCGCCAACTTCGTCCACGGCTTCCGCAAGCTCGAGGTCGTGCTCGAAAAGCGGTAATCGCGGATACAGGTCGTCGTGCTATGACCTGCGTCACGATGGAGCAGGCAGGACCAGGCTAGCATGGCCCAAGTCCTGCCGGTGGGCACTCCGCCCCCGAGGTAACACCCTCTCTCCCATCGGCAGGACACCGGAAGGTTTGCAGATGATCGCCCAGTCAACCTCACGTCGCAGCTTCATGGCTTTCCTCGCCGCAGGCTCGGTCCTGCCCTTTGCCAGCGCCTGCAGTGCCAAGCCTGCGGCCAAGGGCACGTTCCCGATCATGAAGAGCGAGGCCGAATGGCGCCGTGTCCTGACGGCAGAACAGTTCTACATCCTGCGCGAGGAAGGCACGGAACGCCCCTTTACGTCGCCACTGCTGAAAGAGCATCGCAAGGGCACCTTCGTCTGCGCGGCCGATGGCCATCCGCTGTTCTCGTCCGCCACCAAGTTCGATAGCGGGACCGGCTGGCCCAGCTTCTGGAAGCCCTTGCCCAAGGGCGTGGCGACCAGTTCCGACCGTTCGCTGGGAATGGTCCGTACCGAAGTCCACTGTACGCAATGCGGCGGCCATCTCGGCCATGTCTTTGACGACGGCCCTGCGCCCACGGGGC
Source organism: Novosphingobium sp. GW835-FHT14H07 (assembly GCF_058793515.1). NCBI lineage: Bacteria > Pseudomonadati > Pseudomonadota > Alphaproteobacteria > Sphingomonadales > Sphingomonadaceae > Novosphingobium > Novosphingobium sp. GW835-FHT14H07. The sequence continues at coordinate 35,371 of NZ_JBXAFX010000019.1, forward strand.
TGCGCTATTGCATCAACGGCGATGCGCTGAAGTTCCGCCCTGCCTGATTGCAGGACCTGAGCATATTTCGCGATTGACGGTGCTGGGCGCGATGCCCACGGCATGCCGGTGCGTCGCAAACTCTTCACCTTCCTCGTCCTGCTGCCGTTGGCCGTGCTGGTCTGGGCAACGCAGCGCAAGGACCCCTTCACGTTCGACCGACGGGTTGTCGTCACTGACCTCATGCCGGGTATCCCCGCGGCGGAGCGGAAGCAGCTTGGCCCCTTCATTCTGCAACAGGCCTGGTTGCTGGAAGGGGCGGACCACCGCTTCGGCGGCTATTCGGCGCTGGTGCCGCAAGATGGCGGACTGCTTGCCATCAGCGACCGCAACCGCACGCTTTCGATCCCCTTGTCGCTGACGCCCGGCGCCTTCACCTCATCGATGCCGAACATGGTGGTGCAGCGCTGGCCCGATGGACACACCAGCGTTGGCTTCGATACCGAAAGTGTCGTGCGTGATTCTGCCGATGGCAGCCTCTGGACCGGGCTGGAAGACGATTGGCGCGTGGTCCGGACGGACCCCGGCACCGGTGCCACCAATCTCATCCCGGTGAACGAAACGCGGGACTGGCCGCGCAATGGCGGGGCCGAGGCGATGGCCCGCCTGCCCAATGGCCGCTGGATCATACTGTGCGAATCCTGCGGCACCGGTCGGGGCGGGCTTCATCTCGGGCTGTTGTTCAAAGGTCGTCCGGGACTGTCGAAGGCGCAAAAGTTCGGATTCATCGTCCCTGCGGCGTTTGATCCGGTGGACGCTGTGCCGCTGCCGGATGGCAGGCTGCTCATCCTTGTGCGCAAGCTGGGCTTTTCACCACCCGGCTTCTCGGCGCGAATCGTGCTGGCCGATCTCTCGCGCCTCGATCCCCGGCGGCCACTGCCGACCACGGAACTGGCCCGCCTCGAAGGACCAGCCATGCGCGAGAACTGGGAAGGGATGGCGCTGACGCCTGGCACGGACGGGCTGTCACTCTGGCTGGTCTCCGACGCCAACGCCTCGACGTTCCAGCAGACACGGCTGCTGAGGCTCTGGTTCGATCCGGCGACGCTTTCCGCCCGATAGCAGGTACAGCAAAAGCCCCCGATCCGGTTAGGGAAAGGGGGCCTTCGATTTTCAAACCCTTGCGGGCAGAAAGATTAGGCGGCGTTCGCCTTGACCAGCTCGCGCTTCACCTTGAGGGCGCGCGTCGAGAGCTTGGTGTCCGACTGCTTGAGCAGCCAGTTGTCGAGACCGCCGTTGTGTTCGACCGAACGCAGACCATGCGTCGAAACGCGGAACTTGAAGCTGCGCTCCAGCTTCTCGCTCATCAGCGTGACGTTCTGCAGGTTGGGCAGGAACAGACGCTTGGTCTTGTTGTTGGCGTGGCTTACGTTGTGACCGACTTGGCGGCCCTTACCGGTCAGTTCGCAGATACGCGACATGGCTAAAACTCGCTTGTGTTCGATAATACCTATCGGGAAGGCGCGGCTCTTATCGATTCACCGGGCGAAGTCAAGGATTCGGAGTTTGAAAGCAGCAATCTGCTCCTTATACCCCGCACCATGATCCGCTGGCCCCTGCCTGAACCGATGCGACTGGCCTTTGCGGAAGCCCGTATTGCTGCCGATGAGGGCGAAGTGCCGATCGGTGCGGTGGTCGTCAACGACGGCAAGGTCATCGCTGCGGCCCATAACCAGCCGCGCACACTCTGCGACCCCACCGCCCATGCCGAAGTGCTGGCGATTCGGGCTGCGGCTGCGGCGCTCGGGCAGGAGCGGCTCGAAGGTTGTGACCTGTGGGTGAGCCTCGAGCCCTGCGCGATGTGTGCAGGGGCCATTGCCCACGCCCGCATCGCACGGGTCTACTACGCCGCCAGCGATCCCAAGGGCGGCGCGGTGGAGCACGGCGCGCGCGTGTTCGAACAGCCCACCTGCCTGCACCGGCCCGAAGTCTATTCCGGCATGGGCGAGGATGAAGCGGCCGAGATGCTGCGCCGGTTCTTCCGCGAGCGGCGCTAGAAAGAGCGCCAGATCTTCACCGGCTCGGCATCTGCCGGGCCGCTGTTGCCGATCGGGCAGCGCATGGGCTTGAGCTTGCGCGAATGGCACAGGTGCACCTCGCGCAGCCAGCCATCGCGACCCAGCAGCAGGCGGATCATTTCCGGCCGGAGGCGCGGATTGGCGATGACCAGCGCCTGCTTGACCTTGCCCACGTCCAGCCCCTCGGTGCGCGAGAGACGGGCCATGTCGGGAAACTCCAGACCCTGGAACAGCGCGCGGCCCTGGTCGAAGTACTCCGCAGGGGTAATCCCCATGCAGGTGCCATGCTTGGCCCACTCGTGCATCATCAGGTCGGCCGAGGGCGTGGTGCAGAAGTTGCGGCGCAGGACCTGCGCATCCGGCCGCAGGCGCGAGGGGCAGTACTGCGGATACTTGCCGCCCTTGCCATCTGGCCACAGTCCGTGGAGCACGAAGCCGAAGCGTCCCTGCCTGCCCGAACACTGGGTGGCATGGGCGGGATCGAGCTTGCGTGTGCGGCAGAACTCGGGCGACCAGCTTATGGCGAGCGTGTAGCCGGTCGTTGGCACGATGCGCGGCGGCGCGTCAGGCTCGGGTAGGGCGGGTACGCTGATCTGCGGTGGCACCTGGCATTGCCAGCCTTGCGCGAGGGCAGGAGTGGCGGTGAGGCCGAAGGCAATCGCCGCGATGCGTGATCGCATTGTCTCAGCCAGCCTTGTCCTGCTTCAGCCACGCCGTCGATGCCGGCAGGAACATCAGTACGCCTGCGGCAATCATCAGCAGGATGGCGATGACCGAGAAGATCGCGAAGGGAACGCCGATCATGGTCGCCACGGCCGGAATTCCGCCCAGGCCCAGCACGTCGAGCGCGATCACGGCGGCAAGAAACCAGCGCGCTATCGCAAACCGGCCGCGAGAAACTGCGAGCGCAAGACCGATGGCGACCAGCGCGTTGGCAAACGGCCCGATCAGCAACTCATTGCTGCCGACCTCCAGCGCTGCTGCCATCGCGCCGGCATTGGCAACGATGTTGACGATACGGATCAGCTGGCTGGCGATCACGCTGATTTCAAAGGCGCGGATGGTGGCGGGGCGCATCTGGGGTTCCGTTCAGGCGATTGGCGTGAAGTCGAGGCCGATGTCGGCGGCGGGCGCGCTCTGCGTCAGGCGGCCGACCGATACGTAATCCACGCCCGAGGCGGCAATCGCGCCGATGGTGTCAAGCCGCACCCCGCCCGAAGCCTCGCATGGGACGCGGCCGGCAACCAGCGCCACGGCTTCGCGCAAGCGGTCTGGTCCCATGTTGTCGAGCAGCAGGCGGGTTGCGCCGGCATCGAGAGCGGGTTCGATCTGGTCGATATGATCGACCTCGCAGATCACGTCCTTGACCCCTGCAGACAGCGCGCGGCGCACGGCTTCGGCCACGCCACCTGCGACGAGTACGTGGTTGTCCTTGATCATCGCCGCGTCCCACAGGCCCATGCGATGATTGGTGCCGCCACCGGTGCGCACGGCGTACTTTTCGAGGAGGCGCAGGCCGGGAATGGTCTTGCGGGTATCGAGCAATTTCGCGTTCGTCTCGCCCATGGCATCAACGTACTGGCGGGTGAGCGTGGCAATGCCCGAAAGGTGCTGGACGGTGTTGAGCGCACTGCGCTCTGCCGTCAGCATCGCACGGGCATTGCCTTCGAGCCGCATCAGGTCGGAGCCGGGCGAAACCTGCGCGCCTTCTGCGACGAGAATTTCGATCTTCATGGCAGGATCGAGCGCGCGGAAGAATGCGGCGGCAATCGGCAAGCCGCACACCGTTATCGCGTCGCGGCTGTCCATCACGCCGGAAAAGCGCGCATCGGCCGGAATCACGCTTTCGCTGGTCACGTCATGCCCGCCGCCAGGCAAGCCTTCGCCAAGATCCTCGGCGAGCGTTGCGGTGACGAAGGCTTCGAGATCAAAGCCGGGGATGAGAAATTCTTGCATCAAAGCACTCCGCTCGTCCTGAGCCTGTCGAAGGACGCGAGGCAGGCACGTCCTTCGCAGCTACCGGCTCGGGCATGCTTCGACAAGCTCAGCATGAGCGGAAGTGTGAGGCGAATTTGGTCAGTGAACGAAACGCGCCACCACGTCGCGGTAGGAGCGCGATACCTTCACCTCGGCACCACTTTCCAAGACAAGGAAGCATTCGCCGTTGGTATGCGGCTTGACCTGGCGCACCTGATCGAGGTTGACGATCTTGGAGCGGTGCACGCGCTGGAACACGCGGGGATCGAGGCGACGCTCCAAGTCCTTCATCGTCTCGCGCAGGATCAGCGAATTGTCGCCGGTGTAGATGCACATGTAGTCGCCCGCAGCCTCGATGCGCTCGATCGTGTCGACATCGACGCGGAAGATCTTGCCACGGTCCTTGATGTTGATGAGCTTCTCGAAGCGGCCGGCAACGGGCTCGCCCTCGTCCTCGATCTCCGGCATGGCATCGGGCGCCACTTCGGCGAGCACGGTCTTGAGCTTCTCGGCTTCTTCGCGGCCGCGCTTCTCGGACAGACGCGTGCGCGCGCGGTCCAGTGCGTCGGCAAGACGGTCTTCCTCAACCGGCTTGAGCAGGTAGTCGACGGCATTGGCTTCGAACGCCTTGATCGCGTGCTCGGAATAAGCGGTCACGAACACGAACAGCGGCGGGTCGATTTCCATCACGCCCTTGACCACCGAGAAGCCGTCAAAGCCGGGCATCTGGATGTCGCAGAAGACGAGGTCGGGTTTTTCGGTCTTGATCTTGCGGATGGCCTCGCGGCCGTTCGAACAGGTGTCGATCACTTCGACATCGGGGAAGGCCTGAAGCCGGAGCTGCAGCCCCTGAATGGCCAGTTTCTCGTCGTCGACGAGGATCGTGCGGATCGTCATGCGGTTCCCTTGGGTCTTGTCCAGACTTGGATCACGTTGCGCCCCCGAAACGGTCCCCCGTTGGAGTCTGCCTGATGGCAGGACGGGTAAAGTGGCAGTCGGTTCCCGAGATCATGCACCAACCCCCATGCCGACCCCGATCGGGCGTCGGACGGGCATGGCCTGTACGGGCTCTGCCTTTGCTTCGAACGGCAGTTCGAGCACGACCTGAAAACCCCCTTCCGGGCGGTTTGAGACGTCAAAGCGCTGGTTCTCGCCATAGGCCTGGACCAGACGGTCGCGGATGTTGGCAAGACCGATCCCGGTGCTGTCACTGCTCACGCCGAACACGCTTGAAGGATCGGTGCCCGGTGGCAAGCCCGGCCCGGTGTCCGACACGGTGACCCGCAGCATCGGGCCGACGAGTTGCGCCTCGACGGTGATTTCCGCGCCGTACTCCATCGGGCTGACCGCATACTTGATGGCATTCTCGACCAGCGGTTGCAGCAGCAGCGAAGGCATCAGGCCATTGCGGACGGCATCATCGATGCGGAACTCGGTGCGCAGGCGCTCCTCGAAGCGCATGCGTTCGATATCGAGGTAGAGCTTCAATGTCTCGATTTCCTGGGCAACGGTCACCCGCGCGGTCGGCTCGTTGACCAGCGTGTAGCGCAGGAACGAGGACAGGCGCGAAAGCATCGCGTTTGCCGGTTCGGTCTGCTTGAGCAGGACCAGCGTGGAAATCGAATTGAGCGTGTTGAACAAGAAGTGCGGGTTGAGCTGGTAGCGCAGCATGGCCAGCTGGGCCGAGGTTGCCTGTGCCTCCAGCCGCATCAGCTGGTCGTTCTGCTCTTCCACCTGCAGGAAGAAGTTGATCGCGTAATACAGCCCGGTCCACGAGATCACGAGCGTGAGGTCGAGGTAAAACACCCCGAGGAACAGCTGCGCGAAACTGGCATCGCCGCCTTGCCGGTAGAGGCTGATGACCCACGAATCGATGAAGGCGTAAAGACCGACCGCCACCGACATCGCGATGGCAGTCACGCCCCAGGTGACAATCGGCCGCCGGTTGATCAGCGCGCGGTAGATTACCGACAGGATCAGCGAGATCGAGAAGCCGGTAATCGTGGCGATGACGACGATGACGAGGAACGACCACGGCTGCGCATTGGCGATGGACGACATCGCACGCAGCAGCATCGCGCCGCCCCAGCCCATGAACTGCAGGCGCCAGAAGGCTCTGTTCTTGTTGCCGAAGAACGGCGTCGGTCTGAACGGCAAGGCTGCCATGAAAAGGTTTGTAACCGTTCGGAGCGGGCTAGGCTAGCCCGCCCCTGTTACTTCCGCCTCAGCTCTTGCGTGCCGCATCGATGGCAGCCTGCAGGTCTTCCTGCGGAACTGCGCCGTGAACCAGCTGTTCGCCGATCACCCACGCGGGCGTCCCGTTGATGCCAAGCTGGCGGGCCAGCTGAAGGTTGCGCTTGAGCTCTTCCTCGACATCGGGCCGGGCTGCAAAGGTGCGTGCTGAGGCGAGGTCGAGCCCCGCCGCGGTCGCCGCAGCGGTGATGCTGGCATCCGAAGGCCGGGCGCCCTCGAACATTGCCTTGTGATAGGCGGGATACTTGCCCTGCGCTGCCGCCGCCAGCGCCATGCGCGCGGCGGGCGCGCTTTCGGGTGCGATGATCGGCAGTTCGCGTACGACCACGCGCAAGTCGGGGTTCTTCGCGATCAGCGCGTCCAGGGTCTTCACGCTCTGCCGGCAATAGGTGCAGGCAAAGTCGGTGAACTCCACCAGCGTGACCTTGCCGTCGGGATTGCCCATGACCGCACCGGGGAAGGGTGTTTCAAGCGCGCCGCGCATCGGACCGATCTGCGCTGCCGCCTCGCGCTGCTGCAGCCGCTCCATCGCCTCCGGCAGGACCTCGGGGTGTTCGAGGATATAAGACCGCACCAGTCCTTCGATCGCGGCGCGTTCCTTGCCATTGATTCCTGCGCTCGCCAGCGAGGCTTCAAGGTCTGCGTCGTCGTCTGACGCAGTATCGGCGTCGCGGTGGGCGTACCACCATCCTCCAGCTGCCCCGCCTGCGGCAAGGAGCAGGGCGAAGGCGGCGAAGGCGCCTATGCGGCGGGGCTTTGTATCTGACATTGTCTGGTGCCTAGCGCGATTTCTTCTGGCGTTCCATCATTGCCCGCGCCGACATCGCAATGTCCTGCGCGCGTAGCCAGTCGGGCGTGCCCTTGGGCAGTGCGGCCTCGGCGGCCTCGGCGCTGCGTACGGCTTCGGCCAGCCGCATGTTCATCAGCTGCTGTTCGGCACTGGCAAGGCGCGCGCGGGGAATGTCGCCCTTGGCTTCGTAGACCACGCCGAGCTGGTACCAGGTGAAGGGATTGTCCCGGTCGCGCGAGGCCGAAGTCTTCAGCACCTTTTCGGCTTCGGCGAAATTGTCCTTGTCCTCGGTGGCGATCAGGGCGTGGCCAAAGGTGGTGGCGATCAATGGCTCGTTGCCGGTCAGTTGCGTAGCCTTGCGCAGCGGCGCCACGGCATCCGCGGGGCGACCGGATTCGAGCAGGATCTGTCCTTCCAGCTCGAGAAAATAGGGATTGTCCGGATCGCTGGCGATCAGCGCCCTGGTCTCCGCCAAAGCCTTGTCGACATAAGCCTCCTTGTGGAAGGCATAGGCGCGGGCATAGCGCGCGGGAATGTCGGTCATGTAATCGGGGTAGGCGCGCAGCGTGTCCTGCGGCTCGGCCAGATAGCCGTTGAGCTTGGCCTTGACCCGCTGGAACCGCGCCTGCAGCTCGGCCGGGGGCGGGGTGTTCCACGCCGGGTCCTTCTCGTAGACATCCTGGAGCGTGGTCAGGCGGTCGGACGTCATCGGGTGCGTGCTGTAGAACTCCGCGTCCGGATTCTTGCTGGCATTATAGCCGTAACGGAATTCCTGGTTCTGCAGCTTCTTGAAGAACTCGATCGAACCGCGCCCGGAAATACCGGCGTCGGAAAGGAATTTTGCGCCCGCTGCGTCTGCCGAGCTTTCCTGCGCGCGGCTGAAGGCGAGGAACTTGCCCAGCGCGGCCTGCTGCCCGGCCATGAACACGCCCAGCGCCGCGTCGGGCGAACCTGCCGCAGCGGCCAGACCGCCGAGCAGCAGCGAAAGCACGGTGATGCCGGTGGCCGGCTTGAGCCCCTCGTTGTACCGGATGATGTGGCCGCCGGTGATGTGGCCCAGTTCGTGCGCGATCACGCCCTGCAGTTCGTTGACGTTGTCAGCCGCGCTTATCAGCCCCGAATGGATATAGATCGCCTGTCCTCCGGCAACGAAGGCGTTGATGGACCCGTCGTTCAGCAGGACCAGATCGATCGCCTTGGGGTTGAACCCCGCCGCCTTGAAGATCGGGGCAGAGGCATCGCGGAACAGCGCCTCGGTTTCCGCATCGCGCAGCACCGATTGCGCAGACGCTGGCTGGATGCAGAGCGACAGCGCGGCGACCAGCGCGAGCAGGCGCGAGAGGAGCAGGGCGGGGATTCGGACCGTCACGACGCCTGGACTATCGACCCGGCGCCTGAACGGCAACTGAAGGTGCCGTGACCTTGGCGAGGAACGGCAGCACTGCGTCAAGCGCGCGGGTATCGCGCGAGAACGGGCGCGCGAACATCATGATGATGCCTTCATGGGAGACACCCTCGAGCAGGACCGGCTGGTTCGGCGCGCCTGCTTCGGTCAGTCGCTGGGCGAGCGCCTGCGAATTGCGCGGCTTGACCCGGGTATCAGCATCGCCCGTCACCAGCAGGAGCGGCGGGGCGTCCTTGCGCGCGAAGTTGACCGGCTGGGTTCTGGAAAGATCAGGCGCACCGCCGAAGCTGTTGATGGTTGCCGGGGAATCGAGGGGCAGGAAATCGAACGGTCCAGCGAGCGAGACCGTCCCGCGGATCGCCTGCGTGTCCAGCCCCACGCCCTTCAGCCACTGCGGATCAAGCGTGAGCATGACCACGTTGTAGGCCCCGGCCGAATGCCCCATCAGCGCCATGCGCGCCGGATCGCCACCATACCTGGCGGCATTGTCCTGCACCCAGCGCAGCGCCGCCGCGCCGTCCTCCAGCATGCCGGGAAACTTCGCCTGCGGATAGAGCCGGTAACCCGCCAGCACGACCGCATAGCCCTGCGCGCACAGCGTCCGCGCAATGAAGCGATAGTCGTGGGGATCGCCGCTCGCCCAGCTGCCGCCATGCACGAACACCACGATCGGCAGCGCGCCCTTGGCGCCTTGCGGCACGAACATCTCGAGCTTCTGCGCCGGATTCTTGCCATAGCGCTCGGCCGCGACCAGCTGGATCGCGCCATCGCCACCGTTGAGCAGCTTGTCGGCACCGTCCAGCACGGCAACAGCATTATTCCGCATGGCATGGCTGTAGGCGGCATAGCCGGCCAATCCGAGCAGGACGAAGCAAAGCGCCGCCCAGCCGATCCAACCCATGCGCCGCCTGCCCTTCACCGTCCGTGCCATGGGGCACTGGCTAGCAGGCTGCCGCCATTGCGCAAGGCACCTGCAGGTGCAGTCTGTCAGCCGATCAGATGGCGCGCTGCACGTTCGAACAGGGCCGCGTCATCGTGCACCTCGCCAAGAGCGACAATCTCGCCGCTCTCGAGGCGACGCACCACCACCAGCGCGAATTCCTCGCCTTCGGGTGGCGCGATCTCGGTGACCTTGCGTGCCGGCAGCGCGCGCAGCGACTGCGCAAGCGCTTCAGGGCCGCGCCTGGCGAGCGCCTTGCCGGCTTCCTCGCGGCGCAGGCGGCGCTCGGCATTGATCACGCCCTTGAGGCCACCAGCGGCTTCGGAGAGGTAGGCGCCCAGCTCACCCCGGCCGAGGCCGATGCGCTGCGCATGGGTCAGCGCGGTGGCGTACTCGGTGAGGCGCGTCTTGTCGTAGTCGGCGCCGAACACCAGCTTGACCACCGGCGTCATCGGCGCGCGCTCCTGCATGGTCAGCCCTGCGTCTTCGAGCAGTTCGGCAAACTCTTCCGGTTCTGCCTGCGCTGCAAGGGCGAAGTCCCAGGCCCGCCCGATCGCGGCATAAAGCGCGCTGCGAGTGCGGTCTTCGCTCGAATTGGCCACGAGGGCCAGTTCGCGCGCAGAGGCGAGCCAATCGGCCAGGGCTTCCGGTTCATCGGCAGGCGCGCCTGCGGGCAGTGGCAGGATATCGTCGTCGAGCCCGAAGGCGGGCTCAGGGAAGATATCGGCATCAAGCGAGGTGGGGCCATCGGCCCAGGCATCGGTCGGCTCGATCAGCGGACGGCGCGGTTGGCTCTTGATCGGCGCCGAATCGAGCGCTTGCCCGATTTCCAGCAGCAACTCGTCGGTCGTCGCCTGGTCGGCCAGTTCCTTCCAGTTGATCGCACCCATGATGTAGTCGATCCGCGTGCCGTCCGACGAGAACGGCAGCAGGATGCCACGGTAGAGGATCGTGCGGCCAAAGTGGTTCACGAACTCGGCCTCGAAGCCGATCGGCGCCTGATTGGCGATGATCTGCATGTAGTGGTCGGTGATGCGTGACAGCAGCGAGCGGCCGGGCACCTGGCTCAGGCGGGTGATCGAGCTTTCCGTGCCGCACTCGTCGGCCAGCCTGGCGCCGAGAAAGGCAATCGCCGGGTCCTCGATCCCCTCGTCGAAGTGCAGCAGCACGAGGTTGTCGGCAAAGTCCGGATAAGTGCCCGAGAGGAGCGGGGTGACCAGCGGGAACGAATGTTCGCCGAGCAGGCCGGCCCAGTAGTTGTAGGCGCGCACCTGCATGCGGCGCTCGTCCTGCCCCACCACCGGCGGCGGCGGCTCGCTCGGAACGTCGTCCTCGAAACCGGAGAGGTCGAGTTCGGCCTCGGCGGCGTCACGATCAAATCCACGCAAAGTATCCATCAGGCTCACCTGGTCCCCTTGATTGAGGACTGGTCTGGCGCAACTTCGTGAAGAAGTGCTTAAGTTGCGCCAGTGGAGCTTATACGGGGTTAACGCGCAGCGATGGCGGCGGCGGTGGCCAATACCTTTTCGGCTTGGGCAAGGTGCAGTAATTCCACCATTTTCCCGTTGAGGCGCAGCGCGCCCTTGCCGACATTTGCCGGGTCGGCAAAGGCCGCGACGATGGACTCCGCTTCGGCGATATCGGCTTCGCTCGGTGCGAACACACGGTTGCACGTGGCAAGTTGCGCCGGGTGAATCAGCGTCTTTCCATCAAATCCCGACTCGCGCGCCTGCACGCATTCGGCTTCGAGCCGCGCGGTATCCTCGATTGCGTTGCACACGCCGTCGAGGATCACGAGGCCATTGGCCCGCGCCGCCAGGACGGCCATGGTCAGCACCGGCAGGAAGGCCATGCGCCCCGGCAACTGGGCAATGCCGCTATCCTTGGCGAGATCGTTGAGCCCCAGCACGAAGCCTGCAAGCCGCGTGACTCTTGCGCAATCGGCAATCCGCTCCAGTGCCAAAACGGCGCGCGGCGTCTCGACCATTACCCACAGTTTGACATCGGGCGCGAAGCCGGCAGCGTCCATCCCGGCCGAAAGTGCCTGCACGTCGGCAGCGTCATCGACCTTCGGAGCGAGCACTGCCTCGACCGGAGCCTGTGCCAGCGCAGCGAGATCGTCATGCCCCCATGGCGTCGACAGGCCGTTGATCCGCGCGATCAGTCGGCGATGACTGAAGCCTCCTGCCTGCACCTCGGCAACCAGCGCCGCGCGCGCTTCGGCCTTGGCTTCGGGCGCCACCGCGTCTTCCAGATCGAGGCACACTGCATCGCAATCGAGGCTGCGCGCCTTGGCCATCGCCCGGGCATTGCTGGCCGGCATGTAGAGAAGCGAGCGCAAGGGGCGGGCGTCGATCATGGCAAGAACCTTCGGACTTCTAGCGCTTTGGCGCAGGGACAGCGTCCAGCCGCCCCTCCTCGCGCGTCGGCATAGGCGCAAAAAAGTGCATGGCAAGTGAAAGCACCAGCCACGCCGCTGCGGCATGAAGTGCGGTCGGCAAGCTGGCAAGATCGGCCACCGAGCCCCAGCACCACGCGCCCAGCGCCATGCCGCCGAAGGTCACCGCCTGATAGATCGACAGGCAGCGGCCGAGAATGTCTTCCGGACTGCGCAACTGCATCGCCACGTTGAGGCTGGTCATTGCGCTGGCCCAACCCATGCCACCCACGAAAGCGGCGAGCACGGCCATCGGGATGCCCGTGGCCGAAGCCATCAGCAATTGCGCGCAGGCGAATATCAGCGTCGCCCCGGTCACCACGGTCTCGCTGCCAAGCCGTTGCCGCACTTTGGAGACGAACAGTGCCGTCACGATCGAACCGATGCCGAACCCGCCCAGCATCATGCCGTAATCAAGCTCGCTGCCCTTGAGCATGTCGCGCGCCACGCTCGGCATCAGTGCCTGCAGGCCTGCCGCGCCAAAGCCGATGGCCAGACCGCGCAGCAGCACCTTGCGGATCGGCGAGGACGACGCGCAGAACCGCACGCCCCGGCCGATGGCGGCCAACATCGGCTCGCGCATCGGCGGCAGCGATTCGGGCCGCCAGCGCGACAGCACCACGATCATGCCGAGATAGCTGATTGCGTTGAGCGCAAAGGCAAGGCTCGTGTCCCACAGCGAGATGAGTATCCCGCCGAGCGCTGGCCCGACGCTCCTTGCCAGATTGAACGAGATCGCATTGAGCGAGATTGCTTGCGGCAGGTCTTGTCGCCCCACCTGCAGCCGCACCGACGCTTGCCATGCGGGGCCGTTCAGCGCCGTACCCATACCCACCATCAACGTGAGCGCCAGCAAGGAGAATGGCCCGACATTGCCGGTATAGGCGAGCACGGCCAGCACCGAGGACACGATCAGCATGCCGGTTTGTGCCGCGAGCATCACCCGGCGGCGATCGTAGTTGTCGGCAACGGCGCCCGCGAATACGCCCAGCAGGAGGATCGGGATCGTTGCCGAGGCCTGAACCAGCGCCACCAGCACGTGGCTGGTGGTCAGCTCGGTCATCAGCCATGCCGCGCCCACCGACTGGATCATCGAGCCGATGTTGGAGAACAGGTTGGCCGTCCAGATTGCCCGGAATGCGGGGTAACGGAACGGTGCTAGGGGACTTCCATGGACAGGCTTGGCAGAAGCGGCTGGCACTACAGGTATCGGACCTTCATCTTCATGCGGACAGGTGCGCCGCCGGTAACGTCAAAGGCCGCCGCCTCGAACTTGGGCGCCGACATCTTGACCGGCGCATCGCGCGAGAAGCCGAAACCTTCCTTCGGCAGGAACAGCGTCTTGTCCATCTTCTTGTTCCCATTCTCGTCATGCAGGAGAACGATGGCATAGCGCCCCGGCATCACGTCGCGGATCACCAGCGGGCCGGGCTGGTCTGCCCGGATCGACGCGGTGCGGCGATTGGGGTCCTTGTCGCATCCTTCCGGGAACAGCTTGGGGTTTGCGCTCATGCACAGCCAGATCATGCCCTTGGCATTGCGCAGGCCATTGATGTCGACCGTGATGCTTGTCGGCGCAGGGGCATTTCCGGCGAGAAGAAATGGCAGAAGGAGTAAGGCGCGCTTCATGGTGCGGACAGTCCCTTGTCTGTGCCGCACAGCCGGTCCCAGAAACGGAAATAGAGACCGTAGTTGCAGCGATAGAGTTCATGATGACGATGGTGATGGCTCGCCGTTATCAGCCAGTTCCCTGCGCCAGAATGAACGAGCCAGCGGGGGAACATCTCCCAGCCCATGTGATTGGTCACGCCCATCACGGTCATCACCAGCAGCACCAGCCCGAGCATCCCGACATGGATCGGGATGACGAAGACCAGCGCCGGAATCAGCAGCGAGACGATTGCCGCCTCGATTGGATGGAAGTTCATGGCGGCCCATGCCGTGGGCGGGCGGCTGGCATGATGGATGGCATGGATGCGCCGGAACACCTGCGGACGATGCATCCAGCGATGCGTCCAGTAGAACCAGGTGTCATGGATGAAGAGGTAAAGCAGCAGCGAGACCGGCATCCACCACAGCGGATAGGCCAGCGGGTCGGCATAGATCCTGGTCCATCCGCGCTGCTGCCAGCCCCACGCGACCACGCCGGCCGGCACGCCGTAGATTGCGGCGGTGGCGAGGCTCCAGGTGATCTCCGAACGGATCTGCTTTTCAAGGCCAGCATAATGCCCCGGCCGCACCTTGTGCGTCGCCCAGGCGAACATTCCGCTGGTGATCAGATAGCGCACCGCGACGATCACGGTCATGGCAATCGCCGAGGCTAGAACGCTGTCCATTGCGCGTCCCTATGCCAAGCTTTTGAGGCGGAGGACAGCCCTGCCTTGGGGCAGGGCCGAGCCTTCCGCAGATCAGCTCGCGCGGCGAACCTTGTGCTTGTGCGCACCGACGCCCGGCGCACCGCGCGGACGGAAGCGACGCGGCTTGTTGCCGTCCTCGCGCTCGCCACCGTTGAGAGTGGCTTCGAGCACCGGATTGCGCACCGGACCACGATCGGCAGCACCGCCGTCACGACGCTCCTGACGCGGCGAGACATCGCGCGGGCGCCCGTCCCGGCCTTGCGCGCGGCCACCGTGGGCCTGGCTGTTGCGGTTCTGCCCACCACGACCTTCGCCGCCGCGACCCTGACCGCCGGCACCACGACCGCCATTACCGCGTGCATCGCGCGCGTCACGGCGGGCATCCTGCTCCATTTCCGCAGGCTTGCGGCTCGGTGCAGGCAGCTTGGCGGCTTCGGCCATGAAATTCTCGGGCAGGCCCATGGTGTCGATCTTGACCCGGGTCAGCTTCTCGATGTCCTTGAGGTAGGGCTTCTCGTCCGGCGCACAGAAGCTGATGGCAATGCCATCAGCGCCGGCACGCGCGGTGCGGCCGATGCGGTGGACGTACTGTTCGGGCACATTGGGCAGTTCGAAGTTGAACACGTGGCTCACACCCGAAACGTCGATGCCACGCGCGGCGATGTCGGTGGCGACCAGCACCGGGCACGAACCCTGACGGAAAGCCTCGAGCGCGGCAGTGCGCTGCGCCTGGCTCTTGTTGCCGTGGATGGCGCGAGCATCGATCCCGGCGGACGAAAGGTGGCGCACCACGCGGTCGGCGCCGTGCTTGGTGCGGGTGAACACCAGCGCGCGGTCCAGTTCCTTCGATGCCAGCAGCGCACGGATGCGCAGCGTCAGCAAGGCCTGCTTCTCGGCCTGGTTGATGAAGGTCACGTACTGCTCGACCCGCTCGGCCGTGGTCGAGTTCGGGGCGACTTCGACGCGCACCGGATTGACGATGAACTGCTTGCCCAGATCTTCGATGGCCTTGGGCATCGTGGCCGAGAAGAACAGGCTCTGGCGGGTCTTGGGCAGCAGGTTGGCCACGCGCTTCAGCGCGTGGATGAAGCCGAGGTCCATCATCTGGTCGGCTTCGTCGAGCACGAAGATTTCGGTGCGGCCAAGCGTCAGCGCGCGCTGGTCGATCAGGTCGAGCAGGCGGCCCGGTGTGGCGACGAGAATGTCGACGCCCGGCACAAGACGGCGGGCCTGCTTGCCCACCGGCACGCCGCCGAACACGCAGTCGACCGACATGTTGAGATTGCGGGCATAGCCCTTCATGTTGTCAGCGATCTGTGCGGCCAGTTCGCGCGTCGGCGAGAGCACCAGCATGCGGCACGAGGCCGGCTTACGCGGCTGCGGGTTGGCGGCAAGCCGGTGCAGCGAAGGCAGCGAGAACGCGGCGGTCTTGCCGGTCCCGGTCTGCGCGATGCCAAGCAGGTCACGGCCCTGCAGCAGGGCCGGGATGGCCTGGCGCTGGATTGGCGTGGGATCGTTGTAGCCCTTGGTTTCAAGGGCGCGGAGAATGGGTTCGGCAAGGCCGAGTTCGGCGAAGAATGACATGAATATGCTTTCGTGGGCGCATCGGCGCAGGGCCGACGCGCGAGTTGAATTCGCTGGGCGCACGCGCCTGAAGGGCACGAGCGGGGTCGATCATGCGACCCATGCGTGAAAGGGGAAGCGGGCGGGGCAACAACCGTTCGTCCGGAGCGGATTTCTGCCGTTTCAGCGAAATCTCACGCCAGCATCCGGACTGCAGCGGGTTGCCCGCCACCGGTCTTGCTGCGGTGCACATAGGCAGCACTTCCCGTTAAAGCAAGGAAATTCGGGCAAAAGGCGGTTGCAAGGCTTCGTCCAGCTCGCCAACGTGCCCGCAAAAGGAGTGGGTCGATGCGTTTCACGATTGGTCTGGTTTCTGCCTTCGTCCTTGTCGGCAGCTCTGCGCAGGCCGCGCCCACGGGGGCCGAGGCAAGGATGGTCGCCACCGTCGATGCCGAACAGGCGCGCACCCTCAAGTTCCTTGAAACAATGGTCAACCAGAACTCGGGCAGCCGCAATCTCGAAGGCGTACGAAGGTTGCGCGATATCGTTGCGCCCGAGTTCACGGCTCTGGGATTCACTTCGCGCTGGATTCCGATGGAGCAGATCGGGCGCGCCGGGCATCTCGTGCTCACGCACAAGGGTCGCAAGGGCGGGAAGAAGCTCCTGCTGATCGGCCACCTCGATACCGTGTTCGAGCCAGATTCCCCGTTCCAGACCTATGTGCTGAACGGCGACAAGGCGACCGGTCCCGGCGTGGGTGACGACAAGGGCGGTATCGCCGTGATCCTCGCCGCCGTTCGTGCCATGCAAACGGCAGGCACGCTCAAGAACGCCAACATCGAGGTATTCCTCACCGGTGACGAGGAAGAGGCAGGCTCCCCCACCGAAGTCGCACGCGCAGATCTTGTCACCGCAGCCAAGGCTGCCGATGGCGCGCTCGATTTCGAAGGGCTGAGCCGCGAAAATGGCAAGGACATGGGATCGATCGCCCGCCGCTCCTCGCAAAGCTGGACGCTGACGGTCGAGGCGAAGTCCGGCCACTCCAGCGGTGTCTGGGGGGCAAATGCCGGCGATGGCGCCATCTATGCTGCGTCGAGGATCTTGAGCGCTTTCCGGGAGGAACTGCCCGAACCCTACCTTACCCTTAACGTGGGCCTGATCGCAGGTGGGGCGGAAGCTGACGTGGCCGATGACAACGCTCATGTTTCGGCGCAGGGCAAGACCAATATTATCCCCGGAAAGGTCGTGGCGCGCGGGGACCTGCGCACACTCAGCCTCGAACAGAACGCTGCCGCGATGCGCAAGATGGAGTGGATCGTGGCGCGCAGTTACCCAGGCGTCACCTCGGCGAAGATCACGTTCAGCGAAGGCTACCCGCCGATGGCGCCGACCGCAGGCAACAAGGCGCTCCTCGCCAAGCTGAATCGGGTCAACGCCACGCTCGATCTGCCTGAGATGCAGCCGCTCGATCCGATGAAGCGCGGCGCGGGCGACATCAGCTTCGTTGCCGAATACATCGACGGTCTCGTCGGCCTCGGCCCCCATTCCACCGGCGACCATGCGCCCGGCGAGACTGTCGATGTCGCCAGCATCTGGACCCAGGCCAAGCGCGCTGCCCTGCTGATGACGCGGCTGGCGGCGGAAAAGTCCGACCGGTGAACGACGATCACCCGCCCAGCCCATGCACCGGTGTCTGCGAAATCGATCCGGTCAGCACGCAGTGCCGCGGTTGCCATCGCACACTGGCCGAAATCACCGCATGGTTCACGGCATCGGCTGCGCACAAGCACGCGATCCTGCGCGACCTCGCTGCGCGTCAGAGCGTCAGCGTGACATCCAAATAGCCGTAGGTCGTATTCCCGGTCGGCGGCGCATTCGGCGCGTCGCGCAGCAGGCTCCGCTTGAACAGCACTGCCGCTCCGCCATCCACCTGCAGCAGCCCCGGCACGATCCAGTGCCGTACGCGCCCTTCGATCTGGTGCCCGCCGAGGCTGCCTGAGGCTCCGCTGGCATCACGCACCCCGGTCGCGGCAAACTGGTCGCGCCGGTTCTCGGCCCAGGCCGTGCGCCACGCCACGAAAGCGTCGGTTCGCTTCGACGGAGTCACTTCCAGACGCAGCGAGGGCGAGACGATGTTGCTCCGCCGAAACGGCCCGTAAAGCCCGTTTGGCCCGAATTCGAAGCGCCGCGCCGAATAGAGCGTGTCGAAACGGGTGAACTTGTGTGCGCTGCCCTTATCGCCACTCGCGGCGTCGAACATCGCCACCACGCGAGGCTTCCAACCACCGGCAAAGGTATAGCCGGCATCGGCGTGGACGAACCAGGCGAACACGTTGAGATCGGTCACATCCGCCGCCCCCGATGTCCGCCGTGCCTTGCCGAACTGGACCGCGCCTTCGACGTCGTGGTCCCAAGCCCCGGCGCTTGCCTTCACGAAGTGGCGCGCGCCCACCGTGCCGATCCGCCGGTTCGCTGTCGCCAGCCCCGCGCCGTCGCGCTCGATCAGTCCGAAGGCATAGGGCTGAAGGGTCCCGCCAAGCACCTGCGGCAGCGTACCATGCGCGCCAAAGAACATGACGTCGAAGTTCTCGCGGTCCCACTTCACCCGGTCCTCGCGAATGCCCGCAACGTCGTCCGGCAGGCGCTGGTGGGGCAGGGCGAACATCAGGTCGAGCCTGCGTCCCTTGCCCCCGTCCAGCTCAAGATGTGCGCCCGTGAAGGCATTGGTCGTATTGCGAAATCGCTGACGCGCCACCATGCGCCGGTTGCCGAGGTCGAGGGTGTAGCGCCCCAGCGTCAGCGTGCTCTTGCCCGCCAGCTTCAGGGCCATGTTCGCCTGCACCAGTTCGAGCGCGTTGACCTCGCCAGTGTTCGCTGAAGAGCGCGCGTTCTGTCCCCAAGCCCGCGCGTCCCAGAGCTCGGCATTGAACCGCACCGGCCCGGCATCATAGCCGGCGGCAAGCTCGGTCCTGAGCGAAACCATCGTGTCGGTTGCGGGGGCAGGGGCGGGGCGGAACTGCCCGCCGATCGATTCCACACGCAGCCGCGCCGAGGCTGACAACGTCCACGGGCCTTCCTCGGCCTGCGCGGGCAGCGCAATGCTGCAGGCAAGGACGGCAACGGCAATGCGCTTCACGATCTGACTTTCCCCGGCGCACCCGTGGTCGGATAGCGTTGCTACTGCCCATAGCCTGCACTTGCATGCCACGCCATACGCAGCTAACGGCACCCCACGTCATTTGGGGAGTAGCCACCGCTGGCAGGTTTTCGGGCCTGGCGCGGCCCTCAGCGTCAACATGCTTGGTCGAGAGACCATGGCGCAGGCGGCAGGACTTTTGTCCACCGGGCGAGACCAATGACAGCGAACCCATCGTCCGGGCCGGGCGGAGGGGTAAGCTGTCGTTGGCCTGATCGCTCCGCCCGGCCCCGGAATTGTCGATGCTCGAAGCCTTCAGCACGTCCACCGCGATTGTCGCGCTCGCCGAGATTGGCGACAAGACGCAATTGCTCGCGATCATCCTCGCCGCCCGGTTCAAAAGGCCGCTGCCGATCGTCCTCGGCATCCTTGGCGCAACGCTTGCCAACCACTTCCTCGCTGCCCTGCTCGGTGCGACCGCCGCCGCCTTCCTCGATGGCCAGTGGTTCCGTTTCGCCATTGCCATCGGTTTCGTCGCCATGGGCCTGTGGACCCTGGTGCCGGACAAGATGGACGAGGACGAAGCTCCCAAGCCTTCGCGCTACGGCGCATTTCTCACTACGCTGGTGGCATTCTTCATCGTCGAGATGGGCGACAAGACGCAGATCGCCACGATTGCTTTGGGCGCACGCTTCAACGATGCCATCGCGGTCACTGCCGGTACGACGCTTGGCATGATGATTGCCAACGTCCCAGCCGTGATCTTCGGCAACGAATTGATCAAGCGTGTTCCGCTCGACATCGTGCGAATGGTTGCCGCCGCGCTGCTCGTTGCCACTGGCGTGTGGTTGTTCGTTCAGACACTGGGCTTCTTCTAAGCCTTTACGTGTTCGGCATTTGTTCTAAACTGGCGACATGATCGAATCAGCTGCCACTGGTTCCGGCGCAAGCCCGGATGTCGTCGAACGCGAAGCACGCGCCGTGGCGCGCGGCATCTGCCGCCTGTTCGCGCGCAACGACATCTGGTGCCTGCCCGAAATGCCGCTTCGTTCCGGCAGGCGCGCCGATCTCATGGGCATCGACGCCAAGGGGCAGGTCGTGATCGTGGAGATCAAGGTCTCCCGGGCCGACCTGCTGGGCGATGGCAAGTGGACCGATTACCTGGATCATTGCGACCGGTTCTACTGGGGACTTGCGCCGCATCTTGACCGTGCCGTGCTCGACACCGACAATTTCCTGCCGCATGCTTGCGGGGTAATCGTCGCCGACGGTTATGATGCCGAGATTCTGCGCCCTGCGCCCACCATTCCGCTGGCTGCTGCACGCCGCAAGGCCGAAGTGGAACGTCTTGCCCGCGCCTCGTTGCGCCGTCAGCTTGTCGGCATTGATCCCCAGTGCGCCGCTTGGGGAAGCTGATCAGGCCCGCCGCTTGATGCCCAATGGCGGTACCAGCGCCAGCAAGGCGGCGCGCGATGCCAGGAATTCATGCCACAGCGCCGTCGCGGCCGGGCCGGGGCTTTGCCCGCGCGCCGAAACCGCAAGCAATGCCGCCAATCCCGGCTCCATGATCGCGGCGAGATCGTCAACGCCCTGCTTCGCCAAGTCATAGCGCCATCCACCGGTATCACGCATGATCGCCGGGAAGTTGCGCACTTCGGGCTTGCGCATTTCCTGCTGCAAACCCGCGAGAGTGCAGACCACGGCAGCGGCATCGTGCAATGCCGACCACTTCATCGACATGGCATTGCCAGCGGCATGGCCGAACTCGGCCCGGCCCGCCTGCGGCGGCGCAGCGCGCGAATCACCTGATGACGTCGAAACCCCATTCATGGCTCCGGCCTAGCCCGCAACCCGTTCCCAAATTGCTAAACGCAACTGGAACACAAAATCGCTGGCATGCCCGCCAACGCGCTGCTAGGTGCCGTCTCGGCCCTGCACCCGTAGCTCAGCTGGATAGAGCGTTGCCCTCCGAAGGCAAAGGCCACAGGTTCGAATCCTGTCGGGTGCGCCATTGCCATTCGCTGAGACGGTCGCCAGTTGCGCGCGCCAGTGTCAGGTCCCAGCTCCAACGCCAGAACCCTGTGCCTTGACACACTGTCGCAAGCGCACAAGAGGTCCGCACCCCTTTCGTTGAAGCAGGTCCTTTATATGTTCCGGCGCATCGCCTCCCTGCTCGATCCATTCCTGCTCGCTCTTGTTGCAACGGTCGTCCTCGCCAGCGTGCTGCCGGCGCGCGGCACATTCGTGCCGCTGGTCGATGGAGCGGCAGATGCGGGGATCGTGCTGCTGTTCTTTCTCCACGGTGCCAAGCTGTCGCGTGAAGCGATCTGGGAGGGGGCCCGCAACTGGAGACTGCACCTGGCCGTGCTGGCGATGACTTTCGCGCTGTTCCCGCTGCTGGGGCTTGCCGCTCGCGCCCTGCCGTTTCTCCCGGTCGAATTCGGCGCGGGCTTGCTCTTCCTTGCTCTGCTGCCCTCCACGGTCCAGTCCTCGATTGCCTTTACCGCCATCGCCCGCGGGAACGTGGCGGCTGCGGTCTGCGCTGCATCGTTCTCGAACTTCGCCGGGATTTTCGTCACGCCCGCGCTTGTTGCGCTGTTGATGGGCGGGGCAACAGGCGGGTTCTCCTGGGCCTCTGCCGAAACGATCGTGCTGCAGTTGCTCCTCCCGTTCGTGGCGGGGCACCTGCTGCGTCCGTGGATCGGCGGCTTCATCGCCCGCCACAAGGCATGGGTGGGCAAGGTCGATCGCGGCTCGATCCTGCTCGTCGTCTATGCCGCGTTCGGCGCCGCCGTGGTCGAGGGACTGTGGCAGCGCGTTGCCCCCTTAAGCCTGCTCGTGCTCACGCTGGTCTGCCTCGTCATGCTGGCGCTGGTCCTTGCTGCAACCTGGCAGACCGCCAAGGCGATGAAGCTACCGCGCGAGGATGCCATTGTCCTGTTGTTCTGCGGCTCGAAGAAGAGCCTGGCCTCGGGTGTGCCAATGGCCGGTGTATTGTTCCCGGCCGCTTCGGTCGGCATCGTGCTCCTGCCGGTGATGGTGTTCCATCAACTCCAGCTCATCGCCTGCGCGTTGATCGCGCCGCGGCTGGGGCAGCGCGATCCCGAACAGGAAACGGCGGCGTAGCCTATCGCTCCGCCGCCGCCCTGCATTGGTTGACCGATCAGAAACGGTCGGCGTTCATCACCTTGGTCCAGGCCGCCACGAAGTCGGCCACGAACTTGTCCTTCGCGTCATCCGAGGCATAGACTTCCGCTACCGCGCGCAGTTCGGAATTCGAACCGAACACGAGGTCGACCGGCGTCGCCGTCCACTTCAGGGCACCGCTTGCACGGTCCTTGCCCTCGTAGAGGCCGGGTGCGGCCGCTTTCGTCCAAACCGTGTCCATCGACAGGAGGTTGACGAAGAAGTCATTGTTCAGCGTGCCGGGACGGTCGGTGAACACGCCCGCCTTCGATCCAGCGGCATTCGCGCCGAGTGCTCGCATTCCGCCCAGCAGCACGGTAGTCTCCGGCACGGTCAGCCCCAGCATGTCTGCCTTGTCGACCAGCGCTTCGGTCGGCCCGTAGAAGGAATCCGCCGCGTAGTAGTTGCGGAAGGCATCGGCCTTTGGCTGGAGGTAATTGAACGATTCGACGTCGGTCTGCGCTTGCGTGGCATCGACCCGGCCCGGCGTGAACGGCACGCTCACGTCATGCCCTGCGGCCTTGGCTGCCTGCTCGATCGCGGCATTGCCGCCCAGCACGATCAGGTCAGCCAGGCTCACCTGCTTGCCACCCTTGGCCGCCTTGTTGAAGCCGAGGCGGATTGCCTCGAGCTTGGCCGTCACCTTCGCCAGCTCTGCCGGATCGTTGACCGCCCAGTCCTTCTGCGGGGCAAGCCGCACGCGAGCACCGTTGGCCCCGCCGCGCATATCGGTCGCGCGGAAGGTCGAGGCCGAGGCCCAGGCCGTGCGCACCAGCTCGGCCGTGGTCAGGCCGGATGACAGGATGCTGCCTTTCAGTGCGGCAATGTCCGCGGCGTCGACCATGGCGTAGTTCGCTTTGGGCAGCGGATCCTGCCATGTCATCGTCACCTTCGGCGCATCCTTGCCAAGGTAGCGCGCTTGCGGTCCCATGTCGCGGTGGGTCAGCTTGAACCAGGCCCGGGCAAAGGCGTCGCTGAAGGCTTGCGGGTTCTTCTGCCAGCCCTGCGTGATCTTGCGGAAACCGGGGTCCTCGCGCATCGCGATGTCGGTGGTGAACATGATCGGTGCGTGACGCACATCGGGCCGGTGCGCGTCGGGTACGAGGTTTGCCGCCGCCGGGTCCTTCGGGATCCACTGCGTCGCCCCGGCCGGGCTCTTGGTCTTGACCCATTCGAAACCGTAAAGATTGTCGAGATACTGCGTGGTGAAGGCGATCGGGTTGGCCGACCATGCGCCTTCCAGCCCGCTCGTCACCGTGTCCTCGGCATTGCCCTTGCCGCATTTGTTGGCCCAGCCAAGGCCTTGCTGCTCGATCTTGCCCTGCCCCGGATCGTTGCCGACGCATTCCTCGGGCTTGTGCGCGCCGTGCGCCTTGCCGAAGGTGTGGCCGCCAGCGATCAGCGCCGCGGTTTCTTCATCGGTCATCGCCATTGCGCCGAAGGCGCGGCGGATGTCGGCCGCAGCCGCAAGAGGATCGGGCACGCCGTTCGGGCCTTCCGGGTTCACGTAGATCAGGCCCATCTGCGTCGCGCCCAACGGCCCCTTGAGGTTGCCCTTGCCATCCCGGCGCTTGTCGTCGAGCAGCTTGGTCTCGGGTCCCCAGAACACGAGGTCAGGCTGCCAGGCATCGACGCGGCCACCGGCAAAGCCCAAGGTCTTGAAGCCCATGTCCTCCATGGCAACATTGCCGGTCAGGACCATCAGGTCGCCCCACGAAAGTTTGCGCCCGTACTTCTGCTTGATCGGCCAGACGAGGCGGCGGGCCTTGTCGAGGTTGACGTTGTCCGGCCAGGAATTGAGCGGCTCGAAGCGCAGTTCGCCGCCGTCCGAACCACCGCGCCCGTCGCCGGTGCGATATGTCCCCGCGCTGTGCCAGGCCATGCGGATGAAGAACGGGCCGTAGTGGCCATAGTCGGCCGGCCACCACGGCTGCGGCGTTGTCAGCACCTTGCGGATATCGGCTTTCACCGCATCGAGATCGAGCGAGGCAAATTCCTTGGCATAGTCGAAGTCCGGGCCATAGGGATTGGCTTTGGTCGCCTCGTTCTGGCGCAGCGCGGTCAGGTCGAGCGTCTTGGGATACCATTCCTTCGCAGCGGGCTCGCTCGTCGGCGTAACGGTTTCGGCCATTGCAGCGCTGCCGAGCGGCAAGGCGGCCACAAGCACGGCGGCCAGTGCAATCCTGCTGATCTGCATGAGTTTCTCTCCTCCTGTTGCCCCGCGCGATAGCGGGCTGGCAATCGGATAATTCGCTCAATGTTTGCAGACCAACGGGTTAGTTCTATCACAGTTATCGCGAAGGTCGTTCATCCTGTCGCAATTCAGCAATGGTTCCGATGAGAGATGCGCGAACCCAAGTGAATGGATCCCGGCCTTTGCCGGGATGACGCACGAAGTGGGAAGTCGCTTCGCAAGCCAAGAACCTGCGAGCCGGCATCCGGCTAACCAACGATCAGCA
Organism: Novosphingobium sp. GW835-FHT14H07; assembly: GCF_058793515.1. Classification (NCBI taxonomy): domain Bacteria; kingdom Pseudomonadati; phylum Pseudomonadota; class Alphaproteobacteria; order Sphingomonadales; family Sphingomonadaceae; genus Novosphingobium; species Novosphingobium sp. GW835-FHT14H07. The sequence goes on from NZ_JBXAFX010000019.1 coordinate 59,931, forward strand.
AGGATCGTCGCCCCGGCGCAGGCCGGGCCCACAACCCCACGGGCAAGGCACCGCACTTGCAAATCGAGCAGTAAGGTTTCCCCGAAGGGAGGAACCAAGCCCGAATTCAACGATGAGGTGATAGTGGAAACTGGAGCGGGCGAAGGGATTCGAACCCTCGACCCCAACCTTGGCAAAGTTGCAGATCGACTTTTCCGGCCTGCGACAGACTTCGCCATTCTTCTATAAGATATTGTTATTATTGTTGAATCGTGGATTCTGATACGCTACCCTTGTCGAGAAATACACCCCCATTTCCGACACACGTGGTCGCCCGGTGGTCGCCCAAATTGGGGCGCAGGAGGTAGTTTATGGCCCAGAATACCGTGCTTTTGACCAAGCGAGTCATTGACGCCGCACACGCTGAGGAAAGGCGCTACGACATCTGGGACAGCGAGATCGCCGGGTTCGGCCTTCGCGTAGGCGTTGGCGGAACCAAGACATTCGTGCTTCGCTATCGCGCCGAAAATGGCGGTCGAGGGGCGCCTAAACGGCATATCACGATCGGTCGCTTCGGCCCTCTCACTGTCGAGTTGGCCCGCCGCCAGGCACGGCAGCTTCTTGCTCAGGCGACTGTGGGTGAGGATCCGGCAAAGGCTCGGAACGACAAGCGGGCGGAAATGCGGATCAGCGACCTGATCGATCTTTATGAGGAGGAGGGATGCTTCATCCAGCGCGGCAAACATCAGGGTGCGCCGATGAAGCCGCTCACAAAACAGTACACGATCGCGCGCTTGCGCCATCATGTGCTGCCCTTGCTCGGCAGGCATCGTATAACGGAAATCGGTGCGACCGAGATTGAGCGCTTCTTTCGCGACGTGGAGAACGGGAAGACTGCGAAGAACGAAATGATTGGTCCCCGCAAGCGTATCATTGTGAAAGGAGGGAGCGGCGCGGCCCGCAAGGTCTTCCGCGATCTGTCGGCCGTGTTCAGCTTCGCCCGTCGGCGCGAGATGGTTGATCGCAATCCCTGCGATACCGCGTCTGTCCGCAAGACGGACAATCATAAGGATCGCTATCTCACTCTGGCAGAGGTCAAGCGCTTCGGTGATGCGTTGCGCAAGCTCGAGAATGAAGGGGTCAATCGAAAGGCTCTTGATATCATGCGCTTGTGGATGCTGACCGGATGCCGGCGCGAGGAAATTGCCAGTCTCAGATGGAAGGAAGTCGATTTCGAGCATGGCAGCCTTCGGTTCGAGGATAGCAAGACAGGAAGAAATGTTCGTCCGATCGGTGCGGCCGCGGTCGCGGTGCTCAACACCGTCGAACGCTGTGAGGATTCCGATTTCGTTTTCCCTGCCGAGGATGGCGACGGCTATTTCAGGGGGTATAAGACGCCTTGGAAGAAGGCTGTAAACAAAGCGGATTTGGCTGACGTCACCCCCCACACACTGCGACACACAATGGGCTCGACGGCTATTTCTTCGGGTGAAGCGATGGCCTTTACCGGAGCGATTCTGGGTCATTCCAATCCCCGCTCGACGGCCATTTACGCCCATGTTCAGCATAATCCGGCACGGCGAGCGGCCGACCGGGTCGCGGAGAAAATCGCGGCCGCCCTTGCGGGCATGAGCGATGCCGAAGTGGATGCTCCTTCCGCAGACGAAGATGAAGACCTGCTACGGCGTGTTGCGGCAACTCTCATGAAAGGAGGGGCGGAAGCTGAGCGCCTGCGCATCGTGGTCAATGCACTGGCAATTTAGTCGGCGGGTGGACTGTGGCTGACGTAGGCGTCGGCCTCGGGCCGATGCTTGTGGCGGCGATAGCCGCGGTCGACATAAGGCGCGCCGCACCGTGATGGTATGCGTCCGGCGGGACTTCCAATTGCCCACATCTAGCCGCGGCTGAGATTCGCTTCGAGCTTCTTCTGCCATTCGCCAAAGAGGTGACGAATGCCAGGTTCCGTCAGAAGTCGACATTCTGACGTCGTCAAGCCGGCAAAGCGTAGCTGCTAAAGCTTGACCGGACGCGGTCAGGCGGGGTTGAGTTCTAGGGACGGCGAAGCGGACGTTCATCACGCAATGCCAAGAATAGCTCACCGCTCATTGCATTGTTCGGCGCTGTACGATCCTCTGGGCGAGGATGCGGCAATTGATCTTCGGCTTCCAGTCCGAAGGATCGCTCCTTCGCAGCAGTCCGCAGGAGGAAGCAATATTCCTTCCCGCTGCACAGATACGCCACCCACCTGCCTGAGACCGTGACCCGCATGGGCCGAAACCCGCCAGGGGTTCGGTTGGAGCGCAGCGGCGATAGAGCAGTGGTCCCGCGGGAGGCGTCCAGCTTTGCCCAACGATCTCGGGGTCGAACTGATCGAACCTATCGGCCAGAATAGCGTTTCAGACGCAGCTCGATTTCGCGCCGCGGCAATCGGCAGCGCGGGTGGGCCGCCGTTTTCGACAGGCAGCCATGCAATGTGGCGGCATCGCAAATGCGGTTCGCCTCGATGCGATCGAAAACCCACAGCACACCGTGCACAGCGACGCCCTCAGCTTCTGCGACGGACCGCAGCACACCGTCGCCGGTCAGAAGTGTCCATTGACGCCCCTGCGCCAGGGCAAAGGCGAAGGTATCGGCCACAGAGAGGCGTGGCTCACCGCGGCGCAGCTGGGTTGCGCGGCGGACTTCACTACCATCGAGAGATTCGATCACGATACCCAGCGAGCGAAGCCGCTCGCCGAAGTCGGCATCAAGCTCGCGTTCGAAAAGAAGGTCCGGGACTACCAGGCTGTCATCGAGCTCGAACGCGGCTTCGAGCAGGTCGCCGCGATCAAGGTCGATGATGACCGAAGTGTCCGAGACGAGGAACGGCACCCGTTCAAACTGCCTCGGCCAAACGCTGGTCAAGCGCCTGCAAGGTGATCCCGAGCATTTCGGCCGCGCGGCTTTCGCCGATCACGCCTTCCGCGAGCGCACGATAGCACAGCCGTTCGAACCGCTTGGGCTCCTCATATTCGGGTGCAATGCAAGCCGGTTCGGCGAATGGCTCCTTGCGCCAGCCCCGTTTCGTAAACTCCTTGAACAACGCCGAAAAGGCCTTTTTCTCGATGATGCCGAGATCGAGGCAGCGATAGGCGATCGCCTGGACGCTGACGCCGAAGCGCTCCTTGATGGCTACGAGTTCGCCAATGCTGATGGCCGAGCGCTGTGCGCCGATTTCAGCGCGCACGACGTCGGCCGGCATCAGAAAAGCGCCGGCAAAGCGGTGCGCTGCGCGTTCCTCGTCAACCTCTGCCGTAGGCGTCATCACCATATGGCCGAGCTCGTGCGCGAGGGTGAAGCGTTTGCGCTCTGCCCAAATGTTTCTCCGCACGACGATCACGCGGGCGGCGTCGCGCTCCTTGCGCATGACGCGCGCGGCGAGGCCGTCGATGTCGTCGAGAGCAAGCGAGAGCACCTTGATACCGCGTTCTTCGAGCAATTCCGCGAGCTTGGGCACTGGGTCGTGACCCAAGCCCCATTCCTCGCGAACTGAGCGGGCTGCGTCTTCGGCATCACGTATATCGTGCAAGGGGTATGGCGCGCTGCGAGGCTGCTCCCATTCGACGCTTTTGAGGCCGAGAAGATCCTCGATCGCGAGATAACGCTCCAGCAGTTGCAGCGTCTGCGCCTCGATCGTCGCCTCTTCCTTGGCGGTGCGCTTCTTGCGGAAATCGACGCCTTCCAGCGTCAGCTCCTCGTCGCTGAGCAGATAGGACTCGCTGACGCTGAGCGCGCTCGCGAGCGCCATCAGCGCGCGCGAGCCCGGCATATCCTCGTTCCGTTCGTACTTTCCGATCGCCTGCGCGCTGACGACGTTGCCCATGCGCTCGGCGAGGTCTCGCAGCGACAATCCAGCGGATGCGCGGGCGAGCTTCAGTCGCGTGCCGATCATGGCCTGGCCACCTTTCGTTTCTCCGGTTTACAAAAAGTCCATGTAGTGACTATTTTGTAAACCGACACCCCTTGAAACACCACCGGGGCAGCCCCAGATGTGTGTTCGTGGTCGCAGTATAACGCAAGTTTGTAAACCGGAGTTTCGCGATGGCCTCAAATATGTTCCGCGGCGACGGCAGGCCGTTCGATCCGTTCGGTGACCCGTTGGATGCGATCCTCGCTGAGATCGCAGTCAATCTGCAGCTGCCGCCCGGCCTCCATGCCATCGCGGTCGATCGCTACGCGGCGGTCTGCCGGTACATCGATCGCCCCGGCAGCCCGCTCGCAGGGCGGGTGTCGAGCTTCTATCCGCAGGGTTCGATGGCGATCGACGCCACGATTTCGACGCGCGGCACCGATGACGAATACGACCTCGACGCGGTGGTCGAGATTATGGGTGGTAGCGAGGGGCCGGAGGACCTGCTCGACCTTCTGGAAGCCGCGCTGAAGGATTATCCGGTCTCTCGAATCGAGCGCAAAACCCGCTGCATCACGCTCTACTACGCTGATGGCATGCATCTTGACGTGACGCCGGCGCGGCGGCGCGCCGTCAAGGAAAAGGAAGGCGTGATCGCGCACGCCAAGCGGGGCAGGCCGCAAGAGCACCGCTATGTGCCGATGAACGCCTACGGCTTCTGCGCTTGGTACAATGATCGGGCGCCGGTCGAAGAGCGCTTCGCGCTGGCGCTCAACCGTGAGCTCTATACCAAGCACGGCTACGCCTTCGATGCCGCCGAGGTTGAGGAGGTGCCGGATCAGACGCCGCTGCTGATCAAGAGCGTGACCACCGTCGCGCTTCAGCTCATCAAGCGCCACCGCAACATTCTCTATGCCGATGAGGCAGGCCGGATGCCGCCCTCGGTCGTGTTGTCCTGTCATGCCGGACATGCCGCAGTGCCCGGCATGGGGCTGGCCGATATGGTGATGCGCCAGGCGCGCTGGACGGCGCGGGCGATCGATCAGGCGGCGCGCCAGAACAGGCTGCTCGATGTTGCCAATCCCGAATTCGTCGAGGAGCGGTTCACCGATCGCTGGCCCGAGAGCCAGTCCCAGCAGCAGCACTATGCCCAGGCTCTCCATGGCCTTGCTGACGGCCTCCAGGCCGCGCGAGAGCGCGGCGTGCAGCTCGAGGACCTGCAGGATTGGTTGCGGGGTCAGTTCGGCCAGCGCGTGGTCACGCGCTCGATCGATCTTTTCAACAAGCGCCTCGGCCAGCAGGTGCAGGCACGTCAGCATGGCTATACGCGCACGGGCGGACTGTTCACGCCGGCGGCTCCCGCGATCATAACCGGCGCAAGCGCCCTCGTGCCGGTTGCCGCCAGGGCGCACACGAACATGGGTGAGCGTCGCTGAACATGATCCACGGCATCGACGCGCAAATTGAAGCGATGCGGGCGGTCTGGCCCGCGTTCGTCATGGTCGCGCGCGATGGCGATGCGGCGGCTTGGGAAGGCTCAGTTCGCCCGCTTCTGCAGACGTACCGCGTCGGCATCTTCTACCGCGCGCCGCTGCTGATCGAAAATCTGGACCCGCGTCGCTTGCAGCCGCGCGTCTCGGTCCTGAATCCGCGGCTTCGACCGCGCCCCGGAGACCGCGAAGGGCGGCTGCCGCACGTCTATTACGGACCTGACGGCGAAGTGACGCTGTGTCTCCTCGATCCCGAGGCAGGCGATTGGTCGCCCGCCGACCTACTTGCCGAGACCACGATGCCCTGGACCATCGAATGGCTGGCCGCCTACGAGGGCTGGCGCGCGACCGGCGAATGGACCGCGAGCGGCCGCCATGTGGATGCGGCCCGTGGCTAAGACCAAGGTCCCGCAGAAGGTTCAATCCGCACTCTGGGCGCGGTCGGCCGGACGCTGCCAATACCGGGGATGCAATCGCGACCTCGTTGGCGATCTCATCTCCGGCAATGAGAACGCGCTCTTCGGTTTCATCGCGCACATCGTCGCGGACAGCGCCGATGGCCCGCGCGGCGATTCCGTCAGGTCACCGCTACTTGCCAAGAGCCTCGACAATCTGATGCTGATGTGCGCCGTCCATCACAAGCTGATCGATGTCGACGGTATGGCCGATCATCCCGAGGCCCTGCTCGTCGAGATGAAGGCTGAGCATGAGGCGCGCGTCGCGCTGCTCGCCGGGATCGATAAGGATCGGGCATCGCACGTGGTGCGGTTCGGCGCCAGCATCGGCGCGAATGAGGCGCTGGTTTCGACCCGCGCAATATTCGCCGCCATGCCGCCCGATCACCATCCGGCTAGCGCGCAGACGATCGACCTGGAAATGACTGGCCATGCCTTCGCCGACAGCGATCCGGCGTTCTGGGCCATGCAGCAGGCGAACCTCCAGCGCAATTTCGCAGCGAAAGTCGGCGGCAGGATCGAGCGCCAGGACATTCGGCATCTCAGCGTGTTCGCCTTGGCGCCGCAGCCTTTGCTCATCGAACTTGGCCGGCTGCTCTGCGACATCGTGCCGGTGGTGGTTCATCAGCGGCACCGCGAGCCTTCAACCTGGACCTGGCAGCGTGACAGCGCACCCTTGCGCTATCAGACGGCCGAACCGCCATCCCGGAAAAGCGGCGTGGTGGCGCTCAAGCTGGGGGTCAGCGCGACGATCACCGATGATCGGATCGAGCGTATCGTCGGCAGCGATGCTGCGATCTGGAGCCTGTGCGCCGAAGCGCCGCATAATGACATCGTTCGCCGCCCCGAGGATCAGGCGGCCTTTCGCACGGCGCTTCGCCGCATGTTCGACGCGATCAAAGCCCGGCACGGCGAAGGTGTAGCCATCCATCTTTTTCCGGCCTTGCCGGCGTCGCTGGCCGTTGAGACCGGCAGAGTGTGGATGCCCAAGGCCGATCCCGAACTTCGAATCTACGACCAGCAGCGGGACAGCGGCTTTGTTTATGCGCTGACGATCGGTCGGCCGGGATCGCCATGATGCCCCACTTGGAACCCCACGCAGAAGCAAAGGAAGGAATGTGCCGGTGCCGAAGAATATTGTGATCTATTCCGATGGCACCGGCCAGGACGGCGGAGTTCGGCCGGAACAGCGGATGAGCAACATCTTCAAGATGTATCGCGCCACGCGGCCCGGTCCCGACAGCTCGATAGATCCCTCCCAGCAGGTGGCCTTTTACGACCCGGGCCTCGGCACCGATGCCGGAGCTTCGGGCCTGACATCTGTACGGCGCTGGTTCGCCAAGCTGCTGTCTTCGGTGACCGGGCGCGGCATCACGACCAATATCGCCGACTGCTACGAGTTCATCATCAATCATTACCGGCCGGGTGATCGCATCTGGCTGTTTGGCTTCAGCCGCGGGGCATATACGGCGCGCAGCCTTGCCAACGTGATCAGGCTGTGCGGCGTTCCGACGAAATCGCCCGACGGCGAGCTGCCGCGGTTTCGCCTGGCCACGCGCGAGATCGCCGAGCGGGCCGTCATCCGCGTCGCCGAGCACGGCGCAGGCCACGATCGGGACACATACGAAGAGGAGCGCGAGGAGCTCGGTCGCCGGTTTCGCCTGGCGCATGGGTCCGATGCCGATGGTGAGGCAAACGTCGCACCCTATTTTATCGGCGTGTTCGATACGGTCGCCTCACTCGGCGCGAAGGGACCGCTTCGCTTTGTGCTGGCACTGGCACTGGTGGCACTGATCGTAGCCGCCGGAGCGCTTGCGGCTGCGTTCTTGCATTGGGCGTTCGAGTTCGCGTGGACGATGTCGTTCCTCGCGGCGACCGCGTTGATCGGAATCTACGCGCTTTGGGCCTATCTGCGCACGTCGCTCAAAATGATGTGGCCGCCGGTGGAGGGACGCCGGCTCCCCAGGTTTCACATCGCGCAGTGGAGCGGCAAATACTTTGACCGCCTTCTGGGCGGCGCGGTTCCTTATGCGCGTCACGCGATCGCCATCGATGAGAACCGGGCCGACTTTCCGCGGCTGCCCTGGGGGCCAGGCAAGGGCGTCGAGGCCAGGCCTGAGGTCGAGGGCGAGGCCAAGCCGTTCGTGCAGCTGTGGTTCGCGGGCAACCATTCCGACATTGGCGGCAGCTATCCGGAATCGGAATCGCGCCTGTCGGACGTCGCCTTGAAATGGATGATCGATGAAGCTCGGTCGGTTCCCGCTCCGCTGCTTGTCGAGGACAGCCGACTTCGGATCTTTCCATCGGCGGGCGGCGTCCAGCACGATGAAATCGCGGGCATGGCAGACTTGATAAGACAGCGGACGCCGGCCCTGCTGAGGCGCCTGACCCGGGGGCTGAGCTGGAAGGCGCAGCTTCGCGATCCTGTCGCCGCTGCCACCTTACACCCCTCCGTCGGGGAAAGGTTCGGCCTTGAAAGCGTCGTCCGGCAAGGCGGTGAAGGCCCATATCGGCCTGAAGCGCTGCGAGAACACGAGAATTTTCGTCACCTTTACAAGTGACGGCGACCGAAGGGCGGCCGCCATGGGCACGTTTCGCAAGTGTTGGACCAAAGCCACGACTGTCATGACCTTGGCTTTCGGCTCACTTCCCGGCTCGCAAGCCATTGCGGCGCCGGAGGGCGAGCTGCACACATTTCACTGCCTGCACGGCTGCCCGGTCGGCGCGCCGGCCATCGACGATATCGTGGTGCGGGAGATTTACACGCTCGCCTCGAACGACCTCACCAAGATGGCTGACTGGGTTGCCTATCGGGTTACGCCGGACACGATTGGGCCGTCGGGGACGCGCAAATGGGCAAGCGACCCATGGCTGTCGCCTGATGAAACGCTCGAACCCGACGACTATGACGGAGCGCCCGCAGCACTTGGTATTGACCGGGGGCACCAGGCTCCGCTTGCCGCGTTTTCCGGAACGCCTTTTGCGGCCGACACCAACATCCTGTCGAACATTACGCCGCAAGGCGCCCCGCTCAACCAGGCTCCGTGGCAGCGTCTTGAGGCGCAGGAGAACGAGTTGGCACGCCATGAGAACATAGCCGTCTATGTTCTCACCGGCCCTCTTTTCGAACGCGTCGTTCCGGCCATGCCACGCGCCGATGAACGGCATCGCGTGCCTTCTGGCTACTGGAAAGTTGTCGCGACAGTTGATGGTCGCCTGGCTGCTTTCATCATGGACACGGCCGCCCCAAGATCGCTCGATCATTGCGAAGCGCGGGTATCGCTCGATGAAGTTGAAATGCGCGCCCGGCTCGCCCTTTTCCCACGTTTGGACCGGAGGGCGTTTTCGGACTTGTCCAAGGCGCTCAATTGCGAGCAGTGAAGCACGTTCCGCAGACGAAGATGAAGACCTGCTACGGCGTGTTGCGGCAACCCTCATGAAAGGAGAGGCGGAAGTTGAGCGCTTGCGCGTCGTGGTCAATGCTCTGGCAATTTAGCCGACGCGCGGGCTGCCCCGCTTGCGAAAAACCGATCAGGCTCTGACACGGATGCGCTGGCGCAGGCGCTCGTAGAGCGGCAATTCCGCTTCGTGCGCAATCTCGACCGTCACCGCGAAGGATTGCCGCCCTTCATCGCCGGCCCAGCCGCCGGCGCAGCGCACGACGAGATAATAATTGTCGCCATAGCCCCGGATATTGCGGGAGAAACTGACGCTGGCGGTCTGAAGGCTCGACTTTTCCCTTATGGTCGAACTGGGGAGCAGCTTGCAGTTGTACCGGGCCGCCATATCCGGAAACGGTCCCTCATCGACGGTCCGCTTGCGGAAATGTTCGAAGATCATATCCGGCTCGCAACCTCTGATCAGCCGGAACCCCATGGACACTCCATTATAGTCGAGGCGGCTGTGCCTTACCGACCACCGCAAACTACATCCTGACGCTCAAGGTCATGCCGATGTTTCGGGGATCGTTGAATATCCGCAGGTCGTATGCGGTCGGCCACTGGTTATGATAGGTCCAGATTTCATGACGTTCGTTCAGAAGGTTCTTGATCCAGAAGCCGAGTTTCAGATCGGCACCACGCCAAGCCAGACCTTCGATGTCCAGTCGCGCGCCGACATCGGTTGCGCGGGACGCCAGGTCGCTCGTTATACCGGTGCGCTCCCGCCCCCGGATGCTCCCATAGAGTTGCGCTTGCGCTTTCAGCGTGCGCCCGATCCGAAAATCACGGGTGACCGACAGATTGGCCGCGAACTGCGGGGCATAGGAAATCGAGATCGGGATGCGGCTGTTGACATCATCCACGAACACATCCTGCACGCCGCCGCGCACCTTCGTATAGGCAAGGTTACCGTCGATGACGAAGCCCGGCAACGCCAGCAGTCTGGCATCGGCCTCGAAGCCATGAATGCCGATGGCCCGCGTGCCGTTGACAGTTTCCGATCGTGATATGTTGGCAAAATTGCCGACATCGATCTGCGGATTCTGCAAGGTGCTTGCGAAGGCGGCGAGGTTCAGGCTGAGAGTCCGGTCAAACAGGCTGGACTTGTACCCCAGTTCCCATGTCGAAATCTGTTCCGCACCATAAGTCCGGAAGGTGGGAGAGCGGGTGTTGGCGCCGCCCGCCCGGAACGCGCGGCTCCATTTCAGGTAAACGCGGTTGCCGTCATCGATATCGAACGCAAGCGACGCTGCCGGGGCCAGCCGCCGCGCTGCGTAGATCTGCGGAAGCGCGGTATTGCGTCCATCTGCGCCCCCATCCGCAGGAATGCCGTTGGCGATGAGCTGCCGCCCGCGCTTCGTCTCTTCGGTGTAGCGCAGTCCGGCATCTATGGTGAAGCGCCCGTCCCAGATTGCCGGTGCCCAGGCCAGCCGACCGAACAAGGCACGCGAACGGGTGTGGACCCGGCTTGAGCGGGTGGGCGGCGCGGTTTTGAGGTCGATGCCGGGAATCTGGGAATAGGACGTGCCGCTCTGGTCAAAAACGACAGTATTGGCGACGATGGCCCTGTCGCGAGCCGATTCCGCGAAGTCGAACAGACCGAACAGGTAACGCAGATTGCCTGTCTGGCCGCCCGCGCTGACTTCTCCGTTGAACTGGTGCTGGACGACACTGGCGAAACTGAGCCGCCCGCCTTCGCCACCGGGCACGAAAGCGTCGAACAGACCAGCGCTCTGGTCCCATTGGTCCTGATCCAGCGCGCGCCACGAGGCGACCGCATTTATCGTCATCCAGTCTGCAATTCCGTAAGAGCCCGAACCGAAAGTTGTTGAGCAATACCAGCATGTTGTGATTCACGCCTCTTTGCGAAGAGAAGGAGTGAATG
>NZ_JBXAFX010000020.1:0-69972 GCF_058793515.1 Novosphingobium sp. GW835-FHT14H07
TAGCCCCACTTGCGAGAGCGGGGCTTTCTGTTTCTCTTGTTCGTGACTAAGCTAATGTACATGAACAAGACTTCCCGGACGCTGGGCACGTATGCCGCCATCTTCGCGATGGCAGCGATCCCGCGGCCGCTGCTCGCCTCCACGCCCGAAATGCTGTCCTCTCGCACTGCATGGATCGTGCACTATGCCGATGACAGCTGCCGCCTCGGCCGGGAGTTCGGTGCCGAGGGCGACAAGATCATGGTCATGCTCGACCAGTTCGCGCCGGGCGACGTCTACCACATAACCTTGGCAGGGAAGGGCACGGAGCGGCTGGGAAAGACCGGCAGCGATGCCGACATGGGTTTCGGCCCGGAGCTGGCTCTGCAGAAGCAGGTGGGTCTGATGCGAGGCACGAATACGGCGGGCGAGCCGGTCGTGGTGCTCGGGCCGCTCGACTTGCTCAACCGCGATTCTGAAGGGGCCCATCCGCCTGCGACTGCAGCCGAAGTTGCGAAAATTCGCGAGTTGCGGATCAGGAGAAAGTCGGAGGACCTGACCTTCAGACTGGGAACGATGACTTCGGCACTGGCTGGAATGAGGACCTGCACCGCGGATCTCGTCAAGCTGTGGGGGCTTGATCCGGTCCAGCAACAGAATCTCGCCAGCCTTCCTGCTCCTCTGACGTCTCCAAGCAAATGGCTGAAGTCGTCCGACTATCCGAAGAAGGCGCTGCGCAAGAACGAGCAGGCCCTCGTCAGCTTCAGGCTGATGATCGACGCAAGCGGGACGCCGACGCTCTGCCGGATTCAGGTCGCCACCCAATCGCCCGAGTTCAAGGAGCTCACGTGCGAGCTGCTGATGAAGCGCGCCCGCTTCGAGCCTGCGAGGGACCGGTCGGGCACCGCTGTGCCCAGCTATCACGTCAACACGGTGAGATGGATTGTCGCCGACTGAGTTGCATGCCATGCAACTGCAAATCCGTCCTTCGCACTTGCAGAATCGGGCTCGGAATCGCACATAGGAGAGGCCTTTCAGGCATCCTCTCCCAAACTTTCCAAGGCTGGTCTTCGGACCGGCCTTTCTTTTTGCGCAATTGACTCGTGGGAAGGTAGCTGTGGCCTGTCAGGCCCTGCGATAGTCCGCGATGATCTCGCCACATTCGGCCAGCTCGGCCTCGTGGCCTTCCTCGCGCCACGCTTCGTCCAGTGCCTCCGCTTCCCACTGCCGCATTGCCGGGTGGTCGAGCATGTGATCGACCCAGGCCTGTCCTTGCCCGACATCGAGGCCATAGGTGCGGATGCGAAAGGCGACGGGGGCGAAGAAGGCATCCAGCGCGGTGAAGGCGGAGCCGGCGAGCCATGGGCCGCCAAAGCGCTCCAGCCCTTCCTCGAAGATCTCGCGCACCCGCGCCACGTCACGCACGAGGGCAGGCCGCATCGGGCGAGGCGTGACCCGCACCCCGACATTCATCGTGCAGTCGTTGCGCAGCGCCGAGAAGCCGCCGTGCATTTCGGCCACGGCGCAAATGGCGAAGGCGCGCGCCGCTTCATCGGCGGGCCAGACGCCGTCGTGCCGCTCGGCCAGGTAGAGCGCGATGCCCAGCGAATCCCACACGGTCCGCGCGCCATCGAGCAGGACCGGCACCTGCCCGGTAGGCGAGAAGGCACGAAACTCATCGTAGTTTGAGGGCTTGGTGAAAGGCTCGACCCGATCGGTGAAGGCAATGCCGAGCGCCTTCATCAGCACCCATGGTCGCAATGACCAGCTCGAATAATTCCGGTTCGCCGTGATCAGGACATAGCTCACCGGGACACTCCTCTTGTCATTCGACGTAATGCGCCGTCGTGCGGGCGCGGACCTCCTCGGCCGATACGCCCGGCGCGCATTCGATCAGCTTGAATGGGGAATTGTGGTCGGGCCGGTGGAAAACCGCAAGGTCGGTGACGATCATGTCGACCACGCCCTTGCCGGTAAGTGGCAGGGTGCAGGCGGGGATGAACTTGGGGTCGCCGTTCTTGGCGCAGTGTTCCATGACCACGATGATCTTCTTGACGCCTGCGACGAGATCCATCGCGCCGCCCATGCCCTTGATCATCTTGCCCGGGATCATCCAGTTGGCGATGTCGCCATTTTCGGCCACTTCCATCGCACCCAGCACGGTCAGGTCGATCTTGCCGCCGCGGATCATCGCGAAGGACTGCGCACTGTCGAAATAGGCCGAGTGCGGCAGCTCGCTGATGGTCTGCTTGCCGGCGTTGATCAGGTCGGCGTCCTCTTCCCCCGCGTAGGGGAAGGGGCCGATGCCGAGCATGCCGTTTTCGGACTGCAAGGTCACGGTCATGCCGGCTGGCACGTGGTTGGCCACCAGCGTCGGGATGCCGATGCCGAGGTTCACGTAGAATCCGTCCTGCAGTTCGCGCGCTGCGCGCGCTGCCATCTCGTCGCGGGTCCAGCCGGTCTTCAGCCCGTCATGCGTGGTCATCGGTCTAAGCTCTTTCGTGTCGGATCACTTGATGGGGGGCGGCGCCAGGAACCAGCCTGCGCCGATGAATTGTTCGAGCGCGATGCCGACCGGACCGTCGGGATTGCGCAGATAATCGAAAACCTCGTCGAAATCGGCCTTGCGATCACCCACGATGGCCAGGACGCACCACTCCGCGTCGGCTCGGTCAAGCAGTTGCTGCTTGCGCGTTTCGGCTCCTGAGAGGAGCATCACCTTGTCGATGCCGAGCGGGTCCAACCCGGTCGCCTTGAGCGTCGTGCCAAGCCGCTTGGACTGCGTCTGCGGCAATGAGGCGACCCAGACCACTGCCGTACCGGTGCCGCGAATGCGCCGGAGATGATTGGCAAGCCCTGGTTCCGGCGCAGGCGGATCGTCCAGATCGAAGGTGCCCGTGCCGGGATCGAGATCGATCAGCACGGCGCTGCGCTGGTCGGCGCAGGCTCGCATCCGGGGAACCTCGACCAGACTGCGCTGGTCGAGCAACGCCGATTTGCGGACCTTGCCAGTCCTGCCGGCCTCCGCCTGTGCCAGCACATAGGCGGCCATCGCCGCATAGGGATCTGCGCTGTCGGCCAGAGCGCCTGCCATCCCTGCGGGCTGAGCAGCAGGGGGCTGAACCGGAATTGGTGGGGCAGGCTCGGCCTCGGCAACGGCCGGAGCCAGCAGCGGCGGAACAGCGGAAACCCCTTGGCCAATCGAGACTTCGGGGCGTGGCGTCGTGGCAGAGGCTTCGCCGCCGCCCTTTCCCTTGGCAGCCTTGGCCCCCAGCGCACCGGTTGCTGCCAGCGGCGCGATGGCGGCAGCGACGCAGCCCGAAAGCTGCGTTGCCGCCAGCGCCGCCAGCAGGGGCAGCGCGCGACGGATCACGCGGCCTCCCGCTCGCGCACGGTGCGGAACTCGATCTTCTTGTCGTAAGGCGCGCCGACGATCATGCGCTGCACATAGACGCCGGGAAGGTGAATGCTGTCCGGGTCAAGCGAGCCTGCGGGCACGACTTCCTCGACCTCGACCACGCAGACCTTGCCGCAGGTGGCAGCGGGCACGTTGAAGTTGCGTGCAGTCTTGCGGAACACGACGTTGCCAGTCTCGTCTGCCTTCCACGCCTTGACCAGCGCGATGTCGGCGAAAATGCCGCGTTCGAGGACATATTCCTGTCCGTCAAAAATCTTGGTTTCCTTGCCCTCGGCAACGAGCGTGCCGACGCCGGTCTTGGTGTAGAAGCCGGGAATGCCGGCGCCGCCAGCGCGCATGCGCTCTGCCAGAGTGCCTTGGGGGCAGAATTCGACTTCGAGTTCGCCCGAGAGGTACTGCCGTTCGAACTCCTTGTTCTCGCCGACATAGCTGGAGATCATCTTCCTGACCTGCCGCGTGCGCAGCAGCTTGCCGATGCCCTCGTTGTCGATTCCGGCATTGTTCGAGGCGAAGGTGAGGTCCTTGACGCCCGAATCGCGCACGGCATCGAGCAAGCGCTCTGGAATGCCGCAAAGACCGAAACCGCCGCAAGCAATCAGCAGGCCATCGCGCAACAGGCCATCGAGCGCAGCAGTGGCATCGGCATAGAGCTTCTTCGACATCGGCAGACTCTCCTTTTCGCCTGAGGTGCTAGCACAGGATACAAATTGAAAAGAGCGATTGTTTTTTATCACAATCGATAACAGTCTCTGATCAATGAAACGGATTGCGATCTACCACCTGGAAACGCTGCTGTGGATCGCGCGGCTTGGCACCTTTCGCGCTGCGGCCGAAAGGCTGAACACCACGCAGCCCGCCATATCCGCCCGCGTGCGCGAGATCGAGGAGCAGTTGGGCATCGCGATCTTCCGCCGGGAGGGGCGCAACATGGTGTTGACCGCGCGCGGGCGGCGGCTGGTGCAGGAGTGCGAGCCGCTGTGGGCAGGGTTCGAAAAGGCGCTGCTGACGGCGTCCGGCTTCGAGGGCGCCAGCGGTGTCGTGCGGATCGGTTCAGGCGAGATTGCCGCAGCATCGTGCCTGCCGGGCTTCGTCCATGCAATCGAGCGAGACCTGCCTGGGGTGACGCTGGAACTGGAGCTGGACCTGACCGCGCGCATGTTCCAGCAACTGCTTGGCGGGACAATAGATCTGGCCTTTCTCGCCGGGCCCGTTGCGAGCCCGGGCATTCGGACCACGCCTATCGGTTCAGTCGGTCTCGTCTGGGCAGCGAGCGCGCGGACGGCAGCGGCGGGCGGCTTTGCCAATGCCTTGCCGGTGTGGTCGATTCCGGATCTCTCGCCGCTGCACGGCGTGACGATGGAGACGCTCGAAGCCAACCGCGTCACGCCGCGCTCGATCGGCACCTGCAACAACGTGCGCACGTTGATCGATATCGTTACCGGCGGCGGCGGCGCGGCAGTGCTGCCCGAGCCGATGGTGCGGCCACTGCTGGAGGCGGGCATACTGGCCGAGGTTCTGCCGCCTCCCGCCCGCAAGATCCGCTTCGAAGTGGCCATCCGCAACACCGAGAGCGATCCGCTGGTGCTGGAACTGTTCCGGCGGGCGAGCGAGCTGAGGATCGATGGCACGCCCGACTGACACACGAAAAAGGCCACCGTTTCCGGTGGCCTCGTTCGTTTCGCCTGTTAGGCCTTAAAAGGCTTATTCGCCCTTCTTGTCGGCCCAGACGTTCTTCTTGGCAAGGTATGCCAGAACCGTGGCGACCAGCAGGAAGCCAAGGACGGCCCAGCCGGTCTGCTTGCGCTTGTCCAGCTTGGGTTCGGCGGACCAGATCAGGAAGGCCGAGACGTCCTGAGCCATCTGGTCGACGGTTGCCTTGGTGCCATCCGAATAGGTCACCTGACCCTCGCCGGTCAGCGGCGCTGGCATCGAGAGGTTCAGGTTGGCAAAGTACGGGTTGTAGTACAGTCCATCCGGAGTCTTGGCATCCGGGAACTTCTTGAGCAGCTCGGCAGGCTGTTCCTGATAACCGGTCAGCAGCGAGGCGACGTAGGCGCCACCGTTGTGACGGGCCTTGGTGATCAGCGACAGATCCGGCGGGCTGCCCTGGCCGGCGTAGTACACGGTCGGGAAGTAGTCCGACGGGATGTTGTCACGCTCTGCGCGCTCACCGGTCTTCGCGTCGAAGGTGGGCTGCTTGGTGCCCCACTCCTTGGCGATCGCCTTCACTTCGGCTTCCGAGTAGCCGAGGGCGGCGAGGTCACGGAAGGCGACGTGCTTGAGCGAGTGACAGGTGGCGCAGACTTCCTTGTAGACCTGGAAGCCGCGCTGCAGCTGCTGCTTGTCGAACTTGCCGAAGGCACCGTCGGACGCGAACTTCACGTCCTTGGGGTGCAGGTGGAACTCGTGCTCTGCCGTGGGGGCAGCGGGTTCCGAGATCGCCGAGTAGGCGCCATTGCCGAACGACCAGAGCAGTGCGACGGCGAAGAAGAGGCCGACTAGGGGGCCAAAAAGACGGACCATGGGGTTCTCTTTCTCTTGCGCTTCGTACCGGCTCAGGCGGCCGCGGGGTTGGCGTTGAGCACTGCGCTCTCATCCTTGCCGAGCACGGCTTCGGTGATCGAGAACGGAAGCGGTTCCGGCTTCTCGATCGACGAGACGATCGGCAGGATGATGAGGAAGTGCGCGAAGTAGTACAGCGATGCCAGCTGGCTGAGCATCACGTAGGGCTCTTCGGCCGGAGCGCCACCGCAGTAGAACAGCACGGCCATGGTCGGGATCAGGCCGAACCAGAAGAACTTGCGGAACAGCGGACGGTAGTGGCCCGAACGCACCGGCGAGGTATCCAGCCAGGGCAGGAAGAACCACACCAGGATCGCGCCGAACATCGCCAGCACGCCCATGAGCTTCGCCGGAATGAAGAAGAAGTCATAGGTGAAGGCGCGCAGGATCGCGTAGAACGGCCAGAAGTACCATTCCGGAACGATGTGCGCAGGCGTCGAAAGCGGGTTTGCCGGGATGTAGTTGTCCGGGTGACCCAGCGCGTTCGGTGCGAAGAACAGCACAGCGCAGTAGATCAGCAGGAACACGCCCAGACCGAAGCCGTCCTTCGCCGTGTAGTACGGGTGGAACGGAACGGTGTCGCTTTCGCTCTTCACTTCGACGCCGGTCGGGTTCGACGAGCCGGGGATGTGCAACGCCCAGATGTGCAGGATGATGACACCCGCGATCACGAAGGGCAGCAGGAAGTGCAGGCTGAAGAAGCGGTTGAGCGCAGCGTTGTCGGGCGCATAGCCGCCCAGCAGCCACACCTGCAGCGGTTCGCCGACGACCGGGATCGCGCCGAACAGGCCGGTGATGACCTTGGCACCCCAGAACGACATCTGGCCCCAGGGCAGCACGTAGCCCATGAACGCCGTTGCCATCATCAGCAGGAAGATGACGACGCCGAGCAGCCAGATCATCTCGCGCGGGGCCTTGTACGAGGAGTAGAAGAAGCCGCGGAAGATGTGGAGATAGACGACGACGAAGAACGCCGAAGCGCCGTTGGCGTGCGCGTAGCGCAGCATCCAGCCCCAGTTCACGTCGCGCATGATGTGCTCGACGCTGTCGAAGGCAACGCCAGCGTTCGCGGCATAGTGCATCGCGAGGATGACGCCGGTCACGATCTGAAGCACGAGGCAGAAGCCGGCGAGAACGCCGAAGTTCCACATGTAGTTCAGGTTGCGCGGAACCGGATAACCAGCGCCGACTGCGTTGTAGACGAAGCGGGGCAGCGGCAGCTTCTCGTCAAGCCACTGCGTCAGGCCATTGGCCGGCTTGTATTCGTTTGCCCAGGGAAAGCTCATGTTGCCTGTCCTCAGCCGATCTTCACGACAGTGTCGGAGATGAATGCATATTCGGGCACCTCGAGGTTCTTCGGTGCCGGACCCTTGCGGATGCGTGCGGCGGTATCATAGTGCGAACCGTGGCACGGGCAGAAATAGCCGCCAAACTCGCCCTTCACTTCACCTTCGCCCGCGCCCAGCGGCACGCAGCCGAGGTGGGTGCAGACGCCCATGGTGATGAGCCAGTTGGTCTTGCCTTCCTTGGTGCGCTCTTCCAGCGTCTGCGGATCGCGCAGCGAGGATGCATCCACCTTGTCGGCGGCAGAGACTTCTTCCGGCGTCAGGTTGCGGATGAACACCGGCTGCTTGCGGAACACCGCCTTGATCGCCTGGCCCGGCTGGATCGCCGAAATGTCTATTTCGGTCGAGCTCTGCGCCAGGACGTCCGCCGACGGCGCCATCTGACTTACCAGCGGGACCAGCACGGCAGCGCCGCCAACCCCCGCAAAACTCACCGCCGCGATATTGATGAAATCGCGCCGGCGCACGCCTTCTTCGGCCTGTGCCGAAGTGTCGATGCTTGCCTGTTCAGCCATTGAAATTCCCTGCCTGCTGCCGCCGCGCACGCGGATCGCGCACGGTCCAACTTGCCCCTTTGGAACGGCTCTGGAAATTGCCCATGGGGCTAACCACATGAACACCGGAACCGCACGGGAACCGGGCACGCGCAAATGCACGGCCCCGGCCCCCACTTGGCGCGCCTGATAGACGCAAAGCCACGGCTTTGCCAACAGGCATTTTGGTGCGGGAAACAGCCCTTATCAGGCCCTGTATTTCCGGGCGATTTCAAGCTTGCGACAATGGGTGGGGCGCGGTTGGCGCCTCAGGCGAATCCGGCGCCCTGTGGCCAATGCGGCCCTGCGAGTCCCATGACCTTGAACAGGACACCCATCTGCCCTTCGCCAGTCAACCGTTCGCGCGCGGCCTGGATTGCCTCGGCATGGGGCGGCGCATAGGCCGCCAGCGCGTCTGCCCGCGCATCGATCCCCAGCGCGCGCAGCCAGCGCCCCTGTTCGACCGTGCCGAGCCATTGCACTCCGCGCGACAGCGCGATCGGAGCCAGTGCCGAAAAATCGACATGCGCGGTCAGGTCCGCGTCGCCCGGATTGGAAAAGACATCGACCTTGCGATGCGCGCGCACCGCCTGGAGCGAGGAGCCGGTGCGGGGTTCGGCATGGCCATAGTCGATGAACAGCGCGGCGCCGCCCTGCCCGGCCAGCCTGCCCGCCACTTCGTAGACGACCGCTGTCGAAGCCGGGGATGTTTCGAGAATCGTGCCTTCCGGTGCTTCATGCCGCCCCTGCGGCACGGCGGCATCCATCGGCGCCGTCCCTGCGACCGGGATCAGGCGCCCGTCGGCAATGCCGACCATGCGTTCGCGCCAGCCAGCCGGCGTGCGCACAAGCTGACGCACCGGCAGCGCATCGAGGAACTCGTTGGCAATGATCAGCAGGGGGCCGTCGGTCGGCAAGGTCGACAGGTCGGCATGCCAGAAGGCTGCGGGATGGAGTTCGAGCTGCAGCGCCTTGAGCGCGGTGCTCGTCTCCACGAAATGCACGCGGGGCGTCAGGCCATAGCGGCGCGCCGCGCCCAGCGCATCGCGTGCCAGCGTGCCGCGCCCCGGCCCAAGCTCGACATAGTGAATCGGCTCGGGCCGCCCGGCGCGAATCCAGATGTCGGCCATCCACAGGCCGATCAGTTCGCCGAACATCTGGCTGATTTCGGGCGCGGTGATGAAATCGCCCGCCGTTCCGAAAGGATCGCGGCTGGAGTAATAGCGCGCGTTGGATTCTGCCATGTAGTGCGCCACGCTGATCGGACCGGTATTGGCGATCAGGCGGGCGAAGGTCTCCAGCAGCGATGCACTCACGCCGGAAGCGCTCCGCCCGTTGCCACGGGTTGGCGCATCAAGCCGCGCAGCAGGAAGAACAGACCCACGGCCATCATCGGGACGGTCAGCCACTGCCCCATCGAAAGGCCGCTCTGCATGGCAAGGTCCAGCAGCTGGGCATCGGGCTCGCGGAAGAACTCGACGGTGAAGCGCGACAGGGCATAGCCCAGCGTGAAGGTGCCGACGAGCAGGCCGGGCCGCCAGCGTGCCCTGGTCTTCCAGAACAGCACAAGCAGGACGATCGCCAGCACGAGTCCTTCCAGGATGGCCTCGTAGAGCTGGCTGGGGTGACGGGCGACCGGTCCGCCGCCGGGGAAAACCATCGCCCAAGGCACGCCGGGACCGGCCTCGCGGCCCCACAGTTCGCCATTGGCGAAGTTTGCCAGACGGCCGAACAGCAGGCCAAACGGCACGCAGACCGAGATGTAGTCGCACACTCGCACGAAGTTGAGCTTGCCGCGCCAGGATACCCAGGCGATCGCCAGCACAGTGCCGATCAACCCGCCGTGGAAGCTCATCCCGCCTTCCCACAGCTTGATCAGGTTCTCCGGATGCGTCAGCAGTTCGGGGGCATAGAAGATCGCATAGCCCAGCCGCCCGCCCAGGATGATGCCGAGCGTTGCATAGAAGAACAGGTCGTCGGCATGGCGCTGCGCCATCGGCGCACCGGGCTGACGCAGCATCTTCAAAAGGTGCCAGTAGCCCAGAACGATCCCGGCAAGATAGGCCAGCGAATACCATTTGAGCGCAAAGAACCCGAGATCGAGCGCGATCGGCCCGACGCCCAGATCCTCCCAGCGAATCGGCGCATGTCCGGCAGTTGCGGATGCCGACGCTACGGCAAGCGCGGTTGCTGTTGACACTAGTGACAGCAAGAGATGAACTCCCTAGAACTTTCAGGACAGAATGTTTTGGTTGGCCCGTTTTCGTGCTGTCAAACGCGCCCGATGAGGTAACGTATTGGCACAGGGAAAAGGTTGCAGGCAAACCCGAAAAAGGCGCGAAACAAGACAGCGTCAGGGTGAGGAGACGAAAGGGTAACATGAAGACCGAGCTGGACCTCGCCATGGACAGCGCCTTTGGCGCGCTCACTGCCGAAGGTGGCATGTTCCACACCGTCCCCATCGAGCGGTTCGGGCAGCAGTTGCCGATGATCGCCGCCGCACCGCCGCACCTGCCGGCCTACTTTGCCTACTTCTGCGCGACGCAGGGTGAGAAGACCTTCATCGTCGATGGTGACACCCGCCTGAGCTTTGCCGATGTCTACAAGGCGGCGCGCCATGTCGCGGGTGGTCTGGTCGAAGGGCTGAAGCTGCAGAAGGGCGAACGCGTCGGGCTGGCGGCACGCAATTCGGCCAACTGGGTCATCGCCTACATGGGCGTGCTGATGGCAGGCGGTTGCGCCACCCTGCTCAACGGCTGGTGGCAGGGCGAGGAACTGGCCCACGGCATCGATCTGGTGAAGTGCCGCTTCGTCATTGCCGACGCTGCGCGTGCCGCCCGGCTCGAAGGTCACGCGCACGGCGCGCAGCTCCTGCCGATGGGCCACGATTGCCCTTACGAAGAGGGCCTTGCCGCGCTGCTCGCAAACGGTGGCGGAATGGAAACCATCCTGCCCGACCTTACCGGAGACGATCTGGCCACGGTGCTGTTCACCTCGGGCTCCACCGGCATGGCCAAGGGCGCCTATTCCGATCACCGCGGTGTCGTGCAGGGCACGATGAACTACGTCTGCCAGTCGGCGGCGATGCTGGCGATCCTGACGGCGCGGGGCGAAGGCCCGGCAGAAGGTTCGCAGCCGGTAACGCTGGTAAACGTGCCGCTGTTCCATGTGACCGGCGAAGTGCCGGTGTTCCTCCAGTCCTTCGCGCTGGGTCGCAAGCTGGTACTGATGCCCAAGTGGGACGCAGTGGAGGCAATGCGCCTGATCGAGCGCGAGAAGGTGACCTACTTCGTCGGCGTACCGCTGATGAGCTTCGAGATCGCCACCCATCCGGACCGCGACAAGTACGATCTTTCGACCTGCGTCTCGTTCGCCGCCGGTGGCGCGCCGCGCCCGGTCGAGCACGTCGACCGCATCCGCAAGGCACTGCCCCATGCCTTCCCGTTGCTGGGCTATGGCCTGACCGAGACCAATGGCGTCGGCTGCGGCAACCTGAACGAGAACTACCTCGCCAAGCCCGGCAGCACCGGCACGGCCTCGCGCCCGCTGGTCGATCTCGCCATCCTCGACGATGATGGCAAGCCGCTGCCGCAAGGCCAGGTTGGCGAGGTATCGATCCGCTCGATCTGCAATTTCCTCGGCTATTGGGACAACGAGAAGGCCACACGCGAAGCGATCATGCCCGATGGCTACTTCCGTACTGGCGACCTCGGTTACCTCGATCCGGAAGGCTACCTGTTTATCGTCGACCGCAAGAAGGACATCATCATTCGCGGTGGCGAGAATATCTCGTGCATCGAGGTGGAAAGCGCGATCTACGCTCACCCCTGCATCGCCGAGGCCAGTGTGTTCGGCCTGCCCGACGAGAAGTTCGGCGAAGTGCCCGCCGCCGTTTACCTTGCGAAGGAGGACTGCTCGGCCACCGAGGAGGAACTGCGCGAATTCCTCAAGGCGCACATCGCGCCATTCAAGATCCCGGTGCGTTTCTGGGAAGTGACGGAACCGCTCCCACGTCTCGGCACCGAGAAGGTCGACAAGCGCACCCTGCGCGAACGCTATACCAAGGAATTCCTTACGGTTTGACCGGCTGGGCAGGTTCGTGAGGTCAGACGCTCACGAACTTGCCGGCCGCGCGGTCCTTGCGAACCTTGAGGCCATCGAACACCTGGCCGCTCATCGCGATCCACACGCCGGGCGCCGCCACCTGCGCCGTGGCGAAGGCCATGCCGAGATTGAAGTGCGCGTCGGTCTCGGCAAAGCGCGCCGGTGACAGGGCGCCCGTCAGCACGATGGTCTTGCCGGCAATGTCGCTGAGCGCCTTGGCCGTTTCGGTCATCGTATCCGTGCCATGGGTAATGACGACATGGCGCTCGGGCGCCTCGCGCACCGCGGCGGCAATAAGCGCGCGGTCGGCGTCGGTCAGTTCGAGGCTGTCCTTGCGCATCAGTTCCATCACCCGGAACGGCAGCGCCACGCGCGCCTCGGCGATCAGCGCCGGGATTCCGCTCTCGACGATCTGGTATTCGCTCAATGCGTCGAAATAGGCCTTGTCGATGGTGCCGCCGGTGGTCAGCACGAGGATCGGTTCTTGTTGCATGGCCAAGCCCTTAGCCCAGCGTCAGGGCTGCGGCTAGTTGCCCGGCGGGGGAGGTGGCGGCGGGGCGGACCCCGTTGTCTGGCTGGGCAGCGCCTGCCCGCCCGGAAGGCCTGCGCCCGGCGCCCCGCCCGAAAAGCCCCAGCCCTGCTGCGGTGCCGGCGGTCCCATCAAACCGCGCGGCAATGCCGGGCGGGGCGAAGGGTCGGAAGTAGGCCCGGCAGTCTCGCGCGAGGGCTGCGCCGGGGTCGACGCAAGCTGCGCTTCGGGCACTGCCACGGGCGGCGCTACCGGGACCGACTCCTGTGCATCCGGCCTCTTTTCAGCCGCCGCACCGCTTCCGCGCGCCGCCGGAGGCAGGGGGACTTGCGCCAATTGCACCGGAGTTTCTGCCGCAGGCACCGCGATTGCGGAGGGCTGGGCTGCGGGTTGCTGCCGCGCCATCACCGTGGCTGGCCCGCCCGGTTGAACCGGGTTGTGCGCTGGCTGGCCAAGCAGCACGACGGCGGCAATAGCTGCCGCAGCAGCGGCAAGGCCGCCCACGGCAAACCGCACGCGCGAAGGCGCAGCCACCCGAGCGGGGCGAGCTTCAGCGCCAGTGAATGGAATCACCTGCGCCGTTTCGCGCGGCGTCGACGGCTCTGCAAGGGGTGCGGCTTCGGCGGGAAGCTGCGGCAACGCCGTAGCCTGTGCCACGATCCGCGCCGCAAGCCCCGGCGGCATTGCAGGACGCGGCGCCTTGTTCAGCATCGCATCAAGCGCCGCGCTGGCCTTCGCGGGGGAGACGGGAACCTCGCGCGCCATCACGCGTGGGCCTCGAGATCGGCACAACCGACGTCGCGCGCTTCCAACAGCGTGCGCATCTGCCTGCGGGCCCTGAACAGCAGCGATTCCATCGCCTTGATATTGAGATCAAGCACCTCGGCTGCAAGGGCGTTGGAAAAACCTTCGTAATAACAAAGGACCAATGCTGCGCGATAACGCTCTGGCAAGTCCGCCAGCGCGGCTGCCACCGCCCGGGATGCCTGGTCGGCCTCGATTCGGCGATCGGCGAGAGGCGTTTCGTCAGCCGGATCGGGCAACGCCTCGACCGTAACCACGCGGAAGCGGCGCTTGCGATCGAAGCACAGGTTCATCGTCACGCGGTGCAGCCAGCCGACAAGGCCAGCGCCGGTCGGCGTCCAGCGCGGGGCGTTCTGCCACAGGCGGGCAAAGCAGTCCTGCAGCACGTCCTCGGCCTCGGCCGCATCGGACAGCATGCGCATGGCCACGCGATAGAGCGCGGGCGAATGGCGATCGACCAGCAGCGTGAAGGCGTCGACCGACCCGCGCGCAACCTCGCGCATGAGGGCCGCGTCATCCAGCGCCTCGCGATGGATCGGATCCGCAGCGGGAATCGGGCTGTCCTCAGCCGACACCGCTTCCGAGCGCAGATCGCCGTAGAAGGTCAAGGATACCCGCCGTTTCGCACCAATCCCCGGCCCAAGCGCAGGGGATTCCACGTACCCTGCCTGCCAGTTCCCAAGTGAACAACAGATTTACGGGAACTTAAGACACGGTTCGTCGCAATTATTTGCACGCCCCGGCGAAGGGTTGGCCGGCGCGCTCCGTTAGGTCCCGCGGAGGCAACCGGCTTTGCGGCCACAAGTCCTCCGACCTGTCGATCGGACAGCGGGGCCTGCCTCGCCATCCGGCACTCGGCCCGCGCCGACCGCACCCCGGCGCGGGCCATCTTTATCGGAATTCATGAGGGGTTTATGGACCGTCTTCACAGCACAACCATTCTGTCGACGCTGACTGGAGCCTCTCTGGCTCTCGTCCTCATGGCGCCTCAGGCGGCCCATGCCGACACCACCGTCAGCACCAGCACCACCGCGCCGCTCAAGACCTCGACCGCCGGGAACGTCACCGTCGCCAGTGGCGGCACCATCACGCTGGGCTCGGGCGGCACCGCGGTCACGGTCGATTCGAACAACACCGCCACCGTCGCATCGGGCGGCACCATCACCAACACCGGCGGCAAGGACGGCGACACCGGAATCACCGTCGAGGCCGGGCGCAACACCACGGTGACCAACGGCGGCACGATAACCGTGACCGAAAGCTTCAACGGCGCCGATACCGACAACAACGGCACCGTCGATGGCCCGATCGCTTCGGCCAGCAACCGCTATGGCATTCTGGTCGGCGCAGGCGCGACGACCACGGCAACGCTCAAGAACACCGGCACGATCACCGTCGAAGGCCTCAATTCGGGCGGCATGGTCGCCAAGTCTGACCTCACCGGCAGCGTTTCCAATACCGGCACGATCAAGGTACTGGGCGACAACAGCGTCGGCATCGGCACCAGGGGCGTGTCGGGCAACGTGACGGTCGAAGGCACCGTTGCCGTGGTCGGCGCGGGCGCGCAGGGCCTTGTCGTTGGCGGCAATGTCGGCGGCGCGGTGCGCATACAGGGCGCGATCTCGCAAAGCTCGTCCTACACCAATGACGCCGGCACCACGAAGACGCTTTCCCGCACCGACTTGCGCACCGGCAAGGCCGCAGTGGAGATCGGCGGCAGCGTCGCGGGCGGCATCCTGCTCGACGCGGCCCCCTATGACCTCGACAGCACCAAGACCGACGAGGACAACGACGGCGTGGCCGATGCCTCCGAAGTCACCGGCACGATCAACTCGGTCGGCAACAGCCCCGGCATCCTCGTTGGCGCGGCGAGCGACATCGTGATCGGCAAGGTCAAGGGTCGCGACGGCGAGTTCTCGCTCGCGCTCGACGGCAACGTCACGGCCAATGCCGTCTACAGCAATACCGATGCCTATGCGGTCGTGATCGGCGGCAAAGGTGGCACGGTGACCATGGCCAACGGCATCGGCGTCTCGGGCACGGTCAGCGCGACGACGGTCGACCAGAAGGCAGTCGCCATCCTGATCAACGAAGGCTCGACCGTGCCCAGCCTGTCGAACAGCGGCACGATCAAGGCCACGCTGTCCTCGCCGGGCGAAGGCACTGCCTATGCCATCCAGGACAAGTCGGGCACGCTGACCAGCCTCGACAACACCGGGTTCATCTCGGTTTCGGGGACAAGCGGCGATGACCTGCGCGCGATCGACCTGACCGCCAACACCAGCGGCGTGACGATCAAGCAGTACCTCAACGCGATCGACAAGAAGGCGCAGGACGCCGAGAAGGCCGCCAGCGGCTACAACTCCGCCAACCCGACGATCTACACCTCGATCACCGGCAACATCCACACCGGCAGCGGCAATGACGTGCTCGACGTGGCTTCGGGCCGGATCTTCGGCAACAGCTTCCTCGGCGCGGGCAACGATTCGGTCCTGCTTTCGGGCGACAGCGGCTATGTCGGCAACATCGATTTCGGCGCGGGCACGGCCACGATGACGATGGGTGACACCGCCTTCTTCATCGGCAAGCTGGACATTGGCGGAAACGCGGGAACGCTCACCCTTGGAGGGACCTCGATCTTCTCGGGTACCCTTGCCAATGCTGGCCAACTGGACGTCACGGTCAACGGCGGCAGGTTCGGCGCAAGCAGCGCGGCGACCCTCTCATTTGACAGCCTCACCGTGAACTCGGGCGGTGCGCTCAACGTCTATATCGACGGCAGCACGGGCACCTCCTCCCTGATCGACGTCAACACCGCGACCTTCGCCACCGGCTCGAAGGTCACCGCCACGATCACTTCGCTCGACAAGGCGGTCGGCAACTACACTTTCCTCAAGGCAGACACGCTGACCGGTGCGCCGGTGTTCGATGCAACCAACACCCAGCTGCCGGTCCTGTTCAACGGCGCGATCAACCGCGTCGGCGAGACCCTGGTGCTGGCCGTGACGCGCAAGACCGCGGCGCAGCTTGGCCTGACCGCGCCGCAGGCCGCCGCCTATGATGCGATCTACAAGCAGGGCACGGCCGTGGCCAACCTTGGCAGCAGTTTCCTGCAAGTGGAGGATGCTGCCGCGCTGCAGGGCCAGTTCAATCAGCTCCTGCCCGACTATGCCGGTGGCGTGTTCGATTTCGTCACCCGTTCGGGCCGGATCGCATCGCGCCACCTGATGGACGACAGCTCGATCTTCGGCATCAGCGAAGTCGGCGGCTGGTTCGAACCGGTCTACTTCCGCGGGACCAAGGACCAGACCGGCACGGCGGCGTTCGAGGTCAAGGGCTGGGGCCTGTCGGCCGGGCTGGAGCGCGATATCGGCGCGGGCTATCTCGGCCTGTCGTTCCTTTATACCAAGGGCGACATCACCACCTCGGACTACCAGAAGACCGATGCGAGCAACTACGAGCTTGGCCTGTTCTGGCGTCTCGCTTCCGGTCCGTTCTACGCCTTTGCCAAGGCCTCGGGCGGCCGTGTCTCGCTGAATTCGACGCGGCAGTTCACCGGCGCCGTCAATGGCTCTGCTCTTACGTACACCGCCAATGGCCGGTGGAAGGGCTGGACCGTAGGCGGCCAGGGCGGCGTGTCCTACCGTGCCGATCTCGGCGGCAACCTCTCGCTCAAGCCGATGGCCAAGTTCGATTACTACCGCCTGAGCGAAAAGGGCTACACCGAGACCGGCAGCGAACAGATCGCGCTGTCCGTCGCCAAGCGCACCTCGGACCTGCTGACCGGCACCGGAAGCCTCACTGCCGCATGGAGCGCGGGCGAGGTCAACCGCGACGAGCGCCCGCTCACGCTTGAGCTGGAAGGCGGCTACCGCGCACGGCTCGCCGGAACGCTCGGCGATACGGTGGCGAACTTCGAGGACGGCGACCAGTTCCGCCTGGTGGCCGACCGCATGAAGTCAGGCTGGACGTCCGAAGCGCGCCTGCTGATGGGCGGCATGGACTACACCTGGCAGCTGGCCGGCGGTGCCGAACAGATCCAGGGCGGCGTCGATTACTCGATCCGCGCCTCGCTCAGCATCGCGTTCTGATCGAAGCGACATCGAAAAGGGGCGGGCGGCAGGACAAACTGCCGCCCGCTTCGTTTCGGACCTCTTTCGTTTCAAACCAGCGCGTTCGCCCTGGCGATCGCCCCCAGCACGCCAGCGCTCGGCTTGGCCTTCCGCTCGAACGTCACCGGGTCATAGCTGGCGAGACCGAACTTGGGCCGGTAGCCGAAGATCCACTCGAAATTGTCGACCAGCGACCAGTGGCAGTAACCGATCACCGGCACGCCATCGTCGATCGCCTGCTTGAGGCCCGCGAGCGAAGGCGGAATGAACGCGGCGCGCACCGCGTCGTCATCAATGCCGACGCCGTGCTCGGAGACCAGCACCGGCACGCCCGTCGCCGCATGGGCATACCGCACGGCGCCCGCCAGTGACGGTGGCCAGACTTCCGTACCTGAAAAATTGCGCATGCCGCCTTCGGGCGGAGGAAGCCTGCCCTTGTCGCCCCACAAGGCGCGCTCGTAGTTCTGCACGCCGATGAAGTCGTCGGCCCTGGCCACTTCAAGCCACGACCCGTAAAGCTCGCTACGCATGCGATCGCGGATTGAGTTCTTGCCCACCGCCTGATCGTCCAGCATCGCCAGCGATACGCCGACCGGAAGGTCCGGCCGCACCGCCTTGATCGCCGCGCGGCCCGCCTTGTGCGCGGCCAGCAGACCGACCTGCAGTGCCGGCAGGTCTTCATAAGCCGCCACGTTGCCGCAAACCATTTTTTCCACGCCGAGCCGCTTGGCCGCCGTATCGAGCGTCAGCTTCTGGATGTCCCACACCGGCTTTGGAAGCATGGGCTTGAGCAGCAACAAGATGTTGGGCTCATTCAGCGTGATCGCACTGTGCATCTGCTCGCCCATCGCCTGCGTCACGCGGGTGCAGTAGCGGGCGAACAGCTCGGCGCTTTCGGGGTTGGTCCAGCCGCCTTGCGCGCTGAACCACAGGGGCGCGCTGAAGTGGCTGTAGGTGACGACCGGTGCGAGTCCCCGCGCCCGGCAGCCTTCGACGATCCGCCGATAGTGCCCCAGCATGCCCGTGCTGAACCGCCCCTTGACCGGCTCGATCCGCGCCCATTCCACCCCGAAACGATAGGTGTTGAGCCCGATCGACTTGGCCAGGTCGAGGTCACGCTCCCACAACAGGAAACTGTTGGCCGCATCGCCCGAAGGCTCGGCAAAGACGGTGGGCTGCTGGTGTTCGAGATACCACAGGTCTGACGTGGTATTGTTACCCTCGATCTGGTGCGGCGCGGTCGATGCGCCCCATAGGAAACCCTCGGGAAAGCGTGGGCTGGGGGCCGGTTTGCGGGTGGCCTTCGCAGACAGCGAGGCACCGCTTGCAGCAAGGGCAGCAACGCCCCCGGCGAGAAGGGAACGGCGATCGATCATGGTTTCTCCCAAGGCTTTGCCGCCCGGCCTACGCCGCGCAAGCCATCAGGTAAAATAACCGATTATCGCCCCGTTATCGGCCCAGCCTATGCCTCGGCGAGGACATCCAGCATCGCCCGCCCCAGCGGCGGCAGTCCCCGCTCCGCCAGATAGCGCACGCCCACGCTGCGCTCGAAGGTCGCCTCGCCGATCGCAATGGCCCGCAACACGCCGATGGTCAGCTCTGCCGCCGCTACCGTACGCGGCAGGATCGTCACGCGGTCGCTATGGCGGACGATGGCCTTGGTCGTCAGCAGTGAATCGCAGCGGATCACGTTCTGCGGCACGGCCACACCGGCAGCCAGGAACAGCGCATCGACCTGGCGCCGGAACGCGCCTTGCGCCTCGGGCAGGACCCACGGCAAGTCGGCCACCTCGCGCAGCGAAACACTGTCGCCCAAGGCATCGTGCCGCCGCCCCACGATCAGGGCAAAGGAATCGCGCGAGGCCGTCACTTCAACCAGATCCGGCGAACAGGCTTCGATCTCGGTCGTCACGAAGGCAAGGTCGAGCGAACCCTTGCGCAGAAGATCGGTCAGTTGCGGATCGGGCCGCTCGATCACGCTCAGCGCGAAGGGACCGACGCGCTCCTCCAGCCGCGCCACTGCCTGCGGCAACAGGCTGACCAGCGCACCGGGCGTCCCGCCGATCCGCAAAGGGCCGGCCACATTGCGCGCGGCGTGGTCCACCTCGACTGCCGCCGTCTCCAGCAGCCGCACCATCGCCTCGGCCCGCTCGCGCAGTGCTTCGCCCTCGCGCGTCAGCACGATACCGCTTCGCGACCGCACGAACAGCGTCACCCCCAGCCGCTGCTCCAGCAGCGAGATCGTGTTCGAAACTGACGGCTGCGAGATATTCAGCGCCCGCGCCGCGCCACTGATCGATCCGGTCTCGCACACCCGCCAGAACGTGGCGACAGCACGGGGATCAAGGCGGAGGCGCGAAGGGGGCTTGCTCATGACTCTGGCTTAGCCTGCAAGCATAGCCTGTGTCTATGTGATAAGCCTCAGGGATCTACCCTACGGGCCTTGTCACCCCCGTGACGATCATTGTCATCGGACATCGCGCACCCCCCGCGATAGCTGGAATGCCATCATCCAGTCGCGAGGGGTACGATGGCGACCAAGCACCTTTTCCTGCAGGCGACGGCCTGCGCCATGGCCGTGGCGGCCGCGCTGCCAATGCCCGCGTTCGGCCAGGCGAACGAAGCCGAAGCCCGCTATGCTGCGCTTGCCGCGCAGGAGCGCCAGAAGGCCGGAGACCCGGCGTTCGACTACGCCCTCGGTCTGGCAGCGTCGGACGCCGGGCACTATGGCGAAGCCATCGTCGCCCTGCAGCGGGTGCTTGCCCGCCAGCCCGACAATGCCCCGGCCCGCGCCGAACTCGCCCGCGCCTATGCCCTGGCCGGTGACATAGACACCGCCCGCAGCCAGTTCGCCACCGTGGTCGACGATCCGACCATCCCCGACCCGGTCCGCCAGCGCTTCACCGGCTTCGTCCGCCAGTTCGACAGGCAGATCAAGGGCGGCGGCTCCGACCTTTCGGGCTTCGCGGAAAGCGCTTTCGGGCACGACAGCAACATCAACTCCGCCACCCAGCTCACCTCGATCACCATCCCGCTGTTTGCCGCGCTTGGCCCCGGCACCCTGGGCAACAACGCCCGCGCCCAGAAGGACAAGTTCTACGACATCTCAGGCGGCATCTCGGGCGTCAGCGCGATAAGTCGGCAGGACCGCGTGTTCGGCTCGCTCCTCGGCAACTTCCGCGACAATCTGGACTCTGCCGCCTTCGATCAGGCCAGCCTCACCGGGACGGCAGGCTTTGCCCACACGTTCGCCAACCGCGATGTCGCCTCGCTTTCGGGGCAGGTGCAGAAGTACTGGCTCGGCCACAAGGGCTTCCGCACCGCCTATGGCGCGATCGGCCAGTACACCCACATGCTGAGCGGCGGAAAGGCACTGTCCGCCTCGGTGCAGTACACCCGCTTCGATTACGACCGCGACCCCTTGCGCGATGCTGACCGCTTCGCCGTGGGCCTCGGCCTCGCCGCCCGCCAGTTCTCCGTCAACCTGATCGGCGGGCACGAGGAAACCCGCGCGCAGGCCGGCGATGCCGGATCCAACACGTTCGCCGGAGCCAGCGCCGGTGCCGAGATCCAGATCGCGCCCAAGGTCGCGGTGGTCGGTGGCGTGGCCTTCGACTTGCGCCGCTATGACCGCGCCGATCTGCTGTTCATGCGCAAGCGCCATGACGAGCGCGTCGACGTGACCGCTGCCGTCAAGTTCGCCATCCTGCCGCGCCTGTTCCTCCAGCCCAAGGCCGCCTGGTCGCGCAACTGGTCGAACATCGCCCTCTACGATCACGAACGCTGGACCGTGCAGGCCGGCGCGCGCTTCGAATTCTGATCCGGGAGACCAGCCCCATGAAAGCCTCAGCCCTCACCGCCCTCCTGATCGGAGCCTCCAGCCTCGCACTCGCCACCCGCGCCCACGCGCAAGAGATGGTCTTTGCCGACAATGCCGACCTTGCCGCCGCCGCCCTGCGTGGCGAGCGCGTGACCCAAGAGTCCGGCATCACCCAGATCCGCCTGTCCAGCGGCGCGATGCTCTCGTTCGTCGAAGGTGCGGAATTCCGGCTGCGCCCCGATGGCTCGGTCGATCTGTTCAAGGGCAACGTCACCGTGACCGGCGCGGGCATGAGCGAAACACTCGTCCGCCTCGGCGGTCAGGGAACGGGCAAGATTGCGGGCGCAGGCTCGTCGGGCAGCTTCTCGGTTGCCACCGACGCCAGCGGCAAGACGATGGCCACGGGCCGCGTTCTGACCGGCCTTGCCAGCATTGCCAACGGGCGCGAGGAGCGGCGCTTCAACGCCGGGCAGGCATGGGAAGTGGCCAACGGCCACCCGCGCCTTGCCACATCGGCCCCCGTCGCGCCCGCCCCGCGCATGACCCCGCAGCGGCAAGCGCAGCTTGCGGCACAGACGCCCGTGCCAACTCCGGCACCAGCGCCCGCATCAACACCGGCACCCGAACCGGAAGTCGCCTCGATCAGCGAAGGCGGTCCCGCCGCTGCTGCCGAGAACGGGGTGCCCGTGGTCCTCGGCGAAGCGCTCGCAGCAGCTGGCGCTTCGGGCGATATCGTCTCGTCAGGCCAGCGTATCGAAGCGGCAGTGGCCAACCCCAGCCTCGAAACTTTCCCTTCGAATGATCTTGCGGTTCTCGTCGCCTATGCCGCCCGGCTTGAAAGCCTCTACGGCGGCCAGCCCTTCAACCAGGCCCAGGCCGACGTGATCCGCGCTTACCTGAACTACCTCGCCAGCGGCCAGACCCAGGCGCAGTTCCTCACCGTCTATGCCGGGCTGATGGTGCAGTTCCTCGACTTCGTCCGTTCGGGCGCGGCGCCGTCCTCGTTCAGCGGCACTTCGCTGGCAGACATCAACGCCTTCATCTCCTACCGCTCGCGCACCGATGGCTTTGCCGCGCTGTCGAGCCAGAACCGCGTGCTGGTCGATGCCTATCTCGCCTTCGTATTAGGCGGCGGCAATGCCGACCAGTTCGTCACGCGCTACACCTCGCTGACGAGCGCCTACTTCGCCTATCTGCGCAGCGGCGGCGATCCGCTGGCGTTTGCAGGCGCGACCCAGGCGACGCTCAACGCCTATATCGGCTTCCTCAACGATTCCGGCCTGCTTGTGCGCCTTGCCGAAACCGACCGCGCGCTGTTGCAGGCCTATCTCGCCAATGGCGGCACCGCCTTTATCCACCAGTACCAGACCGCGCTGACCGCCTACTTCGCCTACCTCCAGAGCGGCCAGTTGCCGAGCCAGTACGGCGCCGCCGATCCTGCCGCACTGCGCCAGTATCTCGAAACCCTGCAGGCCACGGGCCTGTTCGAACAGGTCCTCGGCGCACAGGCGACGTTCTACGCGCAGTATCTCGCCTACCTGAAGCAGGGCGGCACAATCGACGGCTGGCAGGGCCTGCCCGCCAATGTCTTTGCCGGTTATGCATCCGCACTCAGCAGCTATCAGGCCTATCTCGCGGCGGGTGGCGTGCCCTCGGCCTATACCGCGCTCGATCCCGCCGTGCTGCGTCAGTACCTCGATGCCCTTACCGCTGCTGGCGCGCTTGACCGGTTCCTCGGCGCACAGGCCACGTTCTATGCCCAGTACCTGGCCTACCTGACCGGTGGCGGGACGATCGATGGCTGGCAGGGCCTGCCGTTCAACGTCTTCACCGGCTACGCCACGGCGCTCCAGGCCTATTACGAATTCCTGCAGAACGGCGGGCTGCCGTCTGCCTACACCGCACTGACGCAGGACGAGATCCGCCAGTATCTCGCCGCGCTTTCGGCAGTGGACGCGAACGAGGCGTTCCTTGGCCAACTCGCCAGCTTCTATTCGGCGTTCTTCGCCTATCTCGCCAATGGTGGAAACCCGGACCTCTATACCGGCCTGCCCACCCCGCCGAACTACGAAGCCTTTGCCGATGCGCTTTCGGCCTATGTCGCCTACCTGCAGGCGGGCGGCGTGCCGAGCGCCTATACCGGGGCCGACCTCGCCTTGCTGCAGCAGTACATCAAGGCGCTGATCGACAGCGGCAAGCTTGCCACGTTGCTCGGCACGCAGGCGGAATTTCTCACCGCCTACTACGCCTTCCTTGCAGGCGGCGGCACGCCCGATGGCTACACGGCGCTGCCTGTCTACGCGACGTATGTCACCGCGCTCGAAGCGTACTACGCTTTCCTCGCAGGCGGCGGAAAGCCTTCGGAATACACGGCACTTACGCAGGCGCAGATTCTCGCCTACCTCAAGGCGCTGACCGACGCCGGCGTGCTGGCTGCCCTGTTCGACGGGGCGACGCTGGCCTTCATCCAGAGCTACTATGTCTACCTCGCGGATGGCGGCAACCCCGACC
Organism: Novosphingobium sp. GW835-FHT14H07; assembly: GCF_058793515.1. Lineage (NCBI taxonomy): Bacteria > Pseudomonadati > Pseudomonadota > Alphaproteobacteria > Sphingomonadales > Sphingomonadaceae > Novosphingobium > Novosphingobium sp. GW835-FHT14H07. Next base: position 23,719 of record NZ_JBXAFX010000020.1, read on the forward strand.
AGTTTTCCGGTCTGCCCGGCACCAGCGCAGCCAAGGTCGGCTACAACACCAGCGCCGAAGCCACGCTGATCACCTCGCCCGTCACTGCCGACATTACTGCCGAGGGGAAGATCAACCGCCTGCAGTTTTCGCAGAACGGCCGTCCGCTCGATTTCAACTACGCGGCAAACCCGGTCAACGTCGCCAAGGAATACGGCCGCTTCGGCGACGACGTCGCCTGGACCCGCTACTTGTCGGACACCTCGAACAATGCGGTGAACTTCAACAACCACCTCATCGTCGGCACGCCATCGGCCACGATCCCGGCCAGCGGGAAAGTCGACTATCGGCTCGTCGGCGGCACCGCACCGACTGACTACGGGGCGGCAGAAGGCGAAGTCGGGACATTCACCGGCAGCCTCGCGGTAAGCTTCGGCGCCGCGCCCAAGATCGGCGTGGCCATGGATGTAGTCGCGGGGAGCCGCAGCTGGCATGTCCAAACCGCAGGCGGCGCCGCCGATCCGACCAATGGCGGTTTGCTGATCGGCACGGACCGCGCCTTCGTCGGCACCAACGCGAACCTTGCCACCACCTCCACTTCCGGCGGCGGGTGCGTCTCGGCCTGTGGCACCACGCTCAACGGAAACCTGTTCGGCCAGAACGCCGCTTATGCCGGTTTTGCCTACAGCCTGTCGGACAGGTCCCTGCCCGGCTCCACCCAGATCAACGGCGTCGCCGTTTTCGGACAGACCGGAACGACGCTCGCCTATCTCGGAAAGGCTCCTGCATCGAATGTGCTGACTGGCTATACCGGCGGCTTCAACGGCACGTCCCCGCGCATAAACTTCATAACCACCCTGCGCCTGTCGAGCAGCACCCTGCTGGCGGGCAGCGAGCAGGGTTTCGATGCCCTGTCCTACACGCTCGATAGCAATGGCGGACTCACCAGCTACACCCGCGCCGGCAACTTCGCCCGCACGCCAGGCACCATGACGATCAGCGACGTCGCCGGGGATGCCGATGTGCTTGTCGGTCGCTGGTCCGATGGCACGAACACCGGCGCAACTCCCTTTACCCTGACGGCAGATCAGGGTTTCCACTACATGCTGACCCGCGCCACGCCGACCGGCTTTGCGGTGCCGACAACCGGGACGATCGCCTACGACCTCCTCGCCGCCACCAAGCCGACATGGGTCGATGGCTCGGGCGCGCCCGGCACCTTTACCGGCAGCTTCAAGGTCAACTTCGGCCTCGCCCTGCCCAAGATCGCGATGGAGGCGAGGATCGTGATGCCGACCGGCGGGGCTGGCGGCGGCGCCTATACCTTCGATTTCACCACGACCGGCGGCCTTGCCGACATCACCCAGTCGACCAGCAACTTCAATGTCTTCTCCAATCAGAGCTTCAGCTTCGTCGTCCCCGGCGACGACCACTCTGGTTCGTGCAATGGCAACGTCTGCTACCTTGCCGCCTTCGGCAACTGGGCCGGCAGCACCGACAAGCTTGCCCTGAACTACACCGCCGTCAGAACCGCCGGAAACGCCAGGAACATCATCGGCGCGGCAGCCTTCAAGGTTGGAGCGGGGGCGGGAACGGGAAGCGGCAACACCACGCCCGCGGCTGCGCCGGACGGCATCGTCAAGTATGTCGGCTATCTCGGCGGCGGACGCTTCTCCACCTTCGAAAACGCAACGCCCGTCACCACCGACAGCAACGGCGGGCTCACGAAGGTTGATGGCTTCTTCGAGCAGAGCGGCGCGACCGGCACTGACGGTGGCAATGCCTCCGGAATCGTTGCCTGGTCGCGCTGGGTCAATGGCAACATCACCGGCCTTGCCGGAACGCCCAGCACCACGCTCGGAACAGGCGGCCTCGCCCAGGTCTGGGGCAAGCCTGCCACCAATGCGCCGACCTCCGGCAAGGTCGACTACGCCCTCGTCGGCAGCACTCGTCCGGCAACACCCAACGCCGTCGTCGGGACGCTCGACAGTGCGAAGCTCTCGGTCGATTTCTCCACCGCCAAGGTCGGGTTCGAGGCCGGACTGACGGTGTCAGGCCAGCCGGTCACCATGGCCACGAGCGGCGGCACGGCCACCCCCTCGATCTCGCTTCGCGCCAGCGGAACGACATTCGGTGCTGGCACCGGACAAATGACGCTGACCGGTGCCAGCGGGGCCTCGATCGAAGGTTTCCTCGCCGGGGTCGGGGCGACGCATGCCGGCGTCGGGTACTATGTCCAGACGACCACCGGCAATGTTGCAGGCGCGATCGCGTTCGGACCGAAGGCACCCTGAACACGTCAACGAAGATGACCGCATTTGTCACGAGAGTGACGGGACAGTTGTGTGGGAGTTGAGGGGGAGTTGCCGCAGAGTTCGCGAGAGTTGGAAAGGGGCCGCACGGGGGTGCAGCCCCCCTTCTAGGGGAAGACCGATGCTTCGCAGGACCTTGACTTTCGCAGTGCTCTCAATGGTTTCCACCGCTGCCCTGGCGACCGAAAAGGAGCCGCCGGTCACGCTCACCAAGTGCGACAAGAGCTATGGCTCGATCGCGCTCGTGGATGGCGATACGCAAGGCTGGACCAAGTACGGCCTGTCCTCCCCGCGCGAGCTGATCGCCGCCATGGCCCGAGAATCCGGCTGCTTCTCGCTGCACGATCCGGCCAGCGGCAAGCCCGCCACGTTCCTGATGAACGTCATCGCCGGTGACAAGGAAGAAGTCGACCAAGCCATTGAAAAGGCTAAGGGCGTTGCGATGGAAGGCCTTGTCCGCTCGGGCGCTGCAAGCGGAATGATGCGCAGCATTCCGGGCGCCGGCTCGATGCTCGGCATGTTCGGCGGGTTTGGCGGCAAGAAGAAGGTGGTCGCCGCCGGCATCCGCCTGATCAGCCCGGCCAATGGCCAGACCGTCGCCTCCGGCTCTGGCGAGGTCAAGAAGACCACGATTTCCTTCGGAAATGGCGGCGGGACCATCGGCGCGGTGGCCAGCGGTGCAACCGGTGCGGCCTATGCCGGAAGCAAGGACGGGCAGATGCTGATCGAGGCTTTCATCAAGGCTTTCAACGGCTTGTCGGGCCAAGGGCCCGCCCTCGCTTCGCTTGCTCCGGCCGCCGCGCCAGCACCGGCGGCCCCCGCCAGCGCGACCGCCGCAATCGACACCAGGATGTTCACCGCGGCCGATCTCAAGTCCGCAACGCTTCGCACCGTGCGCGCCGGGACCGCTCTCACACCCACCGGTCAGCGGCAAGGTCTGTTCATCGAGGTCCAGGACAGCTTCGGCACCAAGGGCTGGGTCTCGGTCGAGGACATGCGCTGAAACGCCCGCCAAACGAAGGGTTGCAAGGCCACCGTCCGGCGTGAAATGATCGCGCCGGACGGTTCGGCCACGGGAAATGCCGGATCGGGGGCAGCGAAGATGGGCAATCTCAACATCCTCTACGTGGAAGACGATCCACGCGCCGCGCAGGCCGTGCAGGAGCTGGTGCTGGCCGATGGCGACCGGATGGCATGGGAGCAGACCGGCACGGCAGGCCTGCAGCGCGCCGGGGCCGAGGACTTCGACGTGATCATCCTTGATCGCATGCTGCCCGATCTCGACGGCCTGACCATCGTTTCGCGCCTGCGTTCAGCCGGGGTGGGCACGCCAGTGCTGATGCTTTCGGCGCTGGGTCGCAGCGAGAACCGCATCGAAGGGCTGGAAGCGGGCGTCGACGATTATCTTGCCAAACCTTACGAGCCGCAGGAGCTGGTAGCGCGGCTGCGCGCGCTGCACCGCCGCGCAGCGGGTGCGGTTCACGGCGCAGTGATCATCTACGGCGCGTTCGAATGCCACGTGAAGGCGCGGACTGCATTCCGTTCGGGCAAGCACATCGCGCTTTCGCCCCGCGAGTTCGCGCTGTTTCGCTATTTCATGGAAAACGCGGGCGAAACGGTGACGCGCGAAATGCTGCTGCGCGACGTATGGAACATGAACTTCGATCCCCAGACCAATGTCGTCGACGTCAACATCGGCCGCATGCGCCGCAAGCTCGAGGACGGCTTTGCCGCGCCTGCGCTCGAGACGATCTGGGGCGCGGGCTATCGGCTGACGAGAGGCGAATGAAGCCAGCGCGCGTCCGGGCACGGTCGATCTTCGGCCAGCTGACGACAGCCTCGATACTGATCGCGGTCATCGCCGTGGGCGTGCTGTTCGCAGTCACCACGATCACCGTGCAGCGCCAGACACGGGCCTCGCTTTCGGCAACCGTCTCGACCGACCTCGCCGGCCTGATCGACATCTACGCAACGGCCGGCCGCGAGGAGCTGCTGCGCCGGGTGGCCGACCGGCAGGCCGTGGTCAGTCTTGAAGGGCGGCGTTCGCATTACATGGTTGCCGATGGTGCGGGGCGGCTGCTGGCGGGCGACGTGCGCCGCTGGCCGCAGATCAACTCCGCGCGCTCCGAAGAGGGGTTCGTGACGCTGGCCGATGGCACCGAGGTCTATGCGCAAGGAGCCAGGCTTGCCCCGGACCTGCAATTGCTGGCAGCGCGCGAATATGACCGCGACCGCTCTGCGCTGGCGGTTCTTTCGGCGGCGTTCCTGGCGGTCGGCGCGGCGATTGTCGGTGCGGTGGCCTTCGTTGCGTGGATCACCGCCAGGCATCTTGCCCGCCGCATGGATGCCGTGAACGCCGCACTGGGCGCGGCGGCTGACGGACGCGCCGCGAGCTTTCCCGCCCGTCAGCGTGGGGGGGACGAGATCGACGAGGTGGCGGGGCACGGCGCACGCCTGCTGGCCCGGCAGGCGCAATTGCTCAAGGCCTACAAGCAGGTTTCAGAGCATGTCGCGCACGAGGTGCGGACGCCGCTGATGCACCTCGACAATCGGCTGGGGGCAGCGATGCAGGCTCGTCCCGAGAACGCGGGCGGCCCGATCGGCCAATCGCGCGAGGACATCCGGGCGATCCTTTCAATGCTTGATTCGCTGCTCGACATCGCCTCTGCCGAAAGCCGCCGGGGCGATCTGGCAGGGCTTGCCGAGATCGACATGAGCGCGCTGGCGGAGAGCCTTGCCGACCTTTACGAGGGCAGCGCCGAGGATGCCGGGCTGACGCTGGAAACCGCAATCGCGCCGGGCGTGACCATGCTGGGCGAGCGCATGCAGATCACCCGGCTGCTTTCGAACCTGCTCGACAACGCGATCAAGTACGTGCCCGAAGGAGGGCGTGTGCGCCTGATCCTCCGTCCGGGGCCAAGCGTGACCGTCGAGGACGACGGCCCCGGGATTCCGCGCGACCAGCGCGACCGGGTATTCGAACGCTTCTCCCGTGCGACCGCGCCCGGCGACAAACCCGGCCACGGCCTCGGCCTTGCCCTTTCACGCGCCATTGCCGAACGCCACGGCCTTGTCCTGAGGCTGGGCGACGCCCCGCGCGGCGCGCAGTTCATTCTGGAGCCTGCCCCATGAAACCCTTTGCCCTGACTGTCCTTGCCTGCGTCGCCGCGCTGGGCGGGTGTGCTGCCAAGACGCAGAGTGCCGACCGTGAGGTGCCAGTGAGGGTGGTATTGACCAATTCCTCAGCGTCGACCGAAGCCGTCGCTACACTTCTGGCCGAGGCGGACAGTTCGCAGGGCGATCCGCAGAAGTTGGGCATGATCCTTGCCGCGCTAGACTCCTTCGGAGCCCGCGCGATGCCCGGGGAGCCCGATCCGGTGGCCAAGTGGCGCGCAAGGGCCGTGATGCCCGATACGCCGCCTTATCGCGGGCGCGTGTTGGGGCCGGCATACAAGGCGGGCATGCTCAACCCGGGCGCAACCGTACGTCTGCCGCAGTTGTTCGATGGGGGACGATCCGCCCGTGTTTCCGTGGCGACGCCCGGACAGGCCGCGCTCGATTTCACGGTACTGGACGGTGAGGCCAGGCCAGTCTGCCCGCCCGCCAAGGCACGGACCCGCGAATGCATGTGGACACCGCTGTTCAGCGGACGCTTCGAGATCGTGCTGACGAATCCGTCCAGCAAAGCCGCGGGCTATTACCTGGTGATAGACTGAAGAAGCGGCAGCCCTGGCAAGTGTGGAGGCCCGAGCCGGAATCGAACCGGCGTAAACGGATTTGCAATCCGGTGCGTAACCACTCCGCCATCGGGCCTCGATCGCAGGAGCTGCGTGGTTCGGCGCGGTTAGCCGGAAGATCGCGTTGCCGCAAGCGGTTCTTGTGCAGGGGTCAGCTTACCGGCGCGAACTGGAGACGGCGCTGCTTGCTGTCGATATCGGTAAGGCTGAGGTCCACGCGCTGGCCGGGCGCGGCGCCAGCAATGCGGGCGCGGGCCACCACGGGCATGTCGAGCAGCTGCACGCGCGCCGAATCGCCGTCCGTATCGGTCACGCAGGCGCGGAAGGTCTCACCCTCGCGCCCCTGGAGCATGACTGTCTCGGCAAGGTCGATGACTGCGCGTTCGATCTGGCCGGACAGCGCTTCGGCCTTGGCCATGACCGCAGGGAGGCGCTGGAACGCAGCTTCGACTTCCGGCTCGACGGGCTTGCCGTTGGCGATGGCAAGCACGGCGCGAATCACGTAGCGGTCAGCGAGGCGACGCAAGGGCGCAGTCGCGTGGGCGTAAGTGGCGGAGATGGCTTCGTGCCATGGCGTGACGCCGGGTATCCACGGGGCATAGCCAGCGCCGCCGCCTGCCCGCCGTACCGCAAGCATGAAGGCGGCGTGGTCGGGATTGCGCTGGTCGAGCGTGCGTTCGAGGGCCTTGAGGTCGACATGTTCCGGCCAATCGAGGCCAAGGCCCGCCGCCGTGCTGCGCAGACGCGCCATTGCCGCTGCGGTCGGGCCTGCCATGACGCGGAACAGGCCGGTCCCGGCTTGCTGCAACGCTTCGGCAATGGCGAGGTTTGCGGCAAGCGAAAGCGTGGCGTTGGCCCGTTCCGAAGCAAGCAGGGGGCGGAAGGACAGGGCGTAGCGTCCACCCCCGAGCGCTTCGACTTCCTGCTCCGGCGGATCGACGCGGGCGGCGCCGCGCGCAGCTTCGGCGGCGGTCATGCGTTCGGCAAAGCGGGCGAAGTCGGCAGGGAGCTGGTCAGGGCGGACGCTGTCGTAGGCGAGCTTGGCCTGGCTGCGGATCATAGCGCGGCGGGCGGCATCGAGCCGCGCCTGGCCATCAGGCGCAAGGCGAACAGTGAACACGACCGCCGGGCGCGGGCCATCGGGCAGGAGGCTCGCGGCACGTTCGGCCAGGGCAGGCGGGTAGAGCCCCGCCTTGCCATCGGGGAGGTACTGCGTTTCGCCGCGCTTCCACGCCTCAGCGTCGACCGGATCGCCATCGACCACGAACCAGGCCACGTCGGCAATGGCGTAGTGGAGGATCAGGTCGTTGCCGGATGCTTCGATATGGAAGGCCTGATCAAGATCGGTGGACGTTGCCGGATCGAGCGTGACGAAGGGCTCGTCGGTGCGATCCACGTGCTCTTGCCCCGGTGTCCTTGCCGCCGCCAGTGCGGCCGCAGCGAGGACTTCGGGCGGGAAGCCTTCGGGCACCTGGAACTGCTGGCGGATGGCGGCGAGACCGGAGGCAAGAGCACCGGACGGATCATGGATGGCCTTCATCCCACAAGGACTAGCAGGCTGTTACGGATCGACAAATTCTCCGGCGCGCTTTTCCATGCCCGCGCGCACGGCTTCCAGCTGATTCTTCGAATACATCAGCTCGTGCTGGGCCACGGATTCGGCCATCAGCACTTCGTCCACGGTCATGTCGGGCGTGCGGTTGGACAGCAGCTTGGCGCCGCGCACGGCAGTGGGGCTTTTCGATGCGATCGTGCGGGCAAGAGCCATGGCATCGGCCAGCGGGTCGGCGCTGACATGGGTGGCAAAGCCGAATTGCACAGCTTCCTCGCCGCTGAATTCGCGGTGGGTGTAGGTCAGTTCACGCAGCACGTCGTCGCGCACATTGCCGCGCCACAGGGCGTATCCGGCCATGTCGGGGACGAGGCCCCACTTCACTTCCATCACCGCCAACCGCGCATCGGGCGCGATGAAGCGGATGTCCGCACCGCTCGCCACCTGCAGGCCGCCGCCGAAGCATACGCCGTGGACAGCCGCGACCACCGGCATCGGCAGCTTGCGCCAGACCATGGCTGCCTGCTGGGCGCGGTTGGCGTTGCCGTGGGTACGGGCAGTGAGACCACCGCCCTCGCCATCGTCCTTCCATCGGCTGGTGTTGCCCATGCTGGAAAGATCAAGCCCTGCACAGAACGATCGACCTGCGCCAGAAAGCACCACCGCGCGCACGCCGCGCTCATGGCCAAGATGGTGCCCGGCTGCGATGATCGCTTCGAACATGGCATCGTCGAGCGCGTTCATCTTGTCGGCGCGATCAAGCAGCACGTGGGCGACGTGATCCTCGATGGTGACGGTGACGCGGTCGTGGAAGTTCATTGCTGGCATCCGTTTTCTGGTTCGTCGGGGCCAAGGTGCCCGAGCGCTCGCTCCCGGTCCAGCTTCCTCATTTGACGGATCGCGCGAAACGGCAACGGCCCCCTCCGCAAAGGCGGAGAGGGCCGTCGTCATCCTGATCAATCGCGCGTCAGGCAGCCGAGGAATTGACGCCCATCGACTGCAGGTAGCGCTTGATGTTGCGCGCGGCCTGGCGGAGGCGCTGTTCGTTCTCGACCATGGCGATGCGCACGAAGCCCTCGCCATCCTCGCCGTAGCCGACGCCCGGGGCGACCGCGACTTCGGCGTGGGTGAGCAGTTGCTTCGAGAATTCGAGGCTGCCGAGATGCTTGAGCGCAGGCGGCAGCGGGGCCCAGGCGAACATCGAGGCCTTGGGGCTGGGAATTTCCCACCCGGCGCGGCCAAAGGCTTCGACCATCACGTCCCGGCGTTTCTGATAAAGCTCGCGATTCTTGACGACGATGTCCTGCGGCCCGTTCAGCGCGGCGCAAGTCGCGGCCTGGATCGGCGTGAAGGCGCCATAATCGAGGTAGGACTTCACCCGCTTGAGCGCAGCGATCAGGCGTGCGTTGCCCACGGCAAAGCCCACGCGCCAGCCGGCCATCGAGAAGGTCTTGGACATCGAGGTGAACTCCACCGCCACGTCCTTTGCGCCCGGCACTTCGAGGATCGAGCGGGTCGGATTGCCGTCGTAATAGAGCTCGGAATAGGCGAGATCGGACAGGATCCAGACCTTGTTTTCCTTCGCCCAGGCGACGAGGCGTTCATAGAAGGCAAGGTCGACCGTCTCGGCCGTCGGGTTCGACGGGTAGTTGACGATCAGGATCGAGGGGCGCGGCACCGAGTACTTCATCGCGCGATCGAGCGAATCCCAATAGCGCTCGTCCGGCGTGGTCGGCACGGACCGGATGGTGGCCCCGGCAATGATGAAGCCGAAGGTGTGGATCGGATAGCTCGGGTTCGGCGCGAGCACGACATCGCCGGGCGCGGTGATGGCGGTGGCAAGGCTGGCGAGGCCCTCCTTCGAGCCCATCGTCATCACCACTTCAGTCTCGGGGTCGAGATCGACGTTGAAGCGGCGGCCGTAGTAGTTGGCCTGCGCCTTGCGCACGCCCGGAATGCCGGACGAGGCCGAATAGCCATGGGCGTCGGGCTTGCGCGCCACTTCGCACAGCTTCTCGATCACGTGGTCGGGCGGGGGAAGATCGGGGTTGCCCATGCCGAGGTCGATGATGTCCCTACCGGCGGCGCGCGCGGCGGCCCGCATGCCGTTGACTTCGGCAATGACGTAGGGCGGCAGGCGCTTCATGCGGTAGAATTCTTCATCCACGGTTGAATACTCGTCGAAAAGGCGCGGCAGGATCGCCGCAGCGCAGCCCTTACGCCAATTGCCCAGTTGTGGAAACCTTGCTGTCGATGGAAGCATGATCGTGATCGGCGGATGCATCTGCAGGCTAACAAGCTGTCACACGGCGTGTATAGACTGCTGAGACAACGCCATGACGTAACGGCAGGGAACGGAAGATGACGAACAAGAACCTGGGTGATTCGCCAGCGGATTCAGTCGTGTTCGAAGACCTGTTCCGCCAGCAGGGCGAAGCGATGCGCGCGATGTTCGCGCCGTTGGTGCCCGGCGCCGAAGCCGTTACGACCGATCCGGCCGATCTTCAGCACTGGGCGATGTCCGCTGCCAAGCTGCAGAAGATGTGGCTCGATTTCAGCGCCGAGCAAGCCGGTCAGGTCGAACCGATGCTCGGCCGGCTGGGCGACATCGGCAAGTGGACGCAGACGTTCATGGCCATGGCCGGGCAATTGCCCATCGCGCACGCGGAAACACAGGCGAAGCTGTGGAACGAAAGCGTGGCGCTGTGGTCCTCGGTCATGGGACAGTTCGTCTCGGCCGGAACCGGCAATGCCGCGCCCCCTCAGCTGCCGCGGCAGGACCGGCGGTTCAAGGACAAGCGCTGGCACGAACAGCCCGCTTTCGCGCTGATCCACCAGACCTATCTGCTCCTGTCGGAAAAGCTGCAGCAGATGGCCGACGAAGCCCAAGGGCTGAGCCCCGAGCGCAAGGAGCAGTTGCGCTTTGCCACCAAGGTGGTGACCGATGCGCTTTCGCCGGCCAACTTTCCGCTGACCAATCCGGTGGTGATCGAGCGGACGATGGAGACCAAGGGCGAGAACCTGGTCAAGGGTGTCGAACACCTGCTCGACGACTTGCGCAAGGGGCAGCTCACCCACACCGATCCCGATGCGTTCGAACTGGGCCGCAACATCGCGGTTACGCCCGGCAAGGTGGTGCATGAAACGCCGCTGTTCCAACTTATTCAATACACGCCGACGACCGACGAGGTGTTCGAGACGCCACTTCTGATCTTCCCGCCGTGGATCAACCGCTTCTACATTCTCGACCTCAACCCGCAGAAGAGCTTCATCCGCTGGGCCGTGGCGCAGGGGCTGACGGTGTTCGTGGTGTCCTGGAAGTCGGCCGATGCTTCCATGGCCGATGTGATGTGGGACGATTACGTTCGCGCCCAGATCGAGGCTATCGATCATGTGCGCGAGCGGCTCAAGGTTCCGGCGGTCCACACCATCGGCTATTGCGTGGCCGGCACCACGCTGGCGGCGACGCTGGCCGTGCTGGCGCGCAGGGACGAGGCCGACAAGGTTGCCAGCGCCACGTTCTTTACCGCGCAGGTCGATTTCGAGGACGCAGGCGATCTCAAGAACTTTATCGACGACGGGCAGTTGAAGATGCTGCAAAGCCTGTCCACCGACGGGTACCTCGATGGGCGCTACATGGCGGCCACGTTCAACGCGCTGCGCGGCACGGACCTGATCTGGAACTACGTCGTCAACAACTACCTGCTGGGCGAGGACTATCCGGCGTTCGATCTGCTGCACTGGAACGGAGATACGACCAACCTGCCCTCGCGGTGGCATCAGGCCTATCTTTGCGACCTCTATCGCGACAACCGCCTGATCATTCCGGATGCAATGGTGGTCGATGATACGCCGGTCGATCTGCGCCGCATTGCAACGCCATGCTATATCCAGGCGGGCCGCGAGGATCATATTGCGCCGCCGAACAGCGTGTGGAAACTGACGCGCCATCTGTCTGGAAAATGGAAGTTCGTGCTGGCCGGTTCGGGACACATTGCCGGGGTGGTGAACCCGCCGGAAGCGGGCAAGTACCAGTATTGGCTCAATCCCCATGATCCAGCGAGCTTGGAGGAGTTCGTGGCCGGCGCCACGGAGACCAAGGGCAGCTGGTGGCCGGACTGGATCGAGTGGATGGCCGAACAGGCACCCAAGCGCGTGGCCGCCAAGGGCAAGCGCATTCCGGGTGGCAAGGGCGACCGGGTTATCGAGGATGCGCCGGGACGCTATGTCCGCAGCCGCTGAGCGTTAACGGCGCGCGGCATTGGTAATTGGTCCAATACGGAATTTGTGCACCGCACAATTTTCTTGACATTTTGCGGTCGACTCCTATTTTGTGCAGTGCAGCAAGAGACGGTTCAACCCGTCCCGTGCGCAAGCAGGAGTCGCCAGGATGGTTGAAGAAACGAAGGAAAGCCCGGAAACCTCCGCCCCCGTGGTGGACGTGCCCGTCGCGCTGGCCGACGCGCCCGAAGCCGTCGCCGGAACTGCCGAGATCGAAGTTGTCGAGCCGGTTGCCGCCGAGAAGCCCAAGGCTTCGCGGCCGCGCAAGGCCAAGCCCGCTGCCAAGCCGGTCGTGGATGCTGAAGCTGCTCCGGTCGAAGCACCTGCCGTGGCAGAGCTGGTTGCACCGAAGGCACGCAAGCCCCAGGTCGCAAAGGCGAAGCCCGTTCGTCAGGCTCCCAAGCCTGCCCCCAAGGCCCGTCCGGCCAAGCCACCCGTGGTGGCCGCTCCGACGGCCGCGGTGAAGCCCGCAGCCAAGCGTCCTTTCACCGCCATTCCAAGCGTGAAGAAAACAAGCGCCGCCCTCAAGAATGCGGCGCCCAGAAAGGAACTGTTCGCAATGGCTACCACCACCGAAATGACCGAAAAGATGACCGCTGCATTCAAGGACGCTCAGGACAAGGCCAAGGCCGCCTTTGGCGACGCCGGCGAGTTTGCCAAGGGTAACGTCGAAGCCGTGGTCGAATCGACCAAGATCCTGGCTTCGGGCCTTCAGGAAATGACCAAGGGTTATGTTGCCGAGACCAAGTCGGTCTTCGAAGCGATGACCGCTGACGTCAAGGAACTGACCACGGTCAAGTCGCCTACCGAATTCTTCGAGAAGCAGTCAGCCCTGCTCCGCAAGAACTTCGACGCTGCGGTTGCCGCCAGCTCGAAGAACAGCGAAGCCATGCTGAAGCTCGCGAACGAGGCCTTCCAGCCGATCTCGACCCGCGTCAGCCTCGCGGTCGAAAAGATCAAGAAGGCCGCCTGAGCCTGACCGGCAGCGTCAACCGCGCTGCCAGCCACAAGATAAAGGGCCGGTCGGGTTCTCCCGCCGGCCCTTTTGCCGTTCTGATGCTGTCGTGCTGTCGTATCAGCGCAACAATTCGCCATCCTCATGCCACCATCCCCTTCGTGCCCCTTGTGAAGCGGGCCGGTGAGTGCGATATTCGAGGCATCATGAGAGCCGAACCTTTCGATCAACCGGACCTGTCCGTTCCGCTGCGCTGTGCAGAGGGTGACGACACACGTGGTCCGGGCGGAGACGATCAGGTCGGCATCGCTACCAAGACCCGCGCCAAGCCGAAGAAGCCCAGCCAGTTCAAGGTGCTGATGCTGAACGATGATTACACCCCGATGGAATTCGTGGTGATGGTCCTGAAGCGCTTCTTCCACATGGATCTGGAACAGGCAACGCGTGTGATGCTCCACGTCCATCAGCGCGGCGTGGGTGTTTGCGGCGTCTATCCCTACGAGATCGCCGAGACAAAGGTGAACCAGGTGATGGACTTCGCCCGGCAGAACCAGCATCCGCTGCAATGCACGCTGGAAAAGGCGTAAAGCCACCGCTGACCTGACGCAAAGCGCCAGATCGCGAAGGCCGTCAGTGTGCCGTCAAGGCTCCGGTTTCCACAGCCTGGCGGGCGAACGCACGCAGCAGCGCCGCGATCCAAGCCATGGCCAGGCTCTGGGCCTCACGCGAATGCGCGCCGACGCCGCCATCGAGAATCACCTGCGCGACGAACGAACCGTCCTTGAGGCGCCCGCCAGTGAAGATGGCATCACGCGGGATCAGCGCCACCGCGGCCGATTCGAACGCGCCGGAATCAGCAAGGACTCCGATCCAGTCGAACGCGGCATTCAGGCGTCCGCCTTCTTCCTCGGTGTGCGGCGAAGCAATCTCGAGAAGAACCCGCTCGAATCCCTTGCGCTGTTCGGTGGGGGCGAGTTGCTCGCACCAGCGCGCCAGCGCGCTCAACCTTTCCGGATCGGGTTGACCGCCGGCAAAGCCTGCGAACCACGCACTACCGGTTTGCTCATGCGACATCTTCGAACTTTCCCTCACTGGCACTGGCATTATTTCTATGACTTTCAGCGAGGCAATTCCATAACTTTCGTTATGACTTGCGAAAGTCGCGCCGGTTTTCCCTTCCACGAAGCCGTGCGAAGCGCTAGTCCGTAAAAGCTCATGGCTGGTTCACCTGTCGGCAGCCACTCGGGCAAGGCCCAGGCCCCGCCGAATATCGATCCACGAAAAGACGCCAGCACCCGCCACGTGAAGTTCCTTACCGCCACCGATCGCTACATTGCCCGGCTCGTATTCGTGCCGATGCTGTCGGTGTTCGTCCTCGCCGCGTCTCTGCTCATCCTCGACAAGATGCTGAAGCTGTTCGACTTCGTGGCGACAGAGGGCGGACCGGTCAGTGTCGTGTTCAAGATGCTGGCGAACCTGCTGCCGGAATATGCCAGCCTTGCCATCCCGCTCGGCCTGATGCTCGGCATCCTGTTCGCTTTCCGCAAGCTGGCGATGAGTTCCGAACTCGACGTGATGCGTGCGGTCGGGTTGTCCTATACCCGCCTGCTGCGCGTGCCCTACATGTTCGCGATCGGGCTTGCGGCGCTGAACCTGCTGATCGTCAGCTATCTCCAGCCGCTATCGCGCTATTACTACGAACAGCTCCAGTTCGAGCTGCGCTCGGGCGCACTAGGCGCGTCGATCAAGGTCGGCGAGTTCAATTCGTTGCAGGACCGCACCGCCTTGCGCGTCGATTCGAGCCGCGACGAAGGCCGTGACCTGCGCGGCATTTTTGCCCGCCTGCAGACCTCGAATGGGCAGGTCATGGTGATCTCGGCGCGAGAGGGACGCTTCTTTGCGAACAAGGAAAGCCCGGACACGGTGATCCTGCGCCTGACCGACGGTCAGATCGTGCAGGACGGACCGGGCATTGCCTCGCCGCGCGTGCTGACCTTTGCCAGCCACGATCTGCCGATCGACCTGCCGAGGATCGAGCAGTTCCGCCAGCGCGGCGATGCCGACCGCGAGTATTTTCTCCCCGAGTTGCTGCAGATCGGCTGGAACGACCGTTATTCCGAAGAGATTCGCAATCAGTCGAAGGCCAGCCTGAATTATCGGCTGGTCGAGGTCGTGATGATGTTCCTGCTGCCGCTTCTGGCAGTAGCGCTGGCGGTTCCGCCCAAGCGGTCGACTTCGGCACTGGGCGTATTCCTGTCGATCGTGCTCGTGGTCGCCTATCACAAGGTCAACCAGTACGGGCAGGACGTGGCCAGCCTTGGCCGGATCGACCCAGTGCTCGCCCTTTGGGGGCCGTTCGTGGTCTTTTCAGCCCTGATCCTGTGGATGTACTGGAAGATCGCCTACGTTCCCGGTGGCCAGCCAATCGGTGCCCTCGAAACCGGCTTTGCCAAGGTTTCGCGTTTGATCCGCAAGCTGTTCGAGCGCAAGCGGCTGCGCGATGAGCCTGCCCTTGTCGAGGAAGATGCCGCCCATGCAGCTTGAATTCTTCCCGTCGCGCACTCTGGCGAAATACATCGCGAAGATGTTTGCGGTGCGCATTGTTGCCGTGCTGCTGATGCTGGTACTGGTCCTGCAAATGCTCGACCTGTTGAGCGAGAGCGGCAAGGTGCTGGCAGCGCCCGGAAACGGACAGGGCGAGCTGCTGACGTATGTGTCCTTGCGCATGCCGCAACTCATAAGCCGGTTCCTGCCCTATTCGGTGCTGCTGGCCACGATCATCACGCTGATGACGCTGAACCAGAACAGCGAGGTCATCGCGATGAAGGCGGCGGGCCTTTCCGCGCATCAGGTGCTGGCACCACTGTTTCTCGTTGCGGCGGTCACCTCCGCGGTGACCTTCGGCTTCAACGAACGCATCGTCACACGGTCGACTGCTACGCTCAAAGCCTGGCAGAACGTGGAATATGGGCCGATCCCGCAGGAATCGGCGATCAAATCCAACGTCTGGCTGCAGGACGGACCGAACATCCTGTTCGCCCGCTCGGTTGCCGGCGAAGGCAAGTCGATGCGGATGGATGGAGTCAGCTGGTATCGCCGCGACCCCACCGGGATGGTGACCGAAATCGTCACTTCGCCCTCGGCGGCCTATGCCAATCCGGGCTGGAAATTCCGCGATCCTGTTGTGTTCGATGTACAATCTGCCCGAAAGACGTCGATCGGCCGCGACGAGGTCTTTGCCAAGACGGTGGAACCGGTCCAGGTCACGATCAGCCGGGTCGATGCCGACGCGGAATCGTTGACCCAGCTATCGGGTTCGCTCGCCGCCATCCGAGAGGCAGGCTTTCGCACCACCGAGCTTGATGGCAAGTGGTGGCACAAGCTTTCTGGGCCGCTTTCAGCGCTGCTCATGCCTCTTCTCGGTGCCGTGGCAGCATTTGGCCTGGCGCGATCAGGACACCTCTTCGTGCGCGCGGTGATCGGCATGGCGCTGGGCTTCGCCTACTTCGTATTCGACAACGCGGCCTTGGCCATGGGCAATTTCGGCGCTTACCCGCCGCTGCTGGCCGCCTGGGCACCTTTCGTCCTGTTCTTCCTCATCGGCGAGACGGTGCTGATCCGGACCGAGGAATAGACCTTAAAATTAGATATTGCTAATTTTCGTAATATCTAATATATGGAGGCCATGACGCTTCCAACCATCACCCCTGCACAAGCCAAGGCGCTGCTCGACGAGGGCGCCCGGCTCATCGACATCCGCGACGCCGACGAACATCGCCGGCAGAGCATTCCGGGCGCGGCCAACATGCCGCTGTCGGCGCTGGAGCCGGTATCCGGCCATCCTGCGGTGATCTGGCATTGCCGTTCGGGCATGCGCACCGCTGCCAACGCCGATCGGCTCGCCGCCGTGTCCGACTGTCCCGGCTACCTTCTGGAAGGGGGCATTGACGGCTGGCGCTCGGCCGGCCTGCCGGTGAAGACCGATGCCAAGGCGCCACTCGAGATCATGCGGCAGGTCCAGATGATCGCAGGGCTGCTGATCCTTGCCGGCGTGGCGCTTTCGCTCACCGTGGCGCAGGGCTTCGTCGCGCTTTCGGCATTCGTCGGTGCGGGCCTGTTCATGGCCGGGGCAACCGGCTGGTGCGGCATGGCCAGGCTGCTGGGCCTGATGCCGTGGAACCGCCGCGCCGCCTGAGGCAGCGTGGCCTTTCCACTCAGCGCGGCATCATCGTGCTGCGCGCCAGCCTGCCGACGAGCGGCAGCAGGCCGTTGTAATTGCCTTTCTCATACGTCGAGCCAGTGCCGAGGTGCGCCACGATCCGGCGGTGCGCTTCGGCCAGCGAGTGATAGGGCATCGAGGGCAGCAAGTGGTGCAGCGCGTGGTAGCGCAGACCAACCGGCGCCCACAGCGGCGCCAGCCAGGCGGGCGGGGGTACGTTGACGGAATCGAGGTACTGGCCGGTCACGGTCATGGCCTCGCCCTCGTTCTCCCACAGATGCGCCACCAGCGTACGGATCTGGTTGAGCAGCGCGGTCAGCGAGATCACTGCAATGCCGATAAGCAGCGGACGCCAAGAATGCGTCGCGCTCCACCACAACACGAACAGCGCCCAGGCCGATGCACCCAGTTCCTGCCAGAACACCATGCGCGCAAATTCGCCTTCGGGCGGACGGCGGCGGAATTCCGGGTTAATCGATAGCGCAGAGGCACGCTCCCACACCAGGCGGCGCAGTGGCGGGATGACCGCCCCCAGCGGCACGAGGATTGCCGAGCGGATCAGCAGACCGATCGGCAGCAGCAGGGCAACCAGCGCGAACAGCGGCAGCGACCACGGTTTCATCAGCGCGAGCGGCAGGTACTCAGGGTCTTCGACCGTGCCATAGCGCGTGCGCGCATGGTGCAGCGTGTGGACACCTTCGTACATCAGCGAGGGCGTCAGCATCGGGATGCCGACCAGCAGGTTCCACGCAAAGCGGAAGCCTGGCAGCGCGTTCTTGTGGATGTGGGTGAGTTCGTGGATGAACAGAAGGGCCCGGTAGAGCGCGAGCGCCGCGACCACTCCGGACAGCGCGGCGACGAGCGGATTGCCGATGAGGATCGCGCCGGCCAGCGCGGCGTAACCAAGGGCTGCAGAGCCCAGCATGTCGGGCCAGTAGATCTCGGGCCGCGCGGTCGCGATGTCGCGCGTCAATTCGACGGCGGAGCGGAGCATTTCCTTGTCGTCAGGCGTGCCTGCCAGGCCGCGGGGAAGCTTGGCAGCTTCGGCACCGGCAGGAGCCACGTCGCGGGGAGTTTCAAGCGTATCGGTCGCAATCATGCCACAAATTCCAGTATGACCCGTATCTACCGGCTCAGGCCGGCTTTTTTGCACCAAGCAATAGCCTCTGGGCGTCCCCACACCGCGCCCTGCGGCTTGACAATGCGCCGGTCGGGACCGCAGTCCCATCGGCAACGACCCCATATCCGCAAACAAAGGCAAGATCGTGGCTCAAGGCGAAGTAATCATCACACCGGTTTCCGGCAAGGCTGACCGAAAGGCCTTCGTCGACCTTGCGTATCGCCTCAATGCCAGTGACCCCAACTGGGTACCGCCACTGCGGATGGAAGCCGAAGAGCTGATCACGCCCGGCAAGAACCCGTTCTTCGAACATGCCGACGTGCAACTGTTCCTTGCTCGCCGGGGCAGCGCTGTTGTGGGTCGTATCTCCGCCCACATCGATCATCTGGCGATCGCCATGGATCCCAGGCAGGGCATGGGGCCGGGCACGGGGAACTGGGGCCTGCTCGAGGCCGAGGACGAGGCCGTCGCGCAGGCACTGATCGGCCGCGCTGAAGGCTGGCTGCGCGAAAAGGGCATGACCCGCGTGCTTGCGCCCTTGTCGATGTCGATCTGGGAAGAGCCGGGCCAGTTGACCATGGGCTTTGATCATCCACCGACAGTGATGATGGGCCACCAGCCGCAGCGCTATGACGATTATATCAAGGCCTTGGGCTACCAGCCGGCCAAGACGCTGAACACCTACGAGCTCGACATCACCAAGGGCTTCCCGCCGCTGATCCAGCGCATTGTCCAATCGGGCGAGAAGAACGCCAAGATCCGCATCCGCAATGTCGACAAGTCGAAGTTCGATGCAGAAGCCGCGCTGATCCTCGACATCCTCAACGATGCCTGGTCGGACAACTGGGGCTTTGTCCCGTTTACCGACACCGAGATCAAGTATGCCGGCAAGAAGTTCAAGCCGATCGTGCGCGAAGACCTGATCATGATCGCCGAGTACGAGGGCGAGCCGGTGGCCTTCATGATGACACTGCCCGATCTCAACGAAGTGCTGAAGCCGATGGGCGGAAAGCTGTTCCCGTTCAACTGGGCCAAGCTGCTGCTGTGGCTGCGCAAGCCGCGGGTGCGCACCATGCGCGTGCCGCTGATGGGTGTGCGCAAGCGCCTCCAGGCCTCGCGCCTGGCAAGCCAGTTGGCCTTCATGATGATCGAGGCGATCCGCCTCAACTCGGTGCGCGACTACGGCGCCTCGCGCGGGGAGATCGGCTGGATTCTCGACGACAATCAGGGGATGAACGCCATCGCCGAAGCGATCGACAGCCACGTCAACAAGACTTACGTGATTTACGACAAGCCTCTAGTCTGAGCCTGCCGGCCTGTTCGCGCCCGTCAACATGGCGGGCGGGACGGGCGGTGGAACGCTGCTTGGCTGCCCGCGTTCATCGAGACAGGTCAGATCAGGGTGCGACAGACGGTGCCGACTACGACACAGGACAACAAGAAGACGGCGCGACGAAAGTCTGGCCGTGCGCTTGGTCCTGCTCTGGTTGTGGAAGACGATGGCCTGGTTGCCATGGACATCGCCGACGCTCTTGGCGAAGCGGGTGCAGCACCGGTAACGACTTGCGCCAGCGTTGCGGAGGCAATGGCGCAGCTCGAACAGTACGTTCCATCGATCCTGGTCCTCGACGTGCACCTTGCAGACAGGGGCGATGGCTGGGCCTTGGCAGAACTGGCCATTCAACTGGGCGAGAACTCGCCGCTGATCATCTTCACCACCGCGACGCCTGAAGCCATCCCCGATACAGCCGCAGGGCTTGGCCGCGTCCTGCCCAAGCCCTTCAGCACTGCCGCACTGGTATCCTTGATACAGCAGGAACGGCCACGTGGCATTCTGGGCCGTATTCGGAGCGCCCTTGCTGGCCAATAAGTCCGGTTGAGCGAATTCCTCCCAACCCTCGGAAACGAAAGCCCCAGCCGCGCGGGGAGCGCAGCCGGGGCCGATCAACCAAAAAAAGGTCCCCGACGTTTCCATCGGGGACCTTTCGGGATCGTATCACCAGCCGCTTGGACGGGAGGGGGGGTCTCGGCGGTGACATACCCTAAACGAGCGTCCCTGAAGGCGGTTCCAAGCTCTCGAAAAATTTTTATCCTTTTAAATCAACGCTTAGATATAAGGCCGCGAAGAAAATGTGCTGCCATCGATCTTTGCGTAGGCTTTTGCCGCGGCAATATCGGGAACGCTGATGGTCGAAAGGGTCCAGTCGACCAGCCCCATGCGCCTGAGAGTCTGCAAGGTGCGGTTGGTATGCACCAGCGACAGCCCCAGCATATCTGCAATCTGCCCCTGCGTAACCGTCAGCGTAAGGACACCGCCCGGCGCAATTCCTGTATCGATGCCGCGCTGGACGAGAAACACGGCCAGAGCTGCCATCCGCTCGCGCGCGTTGCGCTGGCCGAGCGAGACGAGGTGTTCCTCCAGCGCCGCTTCCTCGTGGGCCGCAAGCCAGGTCAGGTCAAACGACAGTCTTGGCTGCTGGGCAACCAGATCGAAGAACTTCTCGCGTACGAAAGTGCACAAGGTGGCATTGGTCAGCGCCTCGACAGTGTGGCTCATTTCCGCATCGAGCGCCGCCTGCAGCCCGAGAAAGTCACCCGGGAACATGAAATTGATGATCTGGCGCCGGCCATCCTCAAGCAGGCGTGTCCGCATGAGGACCCCCGAGAGCACGGTATAGAGGAACGTCGGCCGCGTCCCCTGTGCAAAAACCTGCTCGCCCCGGGTGAAGCGCATTTCACCGTGGCGGAACGCGGCAATCCACTGGCGGACATCTGCCGGGGGCTGATGCAAAGCCTCGCAATCAGCCAGCGGGCACGCCAGGCACGGCTGTCCTCCGTTCAGCATCAAGTACCCCCCTCCTCCACCTTGATCCTGCACCATTGCGCCGACTTCCCGCCCGGCGCCGTAGTCTGCATCGTCCCTGCCCATACCCAAGCCTTTCATCATCAGTCCGCCGGACCTGCTATGTCAAAAGACAGGGTTTGTTCCCGTGATGTGCCTTAGGGTTCCCGGATGGAACCGAAAAACGAAGCTGCCGTCAGACACGGTCAGGATCTTGTCCTCGTTGTCGAAGACAGCCTTCTCGTCGCCATGGCCATCGAAGATTCCTTGATGGAACGCGGACTTACGGTGGCTGTTGCCTCCACCATTGAAGCGGCAACGGACCTTGTGGCGAGAGGCCTGCCGGCAGTCGCCTTGCTGGATCTGCAGCTTCCCGACGGCAACTCGCTGGAACTTGCATCGCGCCTGTATGAAGCGGGCTGCGCAGTGGCCATCACTTCCGGGCTGGATTCCGGATCGGTGCCGGAAAGCCACGGATTTGCCATCCAGTTCCGCAAACCCACTTCGCCGGACCTTCTTGCCGATTGGGTCGTTACCACATTGCAGACGCTGCCCGCATCGCGGGCGGGGTAAGCGCATTTTTCCTCTTGTTCCCGATCGGGAACCGGATGACGTTATGGTGCGTTTGATCGCACGTTACTATCCGGGAAGGGGTGCGAATGACTCTGGGTGCCAAGGTTGCCAATCAACTCCCTTATCTGCGCCGCTACGCGCGCGCATTGACGGGAAGCCAGAGCGCGGGCGATTCGTTCGTGCGCGCAACTCTGGAAGCGGCGCTTGCTGACGACTCCCTGCGTGCGATGATCGGCGAAGGGCGTCCGCAGCTCTATCATGCGTTCAATCGGGTGTGGTCGACGGCCTATGTCGACACGGTGGACCGGTCGAGCGGCTTGCTCGGAGATCATGAAGCCGCTGCGCAGGAACGGCTTGCGGCCATGACGCCCGCCAATCGCCAGGCCTTGCTGCTGACCACGCTGGAAGACTTCAGCATCGAGGAAGCAGCCTTCATCATGGGTCGCGAGCCGGCTGATGTCGAACTGCTCGTTCAGGATGCCGTTGCCGAGATCGACCGCGAATCTGCCACGTCGGTTCTCATCATCGAGGACGAGCCGCTCATCTCGATGCAGCTCGAGGACCTCGTCCGCTCGCTCGGCCACGATGTCTGCGGCATGGCGGCTACACGCACCCAGGCGCTGGAGATCGTCCAGCGCGAACAGCCCGGCCTGGTGCTTGCCGACATCCAGTTGGCCGATGGCAGCTCGGGCCTTGACGCCGTGGACGACATCCTGCGCATCGGGTCCGTGCCGGTCATTTTCATTACCGCCTATCCCGAGCGCCTGCTTACCGGCGATCGGCCGGAGCCGACCTACCTCATCACCAAGCCCTTCCAGGAGCAGACCGTGCGCACCGCGATCAGCCAGGCGCTGTTCTTCGGATCAAGTCGTCCGCTCTGAAAGGCTTTTGGCCGAGTGACCAAGCCAAGGGCGCGGTGTCAGCCGCGCCCTTGTCGTATGGCGAAATCGCCGCGCCGTCTGACCGGAATGAGCAGGCTGCAGCGGACGCCTTCGGCCTCGAACTTCAGGTCGACCGGATTGCGCAATTCGTGCGCAACGATCTTCTCTACCAGTTCTGTGCCGAAACCGCGCTTGCGGCGAACGGTGGTGTCGATCGCAGGGCCTCCCCGCTCGACCCATTCGATGCGCGCCAGGCTCTCGCCGGCCATATCCCATGTGACCGACACTTGCCCGGTCTCGACACTTAACGCCCCGTACTTTGCCGCGTTTGTGGCCAGTTCGTGGATGGCCAGCCCCAGCGACAAGGCATCGTTCGGCGCGAGTTCCACGTCAGGGCCTGAGATAACGAGATGGCGTTGGGCATCTTGCGCATAGGGCGCGAGTTCGGCCCTTACGACAGCCATGACCGGCGTCGTTCCCCAATCGGACTGCGTCAGCAAATCGTGAGTTGCCGACAGCGCGCGAATGCGCATTTCCAGGCTGTCGGCAAATTCCGGCAGGCTCGTCGCACGGCGACGCGTCAGCGAGATGATCGAAAGCACGTTGGCCAAAGTGTTCTTCACGCGGTGGTTGAGTTCGCGCGTCAACGAGTTGCGGATCGAGGACTGCTGCTCGAACCAGGCCAGGGCGATGCGGTCTTCCACGGCCTGCTGGGTCAGCAGACGGGCGAGGACCAGAAGCAAAGTTGCAACGAGCAGGCCGAACAGCAGCGACATGACCGACATTATCGAAAGCATCGGGGTTGTCGGTGCCTCGATCTCCAGAACGAAGCGATGCCCGGCGATGTCGAGCGCCTGACGGATGATCCGTCCGGAGGCTCCGCTCGGGGCGACTTCCGCCATGAGCGTCCTGCCGGATGCATCTTCATCAAAGAGTCGCACGCCCGCACCCCCGAGGTGGCTGGCATCGACAGAAGATTCCAGGAAGCGCTGCGCATTGTAGGGAGAGTAGACGTATCCGCGCAGCGTGCGGGGGTTGGGATCGGTGTTCAGGGTATACACCGGCATGTAGACGAGGAACCCCGGCTTGCGCGTCTCCTTGCCTTCCTGCTGCAGCACCACAGCACCCGACGCCGTGGGCTGGCCGGTCCGCTCGGCCGATTTCATCGCCGCGCGGCGCGCCGCTTCGGAAAACATGTCGAATCCGATCGCACGTCGATTGCGCGCGGTATCGGGCTCGAGGAACATCACCGGGACTACGAACGGACGTTCGGCATCGGGCTTGGGCCTGATCGCAAAATCGCTCACCCCTCCGTTCTGCATGATTGCTTCAACCGTCGGTATATCGGCGCTGTTAACCTTCATCGCCCAGCCGATCCCATCGGATCCGACATATCGGCCATCAAGATGCAGTTGGCGGATAAAGGTACGGAACAGCGGTGCCTCGACCATCTGCTGTGTCGCGAACAACGCTGCACTTGAACGCAGATAGGCGGCATTGGCGTTGGACCGCCGCTCCAGACCGGACGCGACGGACTGGGCAAGTTGCGCCGTGGTGGCGGTTTGGCGACGATCTTCGGCAGTTTCGATGGCTGCGACGCTGATGACCGTGACTGCCATGGTAAGGCCAAAAATACCGACGGGCAGGGCGCGGGGAAAGCGCTCGTACCATCTGGGCGTCAGCTTTTTCTGGGCAAGCAATTTCTCCATCGCGCGCCCGTTGTCCCTTCCATTGCAGGTTTCACCAAAAAACCCGCTTCCCCCGATACAGCCAAACGCCCGCGAAGCGAAAATTTCGCTGCAAGCATCAGGTCGGGAACCGACAGGAGCCAATATCGTTCCACATCAAAACCTCGCGTCGCGTGCTTTGCCGTTTACCTTGATCGCTTTCTGATGAAAGCAATTCAGTGGACGGGCGCGATGCATTCAGAAATGCGCATCTGCCGCGCCGTTGCGGTCACACTTTGGATTTATCCCTGGAGGGGGAGGCGTTGACAGAGCGAATGTCGAAAGAACAACCAATGAATCCGGGTCAGCAGCGCCGCAAAGGCGGAAAACCGCGCCCGCCCGAATGGGCAGATGGGCTCAAGCGCCTTTACGATTCCGTACTCGATGAACCTCTGCCAGACACCTTTGCCGATCTGCTGAACAAGCTGGACGATCCGTCCAATGGCTGAAGCTGCTCCAAAGGCTGCCGGCGCTGACATCGACAAGACGCCTCGCCCCGCCAGCGATCCGGTCACGTTCAAACGCGAACTGACCGGCGTCATCCCTCACCTTCGCGCGTTTGCTCGCGGTCTTTGCGGCAGGCCGGATCTGGCTGACGACCTGGTACAGGAAACGCTGCTCAAGGCCTGGGCCGCGCAGGAGCGGTTCGAGCCCGGCACCTCGATGCGTGCATGGACTTTCGTGATCCTTCGCAATGCCTACCTGACCGACATGCGCCGGAACCGCTTCCGCGCCGACTATGATGAAACCGTAGCTGAACGGATTCTGGTCGCCCCCGCCGCGCAGGAGGGGCCCATGCACCTTTCGGACATGCACCGTGCCTTGCTCACGCTTCCGCCCGAACGGCGCGAGGCATTGCTGCTGGTGGGCGCAGGCGGCTTCAGTTACGAGGAAGCCGCCCAGATTTGCGGTTGTGCCGTGGGTACAATCAAGAGCCGCGTTGGTCGCGCCCGAGCAGCACTGTCGCAAATGATCGAGAATGGGCAAATCCCGCGCCGCAGCACTGATGATGCGGTGGCCCACTCGGCAATCATGAGCGAACTCGATCATACCGTACACGCCGGCAGCCAGTCCTGACGGACTGCTCTGTCGGAGCAGCAACACTCCCCTGCAAATTCACGCGGCCTCCTGCCAAGGCTATTGATCAGCGCCTGACAACGGTGGATGGAACACTGAAACCTCCGTCAGGCCCGTTTGCGTGAATCAACAGCCGTCAGAAATGCTGGAAAGACCGCTGGACGTCGACGATCCGGCGGATCGTCGTGCACGGCTGCAATCGGCCATTGTCCTTTTGCTGGGGCTGGGGCTGTTCCTTGCCTTGCCGTTCGTGCTCTCCATCGGGTCGGTGGTCTTTCTCCCTCCGGTGACGGCGATGATCTTCACGATCGTCATGTCGCCGCTTGCCGACCGACTGACCCGTCTGGGCCTGCCAAACATGCTGGCATCCTTCATCGCGATCTGCGCGCTGATCGCAGTCGTGTTGATGGCGCTACTGCTGATCCTGCAGCCCGCGTTCGTGATGGTGGATCAGGTCCCGGCCCTGGCCCGGCAGGTTGCCGGACGGTTTGCCGAGCTTCGCGGAAACCTTTCATGGATCGCCGATGTGAACCGGCAGCTTGCCCGGATCACCGGGCATTCGGCCACACGCGAAGTGGTTGTCGCCAGTCCGTCAGTGATCGAACAGGTTGCCTTTGCCACGCCGAGCGTGATCCTGGAAACCCTGCTTACCCTGCTGATGACCTTCTTCATGATCGAATCGCGCATTCGCATGAAGCGACGCATCCTGCTGGATCGCCATTCCTTCAACGCCTCGGTCCGCCTCGCACGGGTCCTGCGCGATGTGCAGGAGCGTGTCGCGAGCTACATGCTTACCGTGGCACAGGTGAACTTCGGCGTCGGCGTCGTCGTGGCGCTGGGAGCATGGGGCTTTGGCCTCGCCGCGCCGGTCATGTGGGGCGGCCTTGCCTTCGTGCTCAATTTTCTGCCCTACCTGGGACCACTGGTGATGATGGGACTGCTGGCACTGGTGGGACTCGGCACGGCCAGCAGCGTGGCGGTGGGTCTGGTGCCGGTTCTTGCCTACCTGGTGCTCCACGCTATCGAATCGAATGTGCTGACCCCGTCGATCCTCGGCGCGCGCTTCACCCTCAATCCCGTCGCGATCCTGCTGTCGATCAGCTACTTTTCGTGGATCTGGGGCGTGCTCGGCGCACTGCTTTCGGTCCCGATCCTGCTGACCATCGCCGCGCTGCTCGATCATATCGGCAGGCCGAACCTCGTCGGCTTCCTGTTTGGCGAGGCTCTTTTCGAACCTGCCCGCCTCGCCGGTATCGACGAGGACGGGCAAGCGGATGTGAATCAGGCCGGATAGGTCCAGGTGCCATCGCGGCCGAGGTTCTCGGCGGCAAACTCCCAGTTCAGATGCTTCTCGATCACCGCCTTGAGATATTCGGGGCGCAGGTTCTTGTGGTCGAGATAGTAGGCGTGCTCCCACAGGTCGATGACCAGCAGCGGCTTGGCATCGCCGGTGGCAAAGGTCGCCGCGTCATGCGTCTGTTCGACAGCCAGCTTGTCGCCGCGGGCCACGAGCCAGACCCAGCCCGAGGCAAAGTGTGCCGCGCCCTGTGACGCCAGTTCCTCGCGCAGGCGGTCGAGCGAGCCGAAGCTGCCTTCGATCGCTGCAGCAAGATCGCCGGTCGGCTCGGAGGAGGTCGGTGTCAGGCTATTCCAGTAGAAGGCGTGGTTCCAGCTCTGCGCAGCATTGTTGAACAGGCCCTTGTCGCCCTTTGCCTCGGCAGCGGCGACGACTTCCTCGAGGCTCTTGTCCGCCAGGTCCGTGCCCTCGATCGCGGCATTGGTCTTGTCGACGTAGGCCTTGTGATGCTTGCCGTGGTGCGTCTGCAGCGTCGCCGCCGAGATGCTCGGCTCGAGTGCGGTATCGGCATAGGGAAGCGGGGGAAGTGTAATCGCCATGATAGTCAACGTCCTTGCTTGGAAATCTGCGTCGCAGACCAACGCGCGAGGTAGTCGTTGGTTGCGAAGTCGTCCCGCCCCAAGGTCGTTGAAATTATCGAAACAGCAGTTGCACTTATCGCGCAGGTTCACCGTGTGCGCGGTCGACCGCCGCCGTCACCGCGACGTCCATCGTCACGTTGCCGAGCGTGCGCATGAGGTCGGGCAGGACTTCCACGGCAACCAGGATGGCGAGTGGCTCCACCGGAATGCCCATCGCGATGGAGATGGGGCCGATCGAGGTCACGAAGCTGATTGCGCCGGGCAGGCTGACCGCGCCCAGTGTCGTCAGCGTTGCCACCACGAAGCCCGCAACCAGCATCGAAGGCGTGATCGGCATGCCGAACCAATGCGCAACGTAGATGGCGACAGCGAAGTTCATCGCCGGACCGGTCGCGCGGAACAGCGCCACGGCAAGTGGCATCACAAGGTCTGAAGTCTGGTCCCGAACGCCCAGCTTGCGGCAGACCGTCAGCATTGCGGGAAGCGTTGCCAGTGAGGACTGCGTCGAAAGTGCCAGAGCCTGCGCCGGCAACACAGCGCGGGCGAACTCGCCCAGCCGCAGACGCGCGCCGAACACGGCAACGGCATAGGCCATAAGGAAGATCACGGTGCCGGCCGACGTCACTACCACAACGTAGTGCGCCAGCGCGCCGATGGCCGAAGTCCCGCTCTGCGCCGCAACCGAAAGGCTGAGGCAGAACACGCCGAGGGGAGCGGCCAGAAGCACCCAGCCGATCACCACCAGCATCGCATTGGCGACGCCCTCGAAGAATGTCGCGAGCGACCGCCGTTGCGTTTCGGCAAGGCGCGTGGCGGCAAGGCCGAACACGGCGGTAAACAGGATGACTGGCAGGATCTGGTCCGTGGCAGCCGATTGCAGCACGTTGGTGGGCACCAGCGATTGCAGGAAGGCGCCAAAGCCGGGCACGGTCGCCTTGTCGTGAATCTGCGCGACGCTGGCCCGCAAGGCTGCTGCAGCGGCGGTCGGCATCGGGAAAACGGAAAGGATCGCCGGGATCAGCAGTCCCGCCATTGCACTTCCGCCGGCCAAGATCGCGAAGAAGAACAGCAACGCCCGTCTTGCCAGCGCCCCCGCACGCGCTGCGGCCACCGTCTGTGCGATGCCGGTGAACAGCAGCGAAACCACGAGCGGCACGATCGTAGCGCGTAAGGCGTTCAGCCACAGCGTACCGACAGGTTGTGCCACGACCAGCACGGGATCAAGCAGCGCCGGGTCAAGAAACGCCAGGGAAAGGCCCAACGCAAGCCCTCCGACAAGCGCGGCAAAGATCCAGCCTGCGCGGATCGTCGGGATCGGCGGTTGCGTGATGGACGAATTTTCAGAAGGCGGTAAGGTCATCTTGAGACAACTCTAGCTAGGTTGCACGGCAAGGCAACGCATGCCGCCCGGGATCGGGCGCACGAAAAAGAGGGAAACGCCGTTTCATGGCACGCAAGTTCTTCGGCACCGATGGCATCCGGGGCCGGACCAACGCCGGAGTGATGACCGCCGCGACCGCAATGAAGGTCGGGCAGGCGGCAGGCACTTACTTCCAGCGCGGCGACCACCGCCATCGCGTCGTGATCGGCAAGGACACGCGCCTGTCCGGCTACATGATGGAAAGCGCGATGGTCGCCGGGTTCACTTCGGTTGGCATGGATGTCGTCCTGCTCGGACCGATGCCGACGCCCGCGGTCGCCATGCTCACCCGCTCGATGCGGGCGGACCTTGGCGTGATGATCTCGGCCAGCCACAACCCTTTCGAGGACAACGGCATCAAGCTGTTCGGGCCGGACGGCTTCAAGCTTTCGGACGATGCTGAACTCAGCATCGAAGCCATGCTGGCCCAGGATCTTGCCCTCGCCGACGCCACGCAAGTCGGGCGCGCCCGTCGTATCGAGGATGCGCGCGGCCGCTATATCCATGCGGTCAAGGCCAGCTTGCCTGACAACGTGCGGCTCGATGGCCTGCGCATCGTGATCGATTGCGCAAACGGCGCAGCCTACCACGTCACGCCCTCGGCGCTGTGGGAACTGGGCGCGGAAGTCATCGCCATGGGCGTCGAGCCCAACGGCAAGAACATCAATGCCGGGGTCGGCTCCACCCATCTTGATGCGATCAAGGCCAAGGTTCGCGAAGTGCGGGCCGATATCGGCATTGCCCTCGACGGCGACGCCGATCGCCTGATCGTGGTCGACGAGAAAAGCCAGACGGTCGACGGCGACCAGATCATGGCACTGATCGGCACCCAGCTTGCCGCGCGTGGAGAGCTGCGCGGCGGCGGCGTGGTGGCCACTGTCATGTCCAACCTCGGCCTCGAACGCTGCCTCAATGGCAAGGGCCTGACACTCGAACGCACCGCAGTGGGGGACCGCTACGTGCTCGAACGCATGCGCGAAGGCGGGTTCAATGTCGGTGGCGAGCAGTCCGGCCACATGATCCTGACCGATCACGCCACCACTGGTGACGGCACGGTCGCGGCCCTGCAGGTGCTGGCCGCGCTGGTGGAAAGCGGCAAGCCGGCCAGCGAGCTGCTGCATCAGTTCGACCCGGTCCCGCAATTGCTGAAGAACGTGCGCTTTGCTGGCGGCAAGCCGTTGGACGACAAGACGGTGAAGCAGGCGATCGCTGATGCCGAGGCGCGCCTGATCGGCAAGGGCCGCCTCGTCATCCGTCCATCCGGCACCGAACCGGTCATTCGCGTGATGGCCGAGGGTGACGACGCCGGCGAAGTCGAGGCTGTGGTCGACCAGATCTGCGATGCCGTCAGGAAGGCTGCCTGATGCTGGAAATGCGCCCCGATTGCGAACGCTGCGGCGCGGATCTTCCGGCCGAAGCCCCCGGCGCCTTCATCTGCTCGTTCGAATGCACGTGGTGCGCCGAATGCGCCGAAGAGCTCGACGATCGCTGCCCCAACTGCGGCGGTGAACTTATGGACCGCCCGACGCGGGCGAAGGCGCTCCACGCCAAGCACCCGCCATCAACGGAGCGCAAGTTCAAGGGATGAGGCCACCCCGCGTCCTGTCGATCGCAGGCTCGGATTCCGGCGGCGGCGCCGGCATCCAGGCCGATATCAAGACGATCACCATGCTTGGCGGCTATGCGATGACCGCGATCTGCGCCCTGACCGCGCAGGACACCACCGGCGTCCATGCCGTCCTCCCGGTCGATCCCGCCATGGTCGCCGCGCAGATCGACGCCTGCCTCAACGATCTGGGCGTAGATGCGGTGAAGATCGGCATGCTCGGCTCACCCCAGATTGCGACCGTGGTAGCAGACCGGCTCGAATGCCTGTCCGTGCCCATCGTGTTTGACCCGGTGATGATCTCCACCAGCGGTGCAGCGCTCGCTGACGCAGCTACAATTGCTGCCTTCGAACGACTGATGGCGCTCGCCACGCTGACAACGCCGAACGTACCTGAGCTCGCAGCGCTTGGTGGCGATGCCGCGATGCAGGGGCGGGGCATTGCCTATATCGCCAAGGGCGGGGACGCCGACGGTCCCGAAGTGATCGACCGCCTGGTCATTCCAGGGCAGTCCGAGCGCGTCTGGACCGCACCCCGCATCGAAACGCGCCACACCCACGGCACCGGCTGCACGATGTCGAGCGCCATCGCCACGCTGCTCGTCAGCGGCGCGTCGCTCGAAGAGGCGGTGGAAGACGCCAGAGAATTCGTCCGCGCTGCCCTGCTGGCCGCGCCCGGCTTCGGCGCTGGCCACGGCCCGCTCGGCCATCAGGCGGTGCGCTGATCCCAATCCTCGCGCGTTAGCGCGAAGTAGACGCTGTCGCACCACTCCTCGCCGACCAGCCACGTCCGCGCCGCGCGGTGTGTCTCGGCAAAACCGAGCCGTTCAAGCAGCCGGATGGAAGCCTTGTTGCGCGGATCGACGTCGGCAAGGATGCGCGGCAGGTGATGGACGGTAAACCCGCGCGCGATCACCATGCCCACCGCCTCACGTGCGAAGCCCTGCCCCCAGACGTCCGGGTCGAACATGTAGCCGAGGTCGGGGAAGCGGTAGAATCCCGCCTTGCCGATGACGCGGCCCTGATGCTCGACGATGAAATCCTCACCCTCCAGGTCAGGGATGTCCGCCATGTTGCCAAGCCATTCCGCTGTCACGGCCTCGCTGTCGTGCGGCGGTGTGGACCAGTAGGCCATGGCACGCGGCTGCCGCATGATCGCGTGCATCGCCGCAAGGTCCTCCTGCGGGCGCACGGGTCGCAACAGCAGCCGCGCGGTCCGGATCATCGGTCAGCAGTCCAGATCGTAGAACTTGACGATGTGGTCCCAGGCTTCCTCGGCTGTCTCCACCGGAATGAACAGCTCCAGGTCCTCGAAGTTGATCACGCCTTCCTCGGCAAGCGCACGGAAGTTCACCACGCGGTTCCAGTAATCACCGCCGAACAGCAGGATCGGAATCGGCTTCATCTTGCCGGTCTGGATCAGGGTCAGCAGTTCGAAGAACTCATCGAAAGTGCCGAAGCCTCCCGGGAACACCGCCACCGCCCGCGCCCGCAGCAGGAAGTGCATCTTCCGCAGCGCGAAGTAGTGGAACTGGAACGAGAGGTGCGGCGTGACATAGCTGTTCGGTGCCTGCTCGTGCGGCAGGACGATGTTCAGCCCGATCGATTCGGCGCCAGCATCGTGCGCCCCGCGATTGGCCGCTTCCATGATCGATGGCCCGCCGCCCGAGCAGATCACGAACTGGCGCTTGCCGTCTTCCACCAGCCCGCACTTGCTGGCGGTGAAGGCCAGCTTACGCGCTTCTTCGTAGTACTTGGCCTTGGCAACAAGGCTCTCGATCACCGCCTTGCGCTCGGGCGTGGTCGCCGTCGCCAGCGCCGCTTCGGCCATGTCGGGCGAAGGAATGCGCGCAGACCCATAGACAACCAGCGTCGATCCGATGTCCGCTTCGTCGAGCAGCATCTCGGTCTTGAGCAGTTCCAGCTGGAACCGCACCGGTCGCAATTCCTCGCGCAGGAGGAAGTCGGTGTCACGGAAGGCCAGCCGGTAGGCCGGGTCCTGCTGCTGGGGGGTGGTCTTGGGGTGGTTCTCGACGAAACCGGCTTCCTGCTCGGCCTTGTAGAACTTGCGCTTGGTCAGCTCGTGCTGCTTTTCTTCTTCAGTCATGCCTGCATAGGTCGGTCACCATGCCGGAAAGCGCAACCCCCGAACCGTGCAAGGAAAGATTGCCGCACACGCCAGTGCGCGCTGGTGGGCCCCGCAAGCTGTATGCGGCGGTGCTAGGCCAGTTCAGCGCGATGATGGCACCAGGCGACTGCAAGCCACAGCAAGGCAAAGAACGTCAGGACGCCCCATTCGACAGCGTGCCCCGGCATCTGGTTGAGGGCGACGACACCGGCGGCATACTGGCCTGCGGCGAGGCACAACGCTATCCAGCGCATGGCGTGGGGGCGGAACCGACAAGCCACCGCCACCGCCATCCCGACAACAACCATGAGGAAGAAGAGCGTGTTGACGGAATTGTCGTCGCCAATGATGCCAACGGCAGCGTTTGACCAGACGGTAAGGAAGGCTGCAACACCGGCGAGGATGTAACCCGCGCGCTGTGTTCCTGCCTGAGCATATCTGGCCGCAAGTTCGCATACGGCGCCGATGAAGCCTAGCAGCAGTGCGGCGAACACGAAGTCCCCGGCAGTCCAATTCACCTCCGGGGTCAGTTGCATCGCAAGGGCGGGAAGGAGGAGCAGTGCCAGGAGGCTGCCCCATCCGGCAATTCGCCAGCCATTGGCAGTCTTCGAAGTATGGGCGTTGGTCATGATCGAGCCTCCTTGCGCATTTATGGCGGCGATTGATGAGGCGGCGCGGTCTGAAAGGCATGAGGAAAAGATGAGCAATTGCTGACAACACGCCAAGCGCTTGCCAATGCTCCGGTATGGCAGCAGACCCGGACGCAATGGGAAGACACGCACAGATTCTGCGCTTCGGGGACTTCGAGCTCGACTGCGAGAACCGGCAGTTGCTGCAACACGGAAAACCGGTCGAGCTCGGCAGCCGCTACTTCGATGCGCTCGCGCTGCTGGTCGCGCGGCGGGGCGAACTGGTGAGCAAGGACAGCTTCATGGACGAGGTCTGGCAGGGCATCCCGGTTACAGACGAGGCGCTGACACAATGTATCCGCACCCTGCGCCGCGCGCTGGGAGACAATGCGGCCAATCCCCGCTTCATTCAGACAGTGCCGAAACACGGCTACCGCTTCATTGCTGCGATGCCGCAGCAAGCGGATGCTGCCGAACCAATGGCGCGAGCGTCGCGTATCGCCGCGGCCTGCACTTTGTCGGGACTCGTGGCCGGAGCCGCCGCCGGGCTGTGCTATGGCATCATCGCGGGGACTGGCGGTGGCGGTCAGGTGCTTGTTCTTTCCGCGATGGTCGGTGTCCTCGGTCTTCTCGCCGGTGCAGGTCTGGGCGCGGGAATGGCTGCCACCGTCGCTTGGCGTCAGAATCCCGATTGGTGGATCGTTGCCGGCGCCGCACTGGGCGGCCTTGCGACTGGCGCTCTGGGCAACCTCTTGGGCCGAGAAGGCGTGGGGTTGCTGTCCGGCGTATCGGACCTTTACGTCACCGGACCTTTTGAGGGCGCAATTCTTGGCTCTGCGGCAGGTCTGGCCTCGTGGGCCGCGTGCACCGGCCAAAGCCGACGTGTCGTGCTTGCCGCCGCACTGTGCGCGGGAGGGACGGCGGGCCTGCTGATCTACCTTTCCGGCGGAGTTCTGCTGGCAGGCTCACTCCAGGCTCTCGAGCTGGGAGTTGCGGGCATGCAGCTCGATGTCGACAGGATTGGCAACCTGCTTGGCGAACAGGGGCTTACAACGACTGCACGGGGGCTCACCGCGGTCATCGAGGCACAGGTTTTCGTCCTGGCGATGACCTGGGGGCTGCTCATGGCAGGCAGAAAGTCTGGAAAGCTGGATGCCCCGCGAGGATTCGAACCTCGATAGACGGAATCAGAATCCGTAGTCTTACCATTAGACGACGGGGCAGTGTGAGGCGCGCAACTAGGGGGCGAGTGCGCCCAAGTCAAGCGGTTCAATGGGCATTTTTGGTGCCGGTCTTGCGGGCGGGGCGGCACATCGCTAGCATTGGCATCAAGTACCCGGCCTGCATCAGGCGGCGCGGGAAAACATAAGCGAATACGATTCATGGCGGGTTCCATTCCGCCGGCAAATGGGCAAGGCGCGCGACCGGACGGCCAGCCGGCCAACGGCAAGACGGCAGGCGGCAAGAAGGGGCAAAGGAAAAAGCCCCGTCGGCCACGCGGCAAGACCGGGAGCGGTGTCCCACCCAAGTCGGCCGGCAAGACCAGTCCGCCCGCAGCACGCGGTGGCGGCACGCACGAGGCTATCGCCGCGGCAACTCCGGCTGTGGTGGCGGAATCTCCCGCACCGCCCGCGTTTGAGCGTGCAAGCACCTGGCAGAAACCGCTGCCCCATCACCGCCAGGCCTATGCCGCGATCGACCTGGGCACAAATAACTGCCGTCTCCTGATCGCAAGGCCCTCGGGCGAGCATTTCGTGGTGATCGACGCCTTCAGCCGCGTGGTCCGCCTGGGCGAGGGACTGGCCCAGACCGGGCGCCTTTCCGACGAGGCCATGGACCGCGCGCTTGGCGCCCTGCACGTCTGTGCCGACAAGCTGCGCAAGCGCAACGTGCATCTTGCCCGCTCGGTTGCCACCGAAGCCTGCCGCCGTGCGAGCAACGGACAGGCCTTCATCGATCGCGTTCGCAACGAAACCGGCATCCACCTGAATATCATCACCGCGCAGGAAGAGGCACGCCTCGCCGTGCTCGGCTGCCACATTCTGCTCGAACAGGGCAACGGCCCGGCGATGATCTTCGACATCGGCGGCGGGTCGACGGAGATGGTGCTGGTGGAAACCGGCGAAACCGTGCCCAGCATCCTCGATTGGCAGTCGGTGCCATGGGGCGTCGTCTCTTTGACCGAGAGCATCGGCGCGATTGCCGACGATCCGCATGCCCGCGCGGTCGCCTATGCCGAGATGCGCCGACGTGTGGACGAAGGTTTTTCCGATTTCACCGCCCGCGTAACGCCGATCCGGCACGCAGCGCAGGGCGAGCGCAGCATCCGCCTGCTGGGCACCAGCGGCACCGTCACCACGCTGGCATCACTCCATCTCGAACTGCCGCAGTATGATCGCCGCGCGGTCGACGGCCTGATCGTGCCGGCCGATTCGATGCGCGACATCTCCCGCCGTCTGTCAACCATGACCCCGGCCGAGCGCATTGCCGTGCCCTGCATCGGGCGCGAACGCTCGGACCTCGTCGTTGCCGGGTGCGCCATCCTCGAATCGATCCTCGACATCTGGCCGGCAGAGCGCCTTGGCATTGCCGATCGCGGCATTCGCGAAGGCATCCTGCGCAGCCTCATGGCCACCGGCGCCGATCCGCGCGGGCCCAGGAAAACGGAAGCAGCATGAGTCGTTCCGGAAAGAATCCCAACGAACGGCTC
Organism: Novosphingobium sp. GW835-FHT14H07; assembly: GCF_058793515.1. Lineage (NCBI taxonomy): Bacteria > Pseudomonadati > Pseudomonadota > Alphaproteobacteria > Sphingomonadales > Sphingomonadaceae > Novosphingobium > Novosphingobium sp. GW835-FHT14H07. The sequence continues at coordinate 59,405 of NZ_JBXAFX010000020.1, forward strand.
AAGAGCGCCAAGGGCCGCTCGGCCTCATCGGTGCGCTGGCTGTCGCGCCAGCTCAACGACCCTTACGTGAAGCAGGCCAAGGCCGAAGGCTGGCGCAGCCGCGCGGCATTCAAGCTGATCGATCTCGATGAGAAGTTCGGCCTGCTCAAAGGCTCGAAGCGTGTCGTCGATCTCGGCATCGCGCCTGGCGGGTGGAGCCAGGTCGTGCGCAAGAAGTCGCCGGCGGCAAAGATCGTTGGCATCGATCTCCTGCCCACCGATCCGATCGAGGGCGTGACCATCTTCCAGATGGACTTCATGGCCGATGAGGCGCCGGAAGCTCTGCAAGGTGCGCTGGATGGTCCCCCAGATCTCGTGATCTCCGACATGGCCGCCAACACCGTTGGCCACAAGCAGACCGACCACCTGCGCACGATGGGCCTGGTCGAGACGGCTGTAGACTTTGCCGTCCAGACCCTGGCCCCCGGCGGGGCGTTCGTCGCCAAGGTCTTTGCCGGCGGCACCGATGGCGAACTCCTCAAGATCCTCAAGAAGAACTTCACGACTGTAAAGCACGCCAAGCCCCCCTCGAGCCGCAAGGATTCCTCGGAGTGGTACGTGATTGCCCAAGGGTTCAAGGGCCGTGCGGGCGAGCCTGCGTTAACCGACAACTAGCCTGCTGTCGCATCGCGGGACTCAGGACAAACCCCTAGCTGGGCGCGCCTGGCGGGCATGGTTATCAGCACCTTAACCGAAGCACTCCGGAGCCACCCGATGACCTCCATCCGCAGCCTGCTGCTCCCTCTCGCCTTCCTCGGCTTCTCCGGCGGGGCAATGGCAGAAGACATTGCAGCAAGAGGATGGTCTGCCGACTGGAAGGTCATCGGCGTGGCCGAGGACCGCACCGAAGTGCTCGTGCGTCCCGAATCAGTCCGCGAACTGCCGCCCAGCCCGGCTCGTAGCTTTGCCGTCCGTCAGGTCTGGGCAGGTTTCGACTTTGCCCCCGCCGCGAGCTTGGCCACCGGGCGCAAGATCATCCTGTTCCGCTATGACTGCGCCGCGAAGCGCGTGCTCATTGCCGCGGCAACGGACTACGCGACGTCCGGCGAGATCCTGTCCCGCAACGCCGTTGCCGCCGACAGTGCCGATCAGTACGCCCCGGTTGAGCCAGAGACGCTAAATGCAGCGATCATGGCCGAGGCCTGCCACCTCTGACGGTCAGCGCTTCGCGTTCCAGTTGAACAGGAAGCTGCGATGCTCCGCCCAGGTCTGGCCCTCTATGTGATCGCCTACCAGGCACGCCGCCGTGTGATAGGGCCCGGCGCCATCGGTGGTGCGAAAGCTCACGCAAGTCCGCGCGCGGTCGGTCTTCCAGCGTCCTGCCAGTATTTCGCTCTCGTAGAAGCTGCCCTTGACCGTGCCATCGGCCTGCAGCTGTAGCACCATCGGTTTTGTGTAAGGCTCTTCCGGCTTGGCCGACAGGTCGACAGTCCAATTGCCCTGCATGGCGGCGGGAGGTTCCGCCGCACCGGCCGGAGTCATGACGAGCAGAAGCGGCAAGGCAGTAAACAGGCGCATCGGTTTTTCCTAAAGCGCAACTCTGCGCGGCTCATGCGCAAACGCAATAGGTACCGAAGACATCAAAAGGGCGCCCGGATCGCTCCGGACGCCCTTTTGAATTTCGTCTGAAAGCGAAGTTTACTTCTTCGACTTCAGGTAGGCGATCACGTCCGCACGCTGCTGATCGTCAGCAATGCCGGCGAAGGTCATCTTGGTGCCAGCGGCAAAGGCCTTGGGATTCTTCAGCCAGGCATCGAGCGTGGCATCGTCCCAGGTGCCGCCCTTGCCCTTGAGCGCGTCGGAGAAGGCATAACCGCCGCGATCGCCAGCCACGGCCTCACCATGAACGCCGAACAGGTTGGGACCAATGCCGTTGGCACCGCCCTGATCGATGGTGTGGCAAGCCTTGCACTTGGCAAAGACTGCCTCGCCCTTGGCGGCATCGCCAACCAGAGCAACGGCAGCACCTTCGGCAGGCGCAGCACCAGCTGCCGGAACGGCTTCAGGCGCAGGCAGCGGCAGGTTCGAGCCGAGCGAGTTGAGATAGAGAATCACGTTGGCGCGGTCTTCACCCTTGGGCAGACCGGCGAATGACATCTTGGTGCCGGCGGCAAAGGCCTTGGGGTTCTTCAACCAGGCATCAAGCGTGGCGAAATCCCAGTTGCCGCCCTTGGCAGCGAGATCAGCCGAATAGGCAAAGCCCGCAGCATGCTTGCCGACCGGCTTGCCGACGATGCCATAGAGGTTCGGACCGATGCCATTGGCGCCGCCCTGCTCGGCGGTGTGGCAGGCCTTGCACTTGGCAAAAACGGCTTCGCCCTTGGCAACGTCACCAGCAGCGAGGAGATTCGCCAGCGGCAGCTCAGCCGCCCCGCCACCCTCGGCACCTTCTTCGACGACGCCCTCGATCGCGTAGCCCATCTTTTCCGGACGGTGCTCCTTGTCGGCCAGGAAGTAGTGCGCCGACAGGCTGGAGAGCCCCAGAGCCACGATGCCCCCGAACAAGGTCCATCCGGCGATGGTATTGAAACGATCGTCCATTTACGAGCCCCATAGGCGCAACGTCAGCACCTTGCCGACACCCGCGCGAGTTCGGGGTCCCTCTAGTCAGGGCCATGCGGCAGCGCAAGATGGTTTGCGCCGCAAATTCGATCTCCCTTGCCCGAAAGAACAGAGCGGCTTAACGCGCGAGCCATCATGCAGAGCTATCCCGCCCCCGCGCTCGCCCTTGTCGAGAACATGGCTGCCGCTGCAGCCGCCGATCCTGCGCGCGCCGTTTCGTTCCAGGGGGCGCCGGGCGCCAACTCCCACCGCGCCGCGCTCGAGGCCTTGCCCGATTGCCTGCCGCTGCCATGCTTCTCGTTCGAAGACGCGCTCGACGCGGTCAAGGAAGGCCGCGCGGCCCACGCGATCATCCCGATCGAGAATTCGCAGCACGGGCGCGTAGCCGACATCCACTTCCTGCTGCCCGAGAGCGGCCTTTCGATTGTCGGCGAACACTTCCTCGAGATCCATGCGAGCCTGATGGCGCTTGGCGATGGTCCGTTCACCGCCGCATACAGTCACCCGCAGGCGCTCGGCCAGTCGCGATTCTATCTGCGTGACCGCGGCATCGTGCCGATGAGCTATGCCGATACCGCCGGGGCCGCTGCCTATGTCGCCGAACTGGGCGATCCGACCGTGGCCGCACTTGCCCCGCGCATCGCCGCCGAACTCTATGGCCTGAAGGTGATCGAGGACAACGTCGAGGACGCGCACGACAACACCACCCGCTTCGTGATCCTGTCCAGGACCCCGCGCGATCCGGCCACCATCTCCGGCCCGGCGATGACGACGTTCGTATTCGAAGTGCGCAATATCCCGGCTGCGCTCTACAAGGCGCTGGGCGGCTTTGCGACAAACGGGGTCAACATGACCAAGCTGGAAAGCTACCAGCGCGGCGCGAGCTTTGCCGCCACCGAATTCTATGCCGATATCGTCGGCGCGCCGGGTGAACGCCCCGTCGATCTCGCGCTCGAAGAGCTCGATTTCTTTGCCAAGAACCTGCGAATACTTGGGACTTACCCGTTGGAACGCATCCGCGGCCAGTAAGAGTATTCAAAAGGACGGTGACTTGTGCTTGCCCCGTCGCCTGCCGCGTGCAAGGTTGCGCGGGTGACGGCACCGGCTTCGGCAACAGTACCAGCAAATGATGCGGCCGCAGCCGAGGCTGCATGGCGCTCGATCCGCGAATCGGGCGATATCCAGCTCGCACCTGTCCCGCCCGATCCCATGCCCGTCACGCCGGACTGGCTCAAGGCGCTTGGCCGCTTCCTCGAATGGCTTCTCTCACCGCTCGGGCGCCTGCTCGGCGGCAGCTGGAGCGTGATCGAGATGCTGATGCTGGTCGGCGCAGGGCTCGGCGTGCTGTGGATCGCATGGAGCCTGCTCTGGCCGCTGTGGCGCGAACGTGGCACCCACCGGAGAGTGGCAGAGCCTGAATGGGCGCCGCTGCGCGAAGAAGCGCTCGCCCTGCTCGAGGACGCTGACCGCCTTGCCGCGCAAGGCCTCTATGGCGAGGCCGCGCATCTCCTGCTCAAGCGCAGCGTTGGCCAGATCGCCCGCGCCCGGCCCGATTGGCTGGCCCCCTCCAGCACCGCGCGCGAAATCGGCACCATCACCGGGCTACCCGGAGAAGCGCGCGCCGCCTTCGGCACCATCGCCAGCCTGGTCGAGCGCGCCCGCTATGCCCTGCGGCCCCTTGGGGCAGACGAATGGAGCACGGCGCGCGAAGCCTATTCGCGCTTTGCCATCGCGCCGCTGACGGTCGCTGCGCAATGAGCAATGCCGCACCAACCCCGTTCTCGCGCGGCACGCTGATCGGGATGCTGCTGGTCGGCGCGCTCGCCTTCGTCGCGCTGCTCTGGTTCCTTGGCAACGGCACCGGCGGCAACGGCAACAACGGCGGCGCGCATGTCGGCGGGCAAGGCCTCAATGGCTATGCCGGCCTTGCGCGGATGCTCGAAGCCGAAGGCCTTGACGTCCAGCGCCAGCGCAACCGCCGCGCGCTGGAAAACGCACCGGGCCTGCTCATCCTCACCCCGCCAGCCGATGCCGATGGCAAGGAGATCGCCAGGATCGTCGATGCCCACCGCTACTGGGGCCCGACGATCGTCGTCACCCCCAAGTGGCTGGCAATGGGTGTCAACGCCAAGGCCGCCAAGCGCGGCTGGGTGCAGATGGTCGGCACGCAGGCGCCCGAATGGAAGGGCTTTGCCGACAACGTCAGGGTCGAGATCGGCGATGAAGATTCGCCACCCGCGGGCGGCTGGAAGCTTGGTGACCGCCGCGGCAAGTTCCCTGACGATCGCCAGATCGAAACCGGTTCCGGCAAGGGCCTCTTCCCCCTTCTCACCACCGGCAGAGGCAAGACGCTCGCGGCGTTTCTGGATGACGATGGCTACTATCCCGCGCTCAACAATTTCGCCGGGATCGACCCTGGTTACGGCGGCGAGGATGAGGACCTGTACCCTGTCGTCCTCGTGTTCGAGCCCGATCTGCTCGACAACTGGGGCTTGGCCGACCGCAACACCGCCATGCTTGCCCGCGATCTCGTGCTCGCCACGGCGGATGATCGCAGCCAGCCGATCGTCTTCGACATGACCTTCAACGGCTTCGGCGCCAGCCGCAATCTGCTGACCCTCGCGTTCGAGCCACCTTTCCTTGCCGCCACGATCTGCCTTTTCCTCGCCGCGCTGGCGATTGCCTGGCGCGCGCTCAACCGCTTCGGACCGGCGCTGGTGCAGGGGCAGGAAATCGCCTTTGGCAAGGCCGCTCTGGTCGCCAACGCTGCGGGGCTCATCCGCCGCGCTGGCCGCGTCCACCTCGCCGCCGCGCCCTATGCCGATGCCACGCGCGAACGCATTGCGCTGGCGCTGGGCCTGCCCAAGGGCCTCGACCCGCAGGAGACCGAGCGCCTGATCGACGCTGCGCAACTCCGCCGTGCCATCGCCGGCCCACCGTTTTCCCAGGCCGCGCGCCACTTGCGCGATGCCCGCAAGCCCCATGAACTGACGAAGCGCGCCCAAGTGCTGCAGCAGATAGAAAGGCACCTCAAGTGACCGAGACGACCTCCGAAATGTCCCTGACCGAGCTCGGCGCGCTATCCGGCCGGATCCGCGCCGAAGTCGGCAAGGCGATCGTGGGGCAGGAAGAGGTGCTCGATCAACTGCTCGTCGCGCTGTTCGCAGGCGGCCATGTCCTGCTCGAAGGCCCTCCCGGCACGGCCAAGACCTTCCTCGCACAGACCTTTGCCGCCGCTCTCGGCCTTGATTTCGGGCGCATCCAGTTCACCCCCGATCTGATGCCTGGCGACATCCTCGGCTCCAACCTGTTCAATTTCCAGACCAGCCAGTTCACGCTCACGCGCGGCCCCATCTTCCACGAACTGCTGCTGGCCGACGAAATCAACCGCACCCCGCCCAAGACGCAGGCCGCCCTGCTCGAAGCCATGCAGGAGCGCCGCGTCACCCTCGACGGCGAGGTCCACGCCCTGTCCGAACGCTTTACCGTGGTCGCCACGCAGAACCCGATCGAAAGCCAAGGCGTCTACCCGCTGCCCGAAGCCCAGTTGGACCGCTTCCTGTTCAAGCTCCTCGTCGGCTATCCTTCCATCGAGGAGGAAGCCCGCATCGTTGCCCGCTACGGCGAAGGCAAGGGCGCACCCAAGCCCGCCGATCTCGGCGTCGTTTCCGTGACCACTGCGGCAGAGCTTGGCCGCGCACAGTCCGCCATCGCCTCGATCACGCTCGCTGAATCGATTGTCGACTACATCGTGCGCCTGGTTCGCGCCACGCGCGAAAGCGGCGATCTGGTCGTCGGAGCCAGCCCCCGCGCCGCCGTGCTGCTGGCCGGGGCCGCCCGCGCACGCGCCGCGCTCGATGGTCGTGATTACGTCATCCCCGACGACGTCAAGGCGCTCGCCACTGCCGTCCTGCGCCACCGCCTGATGCTCAGCCCCGCTGCCGAGATCGAAGGCAAGCAGGTCGAGACCATCGTTGCTGCGCTGGTAGAAGGCACGGAAGCCCCCCGTTGATCAAGCCTGCCGCCATCCTGCCCTCGGGCCGTGCAGTCCTGCTCTTTGCAGGCCTCGCCCCGCTGGCCCTGGTCCTGGCCGCGGCCGCTCCTGCGGCCTGGATCGCCGCACCTGCGCTGGGCGGCGCACTGCTCGTGCTGATCCTGCTCGACGGCCTCTTCGCCGGCTCCCTCGAGGACGTACAGATCCACGCGCCGTCCGATAGCGAGGTCGGCGAACCTGCCACCCTGACGGTGGTCGCCGCACTCGCCCGTGTCCGCAACGGCATCCGCCCCGACGCGGCAATCGCATGCGACTCTCGCCTTGCCGAGGGGGGCCGTATTGCCCTGCCGCTCACCTTCGCGGACGGCGCATGGAGCGGCAGCACCACGATCGCCCCCACCCGCCGCGGCACCGGCCGGCTCACCCGCCTGTGGCTGCGCTGGAGCGGCCCGCTCGGCCTCGCCCACCGCCAGGCCACCCGCGATCTTGAGGCCGAAGTGCGGGTCTGGCCGAACATCGCCCCGGTACGCAGCCCGGCGCTGCAGATATTCCTGCGCGATGCCCAGTTCGGCTTGATCGCGCGGCGTATCCGTGGCGAGGGCACTGAATTCGAAGCACTTGCCGAGTACGAACCGGGCATGGACCGCCGCCGGATCGACTGGAAAAGCTCGGCCCGCCACGCCCGCCTTTTCGCCAAGGAATACGAGGTCGAGCGCAACAACCAGATCGTCTTCGCGTTCGATTGCGGACAGGCGATGTGCGAACCGATCGACGGCCTGCCCCGGATCGACCGCGCCGTCACCGCCGCACTCACCACCGCCTATGTCGCACTCAAGGCGCAAGATCGCGTCGCGCTGTTCGGCTTCGGTGCGCGCCCGGAAGTTGCCACCCCGTTCGTCACCGACAGCCGCGATTTCGCTCGCCTGCAGCGCGCCGCCGCCCAGCTTGATTACCATCCCGGCGAGCCCAACTTCACGCTCGCCCTGTCCACGCTCGCCGCACGGCTGCAGCGCCGTTCGCTGATCGTGCTCTTCTCTGATTTCTCCGACCCCACCAGCGCCGAGCTGATGGTCGAGAACGTGGGCCGACTGGTAGAGCGCCACCTCGTGCTGTTCGTGGTCATGGCCGATGCCGAACTCGCCGGCCTTGCAACCGCCACCGTCACCGACATGCAATCTGTCGCCGAAGCGGTCACCGCCACTACGCTTTCCAGGCAGCGCGCGATCGTGCTCCAGCGCCTGCGCCACCTCGGTGTGCGCGTGCTCGAAGCGCCGCATGACCAGATCGGCACGCGACTGCTCGATTCCTATCTCGCGATCAAGCGCGAGGGACGCATCGGATGAACGCTGTCACCACAGGAATTGCCCAGAAGATCGGCAACTGGTTCGCCCGGCCGACAGAGGCCGCTGTTGCGGCAGAACACGCCGCCCTGCGTTCCGATCGCTTCCGGCTTGAACGCGAAGCCGATTGGAAGCGCCTCGAAGCAGTGCTCAAGCGCATGGAGGCCGGGCGCACGCGCGGCGTTTCGGATGAGGACTTGCTCGCCCTTCCGGCTCTTTATCGCACTGCCGCGTCCAGCCTTTCGATCGCCCGCGAAACCTCGTTGGACGCGGCGCTCGTCGCCTATCTCGAAGCGCTGACACAACGCGCCTGGTTCCTCGTCTATGGCCCGCGCGCCTCGTTGTGGTCATGGTTTCGCGGCTTCATCGGCGGCGGATGGAGCGCCAGCGTGCGCGGGCTCGGCATCGATCTGCTGATCGCGCTCGCATTGATGGTTGCGGGCACTGCGGTCGGCTGGCTGCTCGTGGCGTCGAACCCCGAATGGTACTATTCGCTGGTCCCTGGCGGCATGGCCGATGTCCGCGTGCCGGGGGCGAGCCGCGAAGTCTTGCACGGCACGCTGTTCGGCAACCAGGACCAGAGCGGGATGGGCGTGTTTGCCGCCGGCCTGTTCAGCAACAACGCGCAAGTCTCGATCATGTGCTTTGCGCTGGGCTTTGCCTTCGGGCTGCCGACCATGCTGTTGCTGGTTCACAACACGGCACTGCTTGGCGCGATGCTGTGGCTATATCATGGACAGGGCCTGCTGCTCGATTTTGTCGGGTGGCTCGCCATTCACGGCACGACAGAGCTGTTCGCGATCCTGCTGGCGGGCGCAGCCGGCATTCATATCGGACGCGCCATGGCCTTCCCCGGCAACATGTCGGTCATGGATGCCGCCGCTGCGGCCGGCCGCCGCGCCGCGCAGGTCATGACCGGCGTGGTCCTCATGCTGATCCTTGCCGCCCTGCTCGAAGGCTTCGGGCGTCAGCTCATAGACTCCACCCCATCGCGCCTCACCGTGGGAGGCTTCATGCTGGTGCTGTGGAGCGGCTATTTCTTCGCCTTCCGGCGTGAGGCCCGCTGATGGCGATACGCCTGCCCTTCCGCCGTGACGCCAAGTCCGCGCCCCGTACTCCGCAGGCGCTTCAGGACCGCCGCCGCCGTATGGTCGTCACCCCTGAAGGCGTGGCGCTGCCATTCGTCCTGGCCTCGCGCGGAGCACGCGCCGCTGCACTCTTCCTCGATCTGGCCATGATCGTCGGCGCGATCATCGGCGCCACGCTGCTCATTGCCTATGTCGCCAATGCAGTGGGCATAAACTTCAATGATGATGACAGCCCCGCTGGGCGCGCGGTGCAGGCGCTGGTAGTCGTCTGGATCATCGCGCTGTTCCTGTTTCGCAACGCCTGGTTCCTGTTCTTCGAACTCGGCCCGCGCGGCGCCACGCCGGGCAAGCGTATCACCGGCATCCGCGTCGCCGCCCGCGCGCGTGGCAAGGATGGCGCGCGGTTGACCACCGAAGCGGTTATCGCCCGCAACCTCGTGCGCGATATCGAACTGTTCATGCCTGCGATCTTCATCGTCGTCGCCTCGGTCGAAGGCGGCGATACCGAGATGGCGGCCTGGGCGGGCCTCGTCTGGTTCCTGCTCTTTGCGCTGTTTCCGTTCTTCAATCGCGACAGGCTCCGGTGCGGAGACCTGATCGCGGGAACCTGGGTGGTCGAAGCGCCCAAGCGCAAGCTGGAACAGGCGCTATCGGTTGGCGAAGGTGCGCGCGGCCTGTCGCAAGCCACTGGCGTGCAGTATCGCTTCAGCGATGCCGACCTTGCCGTTTATGGAGAATACGAACTGCAGGTGCTCGAGCGCGTGCTGCGAGAGAACCGCGAGGAAGCCCTGCGTGATGTGGCCCGCACGATCTGCGGCAAGATCGGCTGGAACGCAGGCGCGGGCGACGAACGTGCTTTCCTCGAAGCCTATTACGCCCAGCTGCGCGCACGCCTTGAAACCGGCATGCGCTTCGGGCGTCGCAAGGCCGACAAGCACACCTGAGCGCAAGCCCCCGGCCTCCCGTCGCTGACCGGCGGCGGATGCGCCTGGGTGGGGCGACCCCTTCGCGGCTTTTTCTGAAGCATTGCGAGATGGCGCCCGTTCGTGCTGAACAGTCAATATCACTGGAAGGGAGGGGCCCAATGGACTGTGTCAAGATCCTCGAAGACGATCTTTCCGGAGAGGCAATCCGCGAACTTGTCGCCTTCCACCTCTCGGGCATGCATGCCAACTCACCTGCCTGCAAGGTCCACGCACTTCCGGTTGAAAAACTGCGCCAACCCGGCGTCACCTTCTATTCGGCGTGGGTCGGAAATGCGCTTGCCGGGATGGGCGCGATCCGCGAACTTGATTCCACGCATGGCGAACTGAAGTCCATGCGCGTCGCAAGTGATTGGTTGGGAAAGAAAATCGGCGAAGCCATGCTGCTTCACCTGCTTTCGGTTGCACGGCAGCGCGGCTATGCTCGCGTCAGCCTCGAAACCGGCCAAGGCCCCGCCTTCGAACCGGCACTCGGGCTCTATCGCAAGCACGGCTTCGTCAATTGCGAGGCCTTTGCGGAATACGTGCTGGACGATTTCAGCCAGTGCCTGACGCTGCGCCT